>DHXK01000203.1:6204-15592 GCA_002413665.1 Legionellales bacterium UBA5158 | reverse complement strand
AAAAAGTACCTGAACGCTTACGGTTTTACATAACCGACCGAACACATAATGGTTCTTAATTTCTAATTTAATTTATATATGCTGTAAAATCCATCTAGTCATTTGATAGTAAATTTGGGATTATGCAGGTAGTAAATCTTTCTCAAGGATGAATATGAAATTTTTAAAAAAGTTTTTTCGAATGATTGGCCCAGGAGTCATCACAGGGGCAGCAGATGATGATCCTTCCGGGATTGCCACCTATTCACAAACTGGGGCGCAGTTCGGTTATGGGCAATTATGGACTGCACTATTTATGTTACCTCTACAAACAGCTATTCAAGAATCTTGCGCACGTATAGGCGCCGTGAATGGACATGGATTAACATGGGTTATTAAGAAACATTTTAATAATAAAATTTTGTTCTTTGTCGTCGCACTTTTACTAATTGCTAATATTATTAATATAGGTGCAGATATTGGTGCAATGGCAGCTGCTGCAAATCTTATTATTCCGCTTAATTTTAATATCTTCATGCTACTTTTTACTGTCTTAACGTTGATGCTTGAAATATTTGTGGGATATAAAAAGTATGCGAGATTTCTTAAATGGTTATGTCTCTCCTTATTGTCATACCCTCTCACTCTTATCATTGTGAATGCACCTTGGTTAGTCATTATGAAGGCTACATTCGTGCCACACATTGAGTTAACTTTTCAATTTTTATTTATTATTATTGGTGTATTGGGCACTACCATCTCTCCTTATTTATTTTTTTGGCAAGCAGCTCAAGAAGTAGAAGAAGAAAAAATAAATCATATTCCTAAAATAAACGGGAAATACAAAATAACGCCTAAATATATGCGAAATTTAAGAATAGATAATTTTATAGGAATGTTAATTTCAGAAATTGCAACATGGTCTATTATCGTGGTTGCGGCAACGGTATTACATGAAAATGGAATAACCGATATTAAAACTTCAGCCGATGCGGCTAAGGCATTAGAACCACTCGTACATACTTTTTCTCATGCGGGCTATCTTGCAAAAGTGATATTTTCAATTGGAATTATTGGTCTTGGGCTAATTGCAGTTCCTGTTTTAGCAGGTTCTTCTGCTTATGTTTTTGGTGAAGCACTCAATTGGAAAGTAGGATTGAATAAAAAATTTAATAAAGCCCGTGGGTTTTACAGTGTAATTATTTTATCTACTCTTACTGGTTTGTTTATCAATTTTATTGGCGTTGATCCTATCAAACTTTTAGTCTATGCTGCTGTCATTAACGGCATAGTGGCAGTTCCTTTAATTTTTATTATTGCTTTGATAGGAAGAAACGAAAGTATTATGGGCAAATACAAAAATGGATTGCTATCTAACATATTTGTTTGGTTAACATTCGTATGTATGGCAGTTGCAGTCATAGGTATGCTTTTTTTTCTAAAGACATGAAACTGAATTACTTTATTTTTAAATGAGTACGCCATAAGTTTAATGTCAGCTCTGCAATGACCTTTTCTTCGTTCGTTGGAATTACCCAGATTTTAATGGCACTTTCTTTAGCGGAAATATTTTTAGTATTCTTCAAATTATCTTCTAAAGATATTTTTATATTTAACCAGGCGAGTTTCTCGCAAATGAGTTGACGGATGCTTGCGGAGTTTTCTCCTATGCCTGCCGTAAAAATTAAATTATCTAAGCCCTCTAGTGCAGCTATTAAAGAACCTATTTCTCTAGCAGTTCGATAAACAAATAATTCTATCGCTTTTTTGGCAGTTGGCTCTTTTGAATTTAATAACACTCGCATATCGGAACTAATACCAGATACACCTAGCAGTCCGCTCTGATTATATAATAACTCGGTGATATCTTTTAGATTCATGCCAATTGATAATAAATATAAAATAACACCAGGATCTACACTACCGCAACGAGTCCCCATCGGCAAACCATCCAGAGCCGTAAATCCCATCGTGGTTGCCACACTTTTTTTATTTTCTGTCGCACAAAGACTTGCTCCATTACCAAGGTGTGCAATGATATTTTTTTGGTGAGCAATTTCTTTTGGTAAAATTTCAGTGATGTATTGATAAGACAGACCGTGAAAACCATAACTCTTTATTGCTAAAGGAGAAATGTTCTCAGGCAATGCATAACATCGTGCGACACTCGATTCTTGTGCGTGAAAAGCTGTATCAAAGCATGCCACTTGAAATAAATTAGCGCGGCTTTTTAAAACTGCTTTAATACCTGCAATATTATAAGGTTGATGAAGAGGTGCAAGAGGAATTAATTTTTTTAATTCTAAAATAACTTTTTTATCAATTCTTTTAGGAGATGAAAATTTTTCTCCGCCATGGACTACGCGATGCCCGACTGCTTGCACTAATAAAAAACTTGCCTGCTGATGAAGCCATTCGAATACTAATTTTAAAGCATGTTCTTGTTGGCGTTGATAATTTTCTTCAGCAATGGTTTCTTGGTAAATAGTTTTTTGTTTATCATCTTTAATAGTGATAGTTAAATCCGAAGTGGAGATATCAACATGCCCAGAAAATAATGACTGCAATAACGGTACCGAATATAAGGAAAATTTTATACTAGCAGATCCTATATTTAAAACTAAGATGACTTCTTGCATTTCAATTGTTTCTCTATCAAAAAATTACGGTATAAACACCCTAAGGCACATGAAATTAATCTAGCATTCGCTTCATCAGCTCGACTGGTTAACACCATTGGACAACGTGCTCCCAGAACTATGCCTGCAAGCCTTGCATTACCTAAATATTGTAATTGTTTAGCTAGCATATTACCTGCTTCTAAATCCGGAGCGAGTAGGATGTCAGCATTTCCTGCCACTTCTGAAATAATAAGTTTAGTCTTTGCAGCACGAGCAGAAATAGCATTATCTAAAGCTAATGGGCCATCTAAAATTGCATCAGTAATTTGGCCTCGATCTACCATTTTGCATAGTGCTGCTGCATCGATGGTGGATTGCAATTTATCATCAATCGTTTCAATGGCAGAAAGAATAGCCACTTTGGGCATTTTAATTCCTAATGCACAGGCTAAATCAATAACATTTCTTACGATGTCACGCTTACACATTAATGTGGGTAAAATATTTAGAGCACAATCCGTTAATAGTAATAATTTTTGATAAGTTTTAATTTCTGCTACAAATACATGACTCATTCGCCTTGCGGTACGTAAACCTTTTACTTTATCAACTGCTGCATGCATAAATTCATCGGTATGCAAACTGCCTTTCATTAGCATCTCAATTTCACCAGCACGGGCCATCGCGACTGCCTGTTCAGCAGCGGCATGACTATGCTCCGTATGAATCAACTCGTATGAAGAAATATTAACTTTTGCATCTTTTGCGGCACGCTTAATTTTATGCGAAGGACCAATTAAAACAGGAATGATTAATTTTTCTTTTGCAGCTTCGTCAAGACCCGTTAAGGCTTCTACTGTGACTGGATGGACTACTGCCGTACGTAGTGCTGGTAATTTCTTAGCTCTTTTTAATAAACTATTAAGATTAATGTTTTTCATTTACCCATCCTGAAAGGTGTTATGGATAAAAACTCTATGGAGCTCACACGCAAACTAATTTTGTTTACGAGCTGCTTATCAAATATTGTTGCAGAAAATTTTCCACAGAAACAGAATCTAATTTCTTCGAGCAATAAGCAATATAATCATCAGGTCGGTTAATATAAATATAAGGTGCTTTTATATTATAACGCTGATGAATAGCACCTTCTGTATCTAGAATAATATTCTCAGCATCGTTTATTTCTTCACTAGCAATAATACTGACCTTAACAAGATCTGCGAATTTTATATTTATTGATTTCTGCAATTCTTTAAGCTTTGTTAAATCATCTTTTGTTGGCTTATTTCCTGTAAACAATAAAACATTGTGTAACGTATTATTTATATAGTCATACATTTTTTTTGAATTATTCATTATAACATTAGGTGCACGCTCACCTGGCTGAGGCGATTGTTTGTTTATCATTTCAGACGCATCTATCACAGGGCTTTCTTTATATTGAATACTCAATTGGGTGAGCTGCGTGCAAATTTCTGTAGACAGATTTGAATTCTGGGAGATTTTTTGAGTGAATTTTTGTAACTTATCAAAAAATAAATTATCGAATAATGCCATATTTGTCAGGAATTCTGTTTGATTAACCGTTTCGTTTACAATTGGGTATCGTTCTAATTGATAGCTATCTAGTAATGATTTATTGGCTTTTTCTTTAATAACTAATGCAAGTTTCCATGCAAGATTATGGGCGTCCTGTAACCCTGTATTCATACCTTGTCCACCTAATGGTGAATGAGTATGCGCAGCATCTCCTGCAAAAAAAATAGGGCCTAACCTCATCTGGTCCATTATTTTGCAATGTATCCAAAACGGTGAAATCCACGAAATGCTATCTACAACATAATTGCCGTAAGTACGCTCAGCAACAACTTCTCTCACCTCATGTTCAGCAAAACTTTGTCTTGGTGCATCTTGATATAGATTGGCGCAAATCCGATATTTATTTTCTCCCCATGGAAACGCTGTGAACAGAGTTCCTTTGTCAGGAAAAATAGTACCTTTATCGAAAAAAACATGCATTTCGTTGTGGGGTAAAAAAGTACTCATTTGTGCATCAGCTACCATAAATTGCTCTGGTAAGTCGTTGCCTGGAAATGTAATTTGGCATTTGTTTCGTACTGTACTATTTATGCCATCACAGGCAATAACCCAGTTACTCGTGATGCCTTCTGTATGACCATCGGAATAGCGAACAGTGGATTCAACTCCATTCTTTGTTTGTTTTACATCGATTAATTCTACTTCTCTTTCTACTTTATTATTTGATTCTTCTAATCGTTCATTGAGGAGTCTCTCCGTATCGCTTTGAGACAGCATTAAAACAAAGGGATAAATTGAATCAATTTTATCGAATGGAATGTTGACTAATCGCTCTCCGTTAGCATACAAATTAATAGCATCACACTGATGGCCTATTTTAAGGAAGCGATCGGCAATGCCCATAGCATCAAAGATTTCTAAGGTGCGAGTCTGTACCCACGTTGCATTGGAACCTTGAGTTCGAGTAGATTTTTTATCGATGATACGAAAAGGGATATCATGACGCTTCAATTCACAGGCCATCATCAATCCAGTAGGGCCTGCACCAATAATCAAAACTGGTAAGTGGTTACTCATAGTTATGCACCGTGTGGGTTTTGATTAGATTATTATCATTTTATCAAAAAGATGATGTTATCTAAAGGCATATATCTGTATAAATTAATGACTTTTCTTGGTATTTCTATCTAATATTTATCGAAAGAAATTTAATCTCCTTCCAATATAATTTTTTCAGCTTTTTCCAAATTAATTTCATCGCCAAATAATACAATAATATCTTCCAAGTTGAGTCGCATGATTGGGCTGGGTTTGAATTTTTTTGACTCGCCTTGTCGAATAGCAACTACAGCCACCTTGATTTGCGTTAAGTTTAAGTCTCCTAAGCAACGATTAATGGCATAAGCACCTTGCTTAAGTATAACCGGTCGCAACTGTTCAGGGCCTCGCTTTTCTAGATCTAATATTTCATCTAATGAACCAGACGGAGTTCCCTGTAATAAATCATAATTATGATTTCTTAAATCTTGCATGAGATAATGAATCCTCACATCAGAAATTTTTACGACTTGCATTAAATGATGCGCTAGAGATAATCCTTCTTCTAATACTTCAGCAATCACTCTTGTTGCACCCTGTTCTTTTAATTGCTCCATCTCGGTCTCATCTCTACATCGAACTAAGATAGGAATGGATGCCTTAAGTTGTTTTGCAATACTTAAAATTTTAATGGAAGTGGGAAAATCTGAAAAACTAATTACCATCGCTTTAGCCTGAGAAAAACCGGCTGCAGTCAACATGCCTGGATGAGAAGCATCACCGTAAGTCACTCGTTTTCCTGCTAGCCTAGCATTCTGCACGAGCATAGGATCTAATTCTAATCCGATAAAGGCGATATTTTCTATTTCAAGTAATCGTGCTATATGTTGACCAACGCGTCCATAACCACAAAGAATTATGTGATCGTTTAAATCATGAGACAACCCAATAATTTCTTGTTGAACAAGTGCTTCATTAATTTGTGAAATAGTTGGAAAGAAAAAATTAGCAATAATTTTATTATATCGAATCAATAAAGGTGAAATAGCGATACTGATCCATAATGCTGCGAGCACAACCTGACCGTAATCTGGCGACAATAAGTCTTTTGACAAAACGAAAGTAAGAATAGCAAATCCGAATTCACCACCTTGAGCCAAAATTAAACCTGTACGACATGAAATAAAATAATCATCACCGGCAACACGGCAGAGAATAATAATCAATACTGTTTTACAAAAAACAAGAGCCATAACAAGCAGCAAAATCCATACCCAGGTGTGATACCATGTGGATACATCTAACAACATTCCTATCGTAATAAAAAACAATCCTAATAAAACATCCCTAAAGGGGCGAACTTCGACTTCAATTTGGTGACGAAAATCTGTTTCACTCAACATAACTCCTGCTAAAAAAGACCCTAAAACATACGAAAGCCCTAACCAATGTGTTAACCATGCGGTGCTGAGTGCCACTAATAATACTAGACAGGTAAATAATTCCAATTCTCTCGTAGCTGAAACAATTCGAAAAAGTGGTTTTAGTAACCAACGCCTACTCACGAAAATCAAAAAGAAAGCAACACTAAAATTAAATAATACAAAAATGAGTTCAGCAAAAGGCTTTGTGGTGGTAACCGAAGAAAAACTAGCAAGCAAAATAATAAATGGAATCACCGCTAAATCTTGGGCGAGCAAAATACCAATAGCATTTTTTCCAACTTTTGAATTAATTTCTCGTTGTTTGGTAAGTTCTTTCACCACAATGGCTGTTGATGACATCGCAACAATCCCACCAACAGCAAATGCCGATAAAGGAGTCATGCCTATCGCCATACCAATGATTGTTGTCACAGCGATGACAACAATTACTTGTATTTCACCTACTCCAAATACCCAATACCTTAACGCAATCAATTTAGGAAGGGAGAACTCCAAACCGATAGTAAACATCAATAAAACAATGCCAAATTCTGCAAGTGTTTTAATACTTTCTACATCAGGTATCAAACCAACAGCATGAGGTCCTGCGATCGCACCGACAAGAAGATAACCTAAAATCGTAGGAAGTCGCAGATGATAAAAAATAATGCCTGTCATTAATGCAAAAAATAATATAGTTAAAATAGCTCCTAAAATTCCGATACTCATATTCTTATAAGTTTCCTTTTAAAAAAATATCGACATCAGGGTGTGTTCATCTAACCTTTGCAAACAATATCATAATGCACTTAATCAGCTAAAAAATCCAAGTTTTGGGGTTTAGTATAGGTTCATTGCGCATTAACGCTTTAAGACCGCGAATCATGCGGATCAACCACCATAAGATACAAATAGGCACCAAAATAAGTCCTACAGCGACAACAATCAGGATAGTCGATAGCGTAAAATATAATAACCCTATCCAGAAGGAGCGAATAAGATATTGATAGTGACTCTTTAAAATCGTTTGAGCATCGTTTTCGAATATATAAGCAAATATTATTCCTACAATAGGAAGCATGGGAAGAACAACACCTATCAAATAGAGATAGTAAATTCCATAAGCTACTTTTTTTGCAGATTTATCATTTTTTAACAACGTATTTAATTCATTATTGGTTTGCATAATTATCTCAATTTAAGACTAATGATTTAGTTATTTTTTGTGATGGATTATAAATTAATAAGGCTAATCCTGCGATGGTAAAAATAATAAAAGCAACAGAGACTAGCGTTCCGTCATAAAAAAAGCTCAACATCCCACTACACAAAACACAGCTGATTGCCATTCCGAAACCCAGAAAAGCCGCTGCATATCCTTTCATTTCACTACCTAATGACATCACTTCTGTCACCAGAGTGCTGGCACAAAAACTAAATCCTAAACCATATAACATCATTGGTAAGATAAATGCATAAATGGAATTTTTAAAAAAATAACAACTTAATAATAAACATATCCCTGCAATAAAGACTAATTTAATGCCTCTTTTCAGCAACATCCTAATGTGGGTTTCTTCAGGCGAAGAACCAACGTAAAGTCCGCCTAGAATGTAAGTCGCAAAAACTGGCAGCTGAGTATATCCAAAATATTCGGGTGAAAATTTTAATTTAGTAATAATAATAAAAGGCGCAGCAGTGAGATAAACCACTAAGCCTCCTAGCAACAAACAATAAGGTAGAAGATGCTTAATAAAACCTTTAGTGGTAAAAATTAAATAATAATTCTTACAAAGACTTTTATAATCCATTGCACGAGGATTTAGAAATAAATTGCTTTCTGGCAACTTAAACCATAAACCTATCAAGCCTACCATTCCCAATGCAAATATAACTAAAAAATTTGAACGCCAGCCAAATAACGTTAGGAAATAGCCACCTAAAATGGGGCCTAAAAGAGGCGAGGCGGTGCCACACAATATAATTTTATTCATTACTTTTATACGATACTTGTATTCGTACAAATCAACCAAAATGCTAAATGTCGTTACGTTTAAACTACAAACGCCAACGCCTTGAAAGAAACGTGCAACAATTAATACCCATACATTATTAGCGCATGCAGATACCAAGGTTGAAATGAGAAAAACAAGTCCACCACCAAATAAAATAGGACGCCTACCGACCTTGTCAGTTAAAGGACCTAAAAATAACTGTGGAATGGCAACTCCTGCAAACCATGCAGTCATCGTAAATTGAAGTGTCGCAGCCGTAGTGCTAAAAAAGGTAGTTAATTGGGGCAAACTAGGAAGGTAAATATCATTCGCTAAATTAGCAGCAAAATTATAGACAATCAAAAGAATAGGGACCCAGACACATTGTTGTTTATCCGATAAATGCTGCATAAGTATAATCTGAACCAATACGAATAATTATAAAATATCTTAGCAAATTTTGCTAAATTGATCTACTTTTGTTACACATTAGATCATAGAATCCAGGGTACTCAACATGCAGCCTTAATTAACACGAAAGTATAAAAAATATCCGAAAATCAAGCAGTTACTAAGCCATTGTTTCATATCCATAACATGGTAAAATCACTCAACTTTTCAATCTGTCAGCGCTATTTTTCAAAATGAACCCTAGCCTATATTTATTACAAGGATCTTTATGGTTGAATATTCAAACCATGCACACACAATTCTAGCCTCATCCATAGTAGCGAGTGGTATTTTAGCTATTTTATTTATCGGCATAGTCGTTATGCTAATATTAAAAAAA
>DHXK01000203.1:0-5975 GCA_002413665.1 Legionellales bacterium UBA5158 | reverse complement strand
TATGCTAATATTAAAAAAATATAGCCTTTTACGCGATCAAAACTCATTTTTATTTAAAACTCTAACCTTTGTCATCGAGGTCGCCAAATACCCCATTATTTTGCTTGCCTTTAGTTATGCCATTTTCTCAATTCTAACCGCATTTATGAATTACTTTCCTTATCTTTTCGGTAGCTATCTCAATCCTAGTAAGAGCATCTTACTGTATACGTTAAAAATGATTGAATTCGGTACTTTCTTTTGGGCAATATTGAACGCGTTAAATATAGGTCAGCTTAGAATACAGGGTTGGCTTATTAGCACCCATAAAACAGTTTTAAGTATTCTGCTCCCGATGATAAGTACAAGTTTAAAATCAATTGCCATTCTACTCATGATTAAGATGATAATTCCTGAGCTAGGCTTCACAGGCATTGCCAATGAGATGTTAGAAAAAACTGCCAGAGTCGCCTTGATTGCGATTATTACTTGGCTTGTCATTGAAGTGATTAATGGAGTAGAAAAATTAATTATTAATCAATACAGTGCCGATCTTAATGGCCCCAATGCTCGAAAAATCAATACACAAATTTCTATGTTAAAAAAAGTCCTAGTCACCTTACTCATGATAGTTAGCGTTGCAGCAATGCTGATGGTCTTTGATAGCGTGAAAGCGTTAGGCGCAGGAATACTCACTACCGCTGGAATAGTGAGTGCCGTAGGTGCCTTTGCTAGTCAACAAAGCCTGGGGAGAATATTTGCCGGCTTACAAATTGCATTTACTCAGCCCATCAGCGTAGGTGACACCGTTATCGTGGACGGTGAGCAAGGTCAAATAGAAGAAATTACACTCTCTTATATAATTATAAAATTGTGGGATTTACGTAGACTGGTTTTACCGACTGATTACTTTACAAATCGCGGCTTACAAAATCTTACGCGTTCATCTTCTGAGTTATTAGGAACAGTTTTCATTTATACAGATTATACTTTGCCTGTTGATGAAGTACGTCATAAATTTAATGAATTAATTGCTCAATCTAGTTATTGGGATGGAAAGGTAAGCAATTTTCAAGTAACTGACATAAAAGAAGGATGTATGGAATTACGAGCCTTAGTGAGTGCGAAAGATTCTGGTACTTTATGGAATTTACGCTGTGACATTCGTGAAAAGTTAATGGAATTTATTACTGCATCCTATCCAGAATGTTTATCTAAATCTAGAAGCTTAACAACCCATTCTGAATCTCAATAGCTCGTCGTTTAAGTGTATCCAATTTTATGTAACAATACATTTAATATCCAGGGTTGTGATTGTGCCAAAGGAATTGCAAAATCTCCTACCCTTGGATATTGTAATAACAAATGCATCATTTTTCCGATATGATATTTTATTTTTGCATTTTGATTACTTAATTTTAAATAAACATTGGGTTGATTCAGGCAATATAATTCGGCTGCTAATATCGCGCTACTAACTCCATGAGCAAATCCAGACCCTATAGCTGGATGCAAACTAGCTAAAGCATCACCTATCCAAAAAGCATGAGGCCAATCAGGTAATTTTTTTAATTCAAAATTAGGTGCTTGCCCTTCTAGCCAACTCACTGCATTACACTTTTTTTCTGCAAAAATAGTGCGTAACTGTTTGTGCTGAGCAACCATTCCATAAAACTGATTTTTTAAATCAACACCGTTACTTTTCATCAAACAAGCACAATTGCTCATCGTTTCTGAAATTGGCACTATACCTAAATAAGCGTTGGGCAAACTAAACATTAGAAGTGTTTCAGGCGCTATAATATTTTCAAAATGAAATTTAATACCCGCATATTTTTTTTTGATCGGAGCTAAGATAGTCTGCGCAAATTTACCCGTCGCAAAAATTGCTGTTTTAACAATTATTTCCTCCCCCGTTTGGGAAGTAAAAATATACGGAGTGTTATGAGTAGCAGGAACAATTTTAACTATTTGAAAATCTTCGCGTATTCTACCTTTCATTTTTTTTGCACGTTCTGCTAAATGTAACTCTACTTCACTTCTTGAAAATCCCCCTGCTAATTTAGGGAAAACCAAATGAAAAGATTTATTCTTAGCATTAAAACTTGCTTCACGAATTTTCTGAATAGAATTGATTTCCCATTTTTCAAGTGCCGCAACTACCTCTGGTGCAATAAACTCACCACACATTTTTGGCATTCCAACTTTCGAACCTTCTAGCAATAATGCTGGAATACCTCTATCTAAAAGCGCATTCAAACAACTAAGTCCTGCTACGCCACCACCTACTATGACTATGGCTTCCAAATTATTATTCTCCAGCGAAATGGAAAGCACCATTTAATTTGATAATGGGTGATAGATGCATGCTTTAAAATATTCTGTAACTCTTTACGAGTGAATCCTCTACAAATAGAAATTAAGCCATCGTTTGTAATCAATTTATTTTTAAATATGGGACTGATTATTTTATAAAAATAATAAGCCAGAGGATGACGATGTAGATCATTGATAATAACTGCTTTGGCTGCTATGGATTGTGCATCACTTAAAAATTTTGCCAAATCATCATGATCTAAATGGTGACAAACCAAGGTAGCAAGAACTATATCAATATTTCCGTGCTCAGATTGGAGTGAGGCAAGTTCTTGCCGCTTAAACGTAACATTTTTTGAAGGAGTTTTTTTCTGTAACGTATTAGCCAATTGAATTGCTTGTTCAGAAATGTCTATACCGCTCATTTTCATCTGGGGAAAATATCGACTGAGATTTAGTAGAAATAAGCCACTACCACAACCCACATCAACAACTGCCGAGTTCTTTGCGTATTTCCTCAATAACGTTCGTGTCGAATAAAAAAAACCAAATAACCGATTAACACTAAATAATTTTTTCATGCATTCTTCATATTCTTCTTGAGAATAATATTCTGAACCCATATCTAGAATTTCTTTTTCTTGCGATCTCTGACTAAACATTTAGATTTCTCTTTTTTCAATAGAACAGAAAATAACATAAGCAATAAAAGACCACAAACCACATACATGTTTTCTCTGCTATATTTGTGATATATTACTTTTTTGATAATAATGTAGATAATAAAATATGCAAACGGCCATTATTGGAATTGGAACAGCCAATCCACCCTACAAACGTCATCAACTCGATACAGCTGAGTTAGTCTCAGCAGGCTTGGATTTGAAACCCTCAATAAAACGATTACTTAAATCTGTTTATAAAGCTACTGGCATCGATTATAGACATAGCGTTTTAAAAGATTATATTAAATCATTAGGTGATTTTGAATTTTTTCCCAATGATCCCAAAGCCGCTTTTCCGTCAACTGCAGCACGAATGAAAATCTATAAAGATAATGCCTTAACATTAGGATTAGCCGCAATCAAAAATTGTATTAATTCGGTAGAGGATTTTGAATTAAGCAAGATAACTCACATTATCACAGTCAGTTGCACAGGAATGTACGCACCAGGTTTAGATATTGAAATTGTTCAACAACTACATTTGAATACAACTACAAAACGTACAGCAATAAATTTTATGGGATGCTATGGGACTTTCAATGCCCTTCGATTAGCCGATGCTATTTGTAAAGCAGAATCCAAAGCGACCGTATTAATTGTTAGCATTGAACTCTGTACGATTCATTTTCAAAAAAATACTAACTTAGACAATATTATTTCAAATGCTATTTTTGCTGATGGTGCAGGTGCCATGCTCGTCGCCTCGCAACCAAAGACAAATAAATATTTATCTATCAATGCATTTCATAATGATTTAATTCCTAACACAAATAACGACATGGCTTGGGCAATCGGAGATGACGGCTTTGATATTGTGCTTAGCTCATACGTACCTGACATAATAAAATCTGGAATCGCAGAATTTACTCAAAAATTATTGAATCTTCATAATTTAAATAAATCTACTATTGATTTTTTTGCTATACATCCAGGTGGTTTGAAAATTCTTCAAGCGTGTGAACAAGCCTTAGATATTTCTCCAGATGATAATAGATATTCCTATAACGTCTTACGTAACTACGGAAACATGTCTTCTGCTACCATTATTTTTGTTCTAAAAGAAATATGGGATGACTTGAATAAAGAGAATCATGCAAAAAATATTTTTAGCTGTGCATTCGGTCCAGGATTAACATTAGAATCTATGATACTAAAAACTCATTGTTAACGTAATTGTATGCCTGAATCTTCTTTTTAAGTAGGTTGGGTTGAGCTTGCGAAACCCAACCTACTCATCATGCGATTTTTTTTGTCTGAGAGATTTGTTTTTGCCATGTAATTTTTTTGTTGTTAAACGTTTCTGTGTGGACGAAAAAGTTGGTTTAGTTTTTCTTCTTTTCTTTTGAATTTTTGCAGCATGACTTAATTGCTCTTGCAACCGCATTATTGCATCTTGCTTATTCCGTTCCTGTGTTCGATGTCGACTAGCTTTTATTATTAATTCGCCCACTTGGGTTATTTTATTCCCCAACTGCAATAATAATCGCGCCCTTAAATCCTCTGGTAATGATGGGGAGTTCATCACATTAAAGCGTAAGAGAACGGCTGTCGCTACCTTATTGACATTCTGACCACCAGGTCCGGGTGATCTAATAAAGGTAAATGTCAGCTCAGTCTCAGGTATAAAAACACCCTCTGTAATTTTAATCATTTTGATGACACCACTAAACTCAATACAGTTAGTGTGACATGATTTCACTAAGAAAAATAACCTAAGCCTCAATATGGCAAGAATTCAATCATAAAACTTCCATCTGGATTGTATTTTTGTAGTAAGATATAGCACTTTGTTACTCTTGAGATACTCTAATTGATTAGACCTTTAGTTATAGGTGGTAAAACATACCCTAATAACCTCATTCAAGGGCCACTAGCGGGTTTAAGCTGCGCTCCTTTCCGGCGTTTAACTTGGCAATTTAGTCAGCCTGCTTTCTCATGCACGGAAATGATTTCTTGTAAAACACTACTTCATTCTCCTCTTTCATTACAACAACGTTTTGTAAAAATTGATCCCCAAGAAGGCCCAGTTTGCTTTCAACTATCCAGCAACAATCCTGCTGAACTCGCGGAGGCCACTAAACGTGTAACAGAGTATGGGGCTCATATAATTAATCTGAATTGTGGATGCCCGGTAAAAAAAATTCGCAGCAAAGGTGCTGGGTCTAGCTTATTAACCAACCCCACTCAACTTTATCAACTTATTACTGCTATGAAGCAAAATACACATTTACCCGTATCTGTAAAAATTCGTGTTGAAGGCAATAGTAGCGATAAATTTAATGCAGAAGTCGCACGGGTGGTAAGTGATGCTGGAGCAGATTTTTTAGTGGTACATGGAAGACATTGGACAGAGCATTACGAGACTCCCTGCAGTCACGATGATATACGCTTTTTTGTTGAAACACTCAAAATACCTGTCATTGGTAATGGTGATATTTCGTGCCTTTCATCTTTAAAAATGATGTTAGACACTGGTTGCGCAGGAATTATGATAGGCCGCGCAGGTGTAGGTCAGCCATGGCTAATCAAACAATTAATTGCTGAATTTCAAGGTGAACATTTCATCAAGCCATCAAGCTATATAATACGCGATAGCTTTGTCGGGCATGTAAAAGATCTTGCGATTTTATTAAACAACGAGAAGTTTTCTGTTTTACAAGCTAGAAAATTTGCCAAATACTATGCCCGTTCATTAGAGAATAAAGTTGAATTTTGTGCTGAAATGAATCTTTGTGAAACCTTAACTTCCTTAGAATCTATCGCTTTTCGCTATTTTCATTCTTCCATCACTTAATAATGCTTAAACTTGATCAATCTATGATCAAAATCTGGGTCAGCAATAAAAAATAATGATAAATAACAGACTGTCAGATATTTTTCTGCTAACATGTACACTGCAGTTAAAGGTCAGTTATCAACCTGTCTCTTATACACATCTCCGAGCCCACGAGACTC
>DHXK01000181.1:28481-40788 GCA_002413665.1 Legionellales bacterium UBA5158 | reverse complement strand
CTCGTCGGCAGCGTCAGATGTGTATAAGAGACAGGATTACAACTCATTATAAATCAATAAGTTAGCATTAGTAACTGCTCAGAAACCGGGGATTTCAAGGTTGACGTATAACTCAATGTTTCTTTTACTATAAAGCAATTATAAGAACTGAAGATCTAAAAAAATATTTTTATGTCAGATATATAAATTATTTAAACTGTACATTTATACTTCAATACTGCAGCAATCTATTCATAATAGGTCTATAATTAAGTTGTAAATATTCTACTATTTAAAAAGGAGGGGGTTGTTTAAGTTTATTTAAAGAAGATTGAGTTAACTAAAAACAATAAGCCTCGAAGGAGGATCGTTATGCAACCAGTCAAAATTGTTATACGAGATATGCCCAATTCACCCGCGTTAGAAAATCACTTACGTAAAAAAGCTGAAAAACTTATCCACTATTTTGATCATATTAATACGTGTCAAATTGTCATTGATGTTCCCCAAAAACATAAAAGACAGGGTAAATTATTTAACGTAAGAATTGATTTGACGGTACCAGGAAAGGAATTAGTCGTTAATCATAAACTGGATGAAGATGTTTATGTTGCGATAAGAGATGCCTTTTCAGCTTTGCTGCGGAAGCTAGAGTGTTATGTTGAAAAACGACGAGGATATGTTAAAAAACATGAAAGTGCTAACTTTGGTTACATAAGTAAATTATTTCCTAAAGAAGGATATGGATTTATTCAAAGTATTGATGGAAATGAATATTACTTAAGTCTAACAAATACCACATCATTACCCTTTGCAGACTTTGAAATTGGTGATATGGTGCATTTTTTTGGTATAGTAGCAGATGATGGATTTAATGCTCATCACATTACAAAAGATCGCAAAAGTCATCTTGTAGAATAGTGTGTTTATAAGCCCAACATAGTTTTTTATTGTTGGGTTTTTTTTATATGTTAAAATAGACTCAGTAGAAATGATTACTCATAAAAAATTTTATCAAACCTATTTACAAAAAAATTCCTACCCTCGTGAATTAAAAAATATAGATCTCGACACAGATCCTTCTGCTTACATTTATCGAGATGGAAGAAAATTAATAAATTTCTCATCGAATGATTATTTGGGATTAGCTAGACATCCGTTATTAATTTCACGGAGCAATGAGTTTTCAAAACAATGGGGTGTAGGTGCAAGTTCTTCGCGATTAGTCTGTGGTAATTTAAGTATATATGAAAAGATAGAAAATCAACTTGCTGAAAAATTAAATAAACCGGCAGCTTTAATTCTTGGTGCAGGGTATCAAGCTAATATATCAGTATTAGAAGCCTTATTTGATACTCAAGTATTGGGTGAAAAACCTTTAGTGTTCAGTGATAAAAATTGCCATACCAGCATGATAGGAATGACAAAATATATTAGTCATCTCTATCGATTTAAGCATAATGACTTGGCGCATTTAAAATTATTATTAGAAAAATATTCCACATCAACAAAACCAAAATTTATTTTAGTAGAATCTATTTACAGCATGGATGGTGATCAAGCGGATTTAAAAAATATAATATTACTTGCTCGTGAACATAATGCATTTTTATACCTTGATGATGCTCATTCTGTAGGTTTGTATGGAAATAATGGTTTCGGATTAGCTGCCGATATTTCAGAAGATATAGATATGATAATGGGAACTTTTAGCAAAGGTTTAGGAAGTTACGGTTCTTACATAGCTTGTTCTGAATCTATGCGTGATTATCTCATTAATAAATGCAGAGGATTGATTTATTCAACAGGATTATCTCCTGCAAATTTAGGAGCAATTTCTGCAGCAATTGAAATTATTCCCCAGTTACAAAAAGAACGCAGTGATATCATTAAGAAGTCTGAACATGTTAGAAATTTTTTTTACGAGAATAATATGGATATGGGAACTTCAACAACACATATTATTCCTTGGATCATTGGCGATGCCAAAAAAACATTATTGATTAGTCAGCAGTTAGAACAAGATGGAATTTTAGGTGTAACGATAAGACCACCCACTGTGCAGATTAAAAAAAGTAGAATTCGGTTTTGTTTGAATGCAAGACATCGCGATGAAGATATTAAGGCGCTATTAAAATCATTACTTATCAACTGGACTTTCTGAGGTCTTGGATCTAGGTGCGGCCATTCCGCTGATCCCCACATTGTCTAATATTTAGTAATGATAGTTGAGGAATCATTAAAAGTATAAAATATTTTTGCTTGTTATCTCATACCTAACTGTTTAATATCATGTTTCTTAAATTCTTTTAGATATGCTGAAACCTAGCAGAATGACCAATACAAATAAAATAAGAACATGTTTCAATTCAGGTGCTTATAGCTACGATTCTGAAGTCGATATACAGCCAAAAGTAGCCCAGAGCTTGGCTAAACGGTTGCCCAAAAAAAATGTGCAAACTTTAGTAGAAATAGCATGTGGCACAGGACTTCTAAGTCGGTACCTTCCTAGCCTTTTCCCAGAGGCCGCTATCACTTTATCCGATTTAGCTCCGCTCATGATAGAGGTGTGTAAAAAGCGATTTGAAGCTAATTCTAATGTGGTTCTGAAGTGTTTTAATGGCCAAAATTTTGCGCTAACTACGCCAGCAGATCTAATCGTTTCAAGCATGGCATTACAGTGGTTTAATGATCTAAAAAATTGTTTTCAGAATATATCAAAACAATTAAACATAGGCGGACATTTTGTTTTTGCAATGTTGGGAAAAAATTCACTTTGCGAGTGGAGTGAGGTTTGTGGCAAGCTGGGAAATAGTCCCACCCCAGTATTTCCTTCAAAAGAAGAGGTACAATCGTTTCTACCAAATTTAAAAATCGAAACCGAAGTTATTCACCAATCCTATAAAAACACATATGCATTTTTAAAAAAACTAAAATCTATTGGTGCGAACGCGCCACGAGAAGGGCATATCCCTTATTCATCAGGAATGTTACGTCAGATAATGCGAAAGCTTGATGAGCGTAATGTTTGTATTAGTTATGAAATAATTTATGGAAGTTATATAAAGTTATGAGCGGATTTTTTATTACAGGTACTGATACTAACATCGGAAAGACATTAACTTCTGCCGTTATTACTTCCGTTTTAAATGGGTCATATTGGAAGCCTATACAATCGGGTATTGCCACAGATATGTCAGATCAAGAAAAGGTTGCTCATTGGATAACATTACCAGCCGATCGCATTATCCCAACTAATTATTTATTAAAATCTTGCTTAGCACCAGATCAAGCTGCAACGTTAGAAGGTGTTAGAATTAACCTTGAAACATTACAAAAGCCGCTCATTGATAATCAGTTGATTGTAGAAGGTGCCGGTGGAATTTATGTTCCACTCAATGAAGATACCTCCATGCTAGATTTAATGAAGCAATTAGACTTGTCGGTGATCATTGTTGCGCGAGGGACATTAGGGACAATTAATCATACCTTGTTGACCATAGAAGCACTTCTACATAGACAATTTAAAATAAAAGGAGTTGTTTTTTCTGGTGAATTAAATCATGCCAATCAACATACCATTGAAAAATGGAGTGGCATTAAAACTTTATTTCATATTCCACAACTGAATATCTTAACCAAAGAAGTTGTACAAGAATGGATAGAAAAAAATAAAAAAACCATACTTGAGTCTTTATTATGAATTTATCTGCGAGAGATCAAGCTTCTGTTTGGCATCCTTTCACCCAACATCAAACTCATTCTTCACCTTTACCCATAGTGCGTGGTTCAGGCGCATATTTAATGGATGAAAATGGAAATCGTTATCTAGATTTAATATCATCCTGGTGGGTTAATTTGCATGGACATAGTCATCCGACTATTGCAAAAGCCATTTACGAACAAGCTTTGTCATTAGAGCATGTTATTTTTGCTGGGTTTACACATGAACCTGCCGTGAGATTAGCGGAAGAATTATTAACCCTATTGCCTGCTGGATATACGAAAATATTTTATTCAGATAATGGTTCTACGTCGGTAGAAATTGGTTTAAAAATGGCATATCAATATTGGCGAAATAAAGGTGACACACAGCGTCGACGTTTTATGGCATTTAGAAATGGTTATCACGGAGACACATTTGGCTCCATGTCCGTAGGTCAACAGTCTGGCTATTTTTCGCATTTTTCAGATTTATTATTTCAAGTCGATATGTTCCCCTACCCTGCAACCTGGTTGCATGATTCAGAAGTTGAGTTAACAGAAAATACTATTCTAGAGCAATTGAAAAATCATTTAGAGCTTTATGCAGATGAAACGGTGGCTATGATATTAGAACCATTGGTGCAAGGTGCTGGTGGTATGCAAATGTGTTCTACTTTATTTTTGCAAAAACTTGAAAAGTTAATTCACTCGTACGGGTTATTAATTATTTATGATGAAGTGATGACGGGATTTGGCCGTACAGGTAATCATTTTGCTAGTATAAAATCTCAAACCAAACCTGATATTATTTGTCTAGCAAAAGGATTAACAGGTGGCTTTTTACCCTTAGCTGCGACTGCGTGTCAGCAAAAAATTTACGACGCTTTTTTAAGTGATAAGTTTTCCACGGCATTTGCACATGGCCATTCTTACACAGCAAATCCATTAGGGTGTGCAGCAGCTCTTGCTTCACTTGAATTACTTAAATCTTCTTCTGCTCACATCAAAATGATTGAAGAAACTCATCATAATGAATTGGATAAAATTATTAATTCTTGCGATGTCTTAAAACCAAGAGTGTGTGGAACCATAGCGGCTTTTGATATCAATTCTAAAGACAAATACGGATCACAAACCAGCCATGAACTTCAGATATCTTTTAGAGAACAGGGGCTACTAATTAGGCCATTAGGTAATGTGATTTATTTACTACCTCCGTATTGCACGACAGAAATAGAATTACGTAACGCATATAAAATTGTGAGTCACGAACTTCAAGGATTAAAAGCATGAGAGTAATAATTCGTAGTGAAGATAATGAAATACCGGTTGTTAAAATAAATTGGACTGCTGCTGATGTAATGACGTTATACGAATTATCTTTTCCTGAATTGTTATACCAGGCACAAACTATTCATAAAAAACATTTTCCTAAAGGGACTATGCAGTTAAGCACCTTACTGAATATTAAAGATGGTGGGTGTCCTGAAGACTGCAGTTATTGTCCACAAGCAGCACGCTATCACACTGGTGTAAAAGCTAAAAAATTATTAACCGCAGATGTTGTACGTAAACAAGCGCAAGCGGCAAAAGATGCAGGAGCCACACGATTCTGCATGGGGGCTGCATGGCGTGAATTAAAAGATCGTGATGTACTAGCGATAGTAGGATTAATTAAAGAGGTAGGTGCCTTAGGGTTAGAATCTTGCGTAACTTTAGGCATGCTGACAGAGACACAAGCCCTGGCGTTAAAAGAAGCGGGATTAGATTATTACAATCACAACGTGGATACGTCACCTGGTTATTATCAAGAAATTATTACGACGCGAACTTATGATGATAGATTGCAAACATTGGGCCGAGTACGAGATGCAGGCATAAAGGTATGCAGCGGAGGCATTATTGGAATGGGTGAAACACGAGAAGATAGAGCAGGAATGTTAATTACATTAGCAAGCTTAGATGTTCCACCAGAAAGCATTCCTATCAATCAATTAGTTCCCATTCTAGGCACGCCTTTGGCGAATGCTGACCCCATAGATCCATTGGAATTTGTGCGTACTATTGCTATTGCTAGAATTATGTTTCCCGCTTCACGGGTTCGTTTATCCGCAGGTCGAACAGCGATGTCTGATGAAATGCAAACGCTGTGTTTTGTAGCCGGTGCAAATTCCATTTTTTATGGTGAAAAATTATTGATTACCGAAAATCCTGATATTGTTAAAGATCGAGATTTGTTGAAACGTTTAGGATTAAAGGTAGAAGAGCACCAGCAAGTTAAGACTACGTGTCAATAAAAATATTCCATGAGAAATAGGGTGGATTAAGACGTTTTAGTTAATGCCATCCTACATTGATTTATTTTGTATCCGTTGACGTCGCTATTTTTTTTAAAGCCCGAATTTATTAATCTTTCATTTGACATTTTAGTACTCCCAGCTTTGTGGAATTAGCCATTAATTCAAAACGGAAGTTTCCGAAATGGTAACCGTTTTATGGAGAAGAGCCGTAATTTCATCCGCTGCCATTTTTTCAATTCTAACTTTATCATCAGCCGAAATTAAACCAAATAAGCATTTTTTAAGTTCTTCCCAAGTACCATGTTCTTTGCCATCCATTGTCAAAACTAATGATTTTCCTCTACAAAGTTTATTCATTATTTTTATTGATTCTTCACTCATTTTAGGATTTGTTAAAATTTGTTCTGCACATAAAAAACTTTTGATAGTTTGATCTTTACGTAATAAAGCTAATTCAGGTTCATGAGCATCTACATATATCTCGTTTAGAATCGAATGTATTTTTGCAGCCTTAATATAACCCATGAATCCATAGAGGCTAACAAGGCGAGCTAAGTCTTGGATAATATCATTAATAAAATTTTCTGGGGAGACATCAGTATTAATGTTTTTTTTAATTTTATTACAATTTATTTGGCAACGAATCGATAATGCATCGTAAGATCCTAATTCACAAGCTAGATTAATTTTTCCATATTCTTCGGAAGTATATTGATGATTTAGTACATCAGACGATATCTGATCCATTAAATAAAGACTAATGTAGCCTTTGAAAGGAGAAAATACTTCTTTTGTATCAATCGAAACAATATCATCTTCAAAACTGTTAGTAGTGAGTAATGATTTTTTTGAGTTTTCATTTAATGCTAATGTAAGAGATGATTGATTGGATTTGGACATTACAAAATTGAGAAAGTCTGGACTTTTCGTCATGAGGGAATAGGTTATTTCTGGATGATTAGCAACACGTATTAAAAAACCTGTTACTTGTGCGGGACTTAATTCTTCTTTTAAAAATCCACTAAATAATATTAGTAAATTTTTTACTGGTGTAATCATCTTGGTTTTATCCCTTCAGCTGTTGATGTAAGTGTATCTGTCTCAGTCTCTACATCTAGACGTGTTGCAAGGGCACTACTTGCATAAATATGGGCATGATCTTCTTGGATGTTTCCTAAAGTAGGTTTAAACCCAGAATCAGGAGGCGTCGAGTCTAAAGCAAGATCATATTTGTTAGCAGTTGCTGATGTAGAGACTCTTTGAGCTTGAGCAAGCATACTAAAAACTGAGCTAGTTCTATTTAATGATAGGCTAGGTGCAGTTGATGCGGAGCTAGGTGTAGCTGATGTGGAGCTAGCTGCTGCAGAGAAAGAAGATAATGATTTCTGCCTTGACGAACTTTGACTTAAAGTCTTGCTTCTAACGAGAGGCATAGAACTCATACTTGATCTAACTTGTGGAAGTTCAAATTTACATTTTTGAAATAGAGAAGTTAGGTCCTGTTTTAGGTCTTTAAGATTACTAATATCAGCTGGTTTTTTGAATTCAATTTTATTTAATTTATTAATATCAGCTTGAAGAGCAATGGCTTTATCAAAATTCTTTTTTTCTAATAATTCCCCACCTGAGATATCACTTTTTTTACAAGCGGTCATTATAATAGGAATAATTTCATTATAGACTAAGTCACCCCATTTACCTTTATTCTTGAAAATACTGAGTGACTTATCATTACGAATTTCTTCTAATCCCGCCATAAAAATAATTAAATTTGTAATAAGTTGACCAAATTTTTCATTAGGAGAACTATTTTGATTTATAATAATTTCATTCTGTTTAATAAAAGAATTCATTTTTTTAACTTTTTGATTTTGATCAGGTGTTTCATAATAACTATCTGAATTACGTTTATCTAACATTAGGAGACAGGTGGTGGCAATTAACTTGTTAAGTAAGTTAGGTTGTTTATCTTGTTTAGACATTATTTCACTTAATTCAATATTATATAATTTACTAAGTGAGCTCACGGATTCCTTTAGATACTCAGTTGTTTTTTCCAAATACTTATTTTTAACACCTTCTTTAAGTATGTCTTCAGGGAGTTGAATAACACCAGCTTTTTGCATATCTTTATGATTTGGATTTATAAGAATAGATTGAACAGCAATCGACTCACATCCATTTTTTAATAAGCTCAAAAATTTTTCTTGGTCTTGCTCTATGTTTAGTGAAGAAAGTGATTCAATTAATGTTCTAAGAGACATTGCTTTATGCAGATTTACATGTTGATCTGATTCTATCTTATTATTCTCATCATTAAGATTTTTAAGAAGGTTTAATAAAATGATAATTTTATTATTATGATAAGGGTTGTTAACTTTTATTTGTTCTACGATTCTATTAGTTAACATTTTATAGTAAGGAATTTTTAATTTTTCTATGTTAATAAGATTATCTTGTAGGTTACTTTCACATTCCATAATGTAACTTGCCTGTTCGTATGTTTTGCCTGATGTATATTTCATAACTTCGACGGCAGACATATCTTTTAATGTTTCTCTTTCTTGATATGCATTCATTATTTCTTTTTCTAAAGTATTAATTTCTACTTTTAATTTTGCTATTTCTTTTTCTGAGCTAGCACTACCCGAGCTAGCACTAGAAGATGAAAATCTAGAATCACTCATAGGGCCCCCCTAAAAATAGATAAATCGTTACTATCAGTATAGGCGGTAGAATCTAAAAAGGATTTTTTTAAAAAAATATTAAAATGATATAGATTCAATAAGTCATATTCAAAATGTAAAAATCTAACTCCTTCATTAGTAACAAATTTTTTAATTACATGATTCCATATTCAGGTCCACTACCTCCTTCTGAGGGAGTCCAAATAATGTTCTGAGTTGGATCTTTAATATCACAGGCTTTACACTGTATGCAGTTACCGCCATTAACTTGGTAACGAGGCATGTTTTCAGCATTGTAAACAATTTCATAAACACCAGCTGGGCAATACCGAGTTTCTGGGGAAGCATATTCTTTTAAATTTATATTAATCGCCACGTCACGACTTTTGATTTTTAAATGGTAAGGTTGATTTTCTTCGTAATGAATATTAGCCAAAAAAACTGAATTCATCAGATCAAAAGAAATCTTGTTATCATGTTTAGGATAATTAATCTTGACACATTGTTCAGCTTTTTTAAGTTGAGATCTATCAGTGTGATGATAATGAAAAGTCCATGGTGCGTTTCCACGAAAAATATAAGTGTCAATGGCGGAATATATAATTCCAGGTAGCAAACTCCAATTCATTGCAGGACGAATATTACGAGATATATATAATTCATTCCACACCCACGATTTTTTTATGTTCTCAGGATAGTTTAGATTTTCATTTTGTAAATTATTAAATACACTTTCAGCTGCAAGAATTCCTGACTTCATTGCAGTATGTATGCCTTTTATTTTGGGTACATTGAGAAAGCCCGCAGCACATCCGATTAGTAAACCACCTGGGAAAGTTAATTTTGGAATGGATTGTAATCCACCTTCATTTAAACTACGTGCACCATATGCAATTCGTTTACTATTTTCTAATAGAGGTAAAATGATAGGATGATGTTTGAAGCGTTGCAATTCTTCATAAGGATTGATGTACGGATTTTTATAATCTAGTCCCACAACAAATCCTATTGAAAGTAAATTTTCTCCCCAATGATACATGAATGAACCACCGAACGTTGCGTGGTCTAAAGGCCAACCTATCGTATGTATCACTTTACCAGCTGTGTGTAATTCAGCAGGAATTTCCCATATTTCTTTTATTCCTAAAGCATAAGTTTGTGGATCAGACTCAGAACGTAACTGAAATTTTTCGATGACAGTTTCTGCGAGTGAGCCTCTGCAACCTTCTGCTAAAAAAGTTTGTTTTGCATAGAGTTCCATTCCCGCCTGGAAGCGTGATGTCGGTTTGTGTTCTCGGTCTACCCCTTTATCACCTGTGATGACGCCACAGACACGATCATTTTCATAAAGTATTTCAGTTGCGGCAAATCCAGGAAAAATATTCACGCCTAGACTTTCAGCTTGTTCGCTTAACCAGCGACAGAATTGTCCTAAACTGATGATGTAATTTCTTTTATTATGCATTTGGGGTGGAGTGGGTAAGTGATAAGATTTTTTTTCTGTTAGAAATAAAAATTCATCGTGAGTGACAGAGGTGTGAGCAGGTGGATTTTTTTGTTGCCAATCTGGAATTAATTCATTGAGTGCGCGAGGTTCTAATACGGCACCTGATAAAATATGAGCGCCAACTTCTGCGCCTTTATCAAGAACGCAAATGTTTAACGACAAATGATGTTCTTCGCTTAGTTGAGCTAGTCGAATAGCGGCGGATAATCCAGCGGGACCAGCTCCTACTATGATGATGTCGAAGTCCATACTTTCTCGAGTCATAATTTATTTCCTTGCTGAATTTTTTAATATTTAATGTTAAGTATTTGTTGCAGGCCGCTATACTGAATGCCATTGCAAGCGTAAGTGTTCACAATGAGAAACCGGGTTGCAATTTTTTTCGGAGAGAAAAAAATACGTTAAGATGAATTAGCAAAGTTCAACCGCAATAGCAGTAGCTTCGCCGCCCCCTATACACAAAGATGCAATGCCGCGTTTTAAATTATATTTTTGTAAGGCGGCAATTAACGTCACAATTATGCGTGCTCCCGTAGCTCCTATGGGATGGCCTAATGCACAACCTCCACCATGTACATTTAATTTTTCATGTGGAATGTTAAGATCTTTCATAGCGGCTAACGTCACTACCGAAAATGCTTCGTTGATTTCAAATAAATCAACCTGATCTATAGACCAAGAAATTTTTTCTAGTAAGACTTTAATGGCATCTACAGGTGCTGTGGCATATTGGTTAGGTGCTTTTGAAAAACTACTATGACCGACTATACGAGCTAATGGTTTAATATTATTTTTTTGGGCTGTTGTTAATCTCATTAAACATAATGCTGCTGCACCATCAGCAATTGAAGAGGAATTTGCTGCAGTCACAGTTCCGTCTTTAACAAATGCTGGAGGTAATTGAGGAATTTTTTCTAACTTCACACTGAGTGGATGTTCGTCTGTATCAATGATTACATCACCTAATCGTGTTGTAATAATAACTGGCGTAATCTCTGCGGCAAAACTTTTTTCTTCAATTGCTTTGCGAGCTCGCTCTAAAGAAATGGTGGCATATTGGTCTTGATCTTCGCGTGTAAAGCCATATTCTTTTGCACAAGTTTCTGCAAAGCAGCCCATGGATTCACCTTTGACATAGGCATCTTCCAATCCATCTCGCATCATATGGTCTATGAATTCTCCGTGACCTAAGCGATACCCCTGACGAGCTTTGAGTGCAAGGTAAGGTGCTTGTGTCATACTTTCCATGCCACCTGCAATGATGCAATCATTGTTGTCCAGACGTAAACTATCATATGCTAGCATAACTGCCTTCATACCTGAGCCACATACTTTGTTAACTGTTAAACAATGTGTGTGTGCCGAAAGTCCTGCTCCTATAGCGGCTTGGCGCGCAGGTGCTTGACCTAAGCCTGCAGGTAATACGCAACCCATAATGACTTCTTGAACTTGACCTGGTAGTAGCCCAGCCCGTGTGATTGCTGCTTGAATTGCAATGGAGCCTAAGGTTGTAGCTGCTACATCTTTGAGTGCGCCCAATAAATTGCCTTGTGCGGTGCGTGCATAGCCGACGATAACGATTTCATTATTTTTCATGAGGTACTCTCCTGATTTCTGTCGTAATAATAACTGTTCTTGTGTAACAGAACCAGAGGGAGATTTTTTTAGGAAGATAGTTAACGCTATTTATTAATTCGTTTCTCTAACAATTCATCATCTAAATGCAACATGACAGATATCTTTTTTAAGTCTACGTCACTCAGTGTTAATTTAGCTTTTGTTAAAGCAGCTTGAGGATTTTTTTTAAATTCTTCTTTAAAATGAATGTTGTTCTGCCATTCACTTAATACTTCTTCTAATGTGTTCATAAGGTAAGTATCCGATGACTTCATAAGTATTAATCATAACATAATGCTTTTAAACTAAGTCTGAGAATATTTCTGTCGATTTATGCTTGAAGACACAAATTATAGACATTAGGCAGCATGGCAATCCCTAACTGAGTCTTTTATAATGTAGTGTATACGTAGCGTAAGGATTGCATATGGCGGATCAGTTGCCACTCACCGATGAGGATCAGTTGCGACGACAGACTTTAATTCAAGGTCTTGCCTGTTTTTCTATGTTGA
>DHXK01000181.1:23653-28397 GCA_002413665.1 Legionellales bacterium UBA5158 | reverse complement strand
CTCTATGTTGAGCGCAGAAGAAAATATTGAGCTCGCAATCCTCATGGAAAAAGAACACTATTCGGCTGGCCAACTAATTGTTCAAGAAGGCGACCTCATTGAGAAAGTTTATATTATTGTAAGCGGTCAAGCTGAGGTAAACCAAAAAATAGAAAAAACAAATACGCTAGAATTGTTAGCTGTAATAAGCGCAGGGGATGCAATCGGTTTAAATGATACTGGTTTTTTTTCTCTGACAGGAAAGCGAACTGCATCAGTCATAGCCTTATCTGAAATGACATTACTTTCTTTATCTCTCAAGCAACTCCACTCTTTCTTACAAAAATATTCCTATTCACAGTCCAAAATGTTAGCTTCGACTGAACATATGCTGAAAATTCTTTTGATAAAAAACTCATTACCTTTCGCAAATATTTCGCATGAGCGGGTTGAATGGTTAGCAAATCATGTAGAAAAAATGTCAGTAGCTGCGGGAGAATATATTTTCCGACAAGGTGAAAAAGGGAGTAAGTGTTATTTAATTGAAAGTGGAAAAATTGCGATTGTAGCTACTGCCGCTAAAGGAACAAAAAATCCATTAGCTGTGTTGAGAACTCCCAGTTTGTTTGGGGAGGCGGTCATGATGACGCGTGAAGCTCGTTCAGCAAGCGCAAAAGCCCAAGAAGATTGTGTATTGCTTGCATTAGACTATACCTACTTAACAGAATTAATTGAGTCAGAAAGTGAAGTGGCAAAAACATTTATGACGTTAATGATAGAGCGTAGTCAACCTTTGCAAGATCCGCATGTTACAGATCATCATCGTCAAAGTGCAGAAGGACAAGCTATAGTAATTTTGAAAAATCCGATGACTCAACATTACTTTAAATTATCATCGCAAGGATGGTTTATCTGGCAGCAGTTAGATGGCAAAAAAACGATGCAAACTATTACTTTAGCCTTTGCCGAGAAATTCCATGTGTTTGCGCCTGAGGTGATAGTCACGTTAATTTCAAGATTAGCACATGCTGGTTTTGTTCAGCAGGTAGCAATTCATCAGGATGATTATGTTAGTCAAAATCGGTGGGTAAAATGTTTTACACGGTTAAAAAACATATTAGATGTGAGTTATGCATTTGGTAATGTAGATAAAAAATTAGAGAAAATTTATAACAAAGGAATATATTTATTATTTACTCGTCGAGGTGAGATTCTTTTGGCATTGTATGCATTGGCAGGCTTTATCGCATTTTTATGTTTAACAAATGATACAATTGATTCATTTGTTTTGATGCCTAACATTTGGTATTTATTAATTCCTTTTGTTCCATTCACTCTAATCTCAGTAGCTCTTCATGAATTAGGCCATGCATTTGCTACTAAATCATTTGGTCATGAAGTGCATTACATGGGGGATGGCTGGTCATGGTTCCGACCTCTTGCATTTACAGATACTTCTGATATGTGGTTAAGTACTCGTGGCCCTCGCATAGTTGTTAATTTAGCGGGAGTGTATATTGATTCTATTGTCGCTGGATCTTGTGCATTAACGATGCTATTGATATCCAATCCCTATATTCAAGCATTTTTGTGGCTATTTGCTTTGTTCACGTATATCAATGCTTTTCGGATGATGAATCCTTTGCAAGATTTAGATGGTTATTATGCATTGATGGATTATGTAGATAAACCAAAATTACGTGAGTCGTCCTTACGTTGGTTGATTCATGATTTTTCGAAAGCCTTGCGTCAACCTAAATTGTTTCATCAGAATAAAGCAGAGTTAGGTTACTGGGTAAGTTGTCTGATCTTTATTGTGATGACGAGTTGCATTACATGGTTTGTACAAACATTTATTATGAAAAGTCTAGGCTTGCAAACAAGCAGTTTGTTGTTGACTCTGTCATTGCCGGTGTTGATGGGATTACTTTCCAGTTTAGTGATAGTCAGAGATATTAAGAAATCAGAAAATGAAAAATCCTCTTAAATTTTCATCGGAAGAATGACCATTTCTTTACCTTGCAAATGCAAACTTCTTTGAATTGCAATGGCTGTTTCATTATGTAATACGCGTGTAATCCAATTATCATTTGCAAAAACTAATTTGCTTGAAAAGAAAATGCAATTCGAATATTTATGACTGATGGTGTCGGCAACTTTATCTAATTCTTCGACTATATCCGTACCAAATACTGAATAGGCTTCTGCTGCTATACCGTATTGATGGCAATAATCAACAAAAAATTGCAAGGCAATTGGGACATCGTGGCGCATTTTATCCAATTTATTTTGTTCAGTAAAACTGCCTACATCCACAATGCCAACACTGACAAAGATAAAATTTTTGAAATGTCTAGGGAATAGTCTTATCACGGATAACAACGTATGCATTCCAGTGCCAGTACTTTTACCAATTAAAATAACTGCAGTAGGAAGAGTGGGGTCTGAAGGAATTGAAGGAATGTTTTTTTCCATGATAGGTTGTACTAATTGAGCATCTAGTTGCGCTAATTTTTTTGCAACGTTACGATAATGTCTTTTAATCGTTAAACATAATGTTATCACAGCACAGGTAATCAGTACGGTAACCCAACCACCCGAACTAAATTTTGAAATTAAGGTAACGCATAAAATACTGCTGGTAATTAGAAAAGCAAAGAAAGAAAAAGATAATCGAAACTTCCAATTCTTTGAAGCTTTTTTACGTTGCTTGGCCCAATAAACACAAAGCCCAAGTAAGGATAAAGAAAAAGTAATAAATACATTAATACTGTATAAAATTACTAATAATGAAACTTTACCGCCGCTCCAATATAATAAAAGCAAAGCAAAAAGGCCGAATAAGATGACACCATTTTGCACGACTAAGCGTGAAGAAAGATGACGAAAACGATTCGGCACCCAACCATCGATGGCCATATTAGATAACACACTAGGGCCGCCTAGAAATCCGCTGTTAGCTGCTACAAATAACAAGCCTGCTTCGAGTGCGAGCGTGGCGATTAATAATATTTTTCCCGTGAAAGAATCGCCCAGGATGGAATGAAATACAACTGCGTTTAATGTTTGGCCTACCTGAGGAGTGGCTTGCCATAATAAATATAATAAAATGATACCGGAGGCCGTGAAACTTAATGAAATTGCCATGTAAAACATGGTCCATTTCCCCGTCCTGACGCGTGGCTCTGCCAAACGATTTACGTTATTTGAAACAGCTTCTAATCCTGTGTAGGTTCCACTTCCTAAGGAATAAGCATGCAACATTAATGCTAGTAACGGTACCCAACCGATAGTACTTGATAACATTTTTGTTTCATTTATCGTTTCAGGAATAATAGATAAAAGACCTTTGCTATGCGCTGCAATGCCATAAACAATCAGCGCGACATGAAGAATAAAAAATCCTAAAAAAATGGGTAATAAGAATTTAATCGATTCTTTCATGCCGCGACAATTGAGTGTCATTAAAAATATAATTAAAATGCCTTCAGACAGTAATTTGTAAGGCAAGCTTGATTGCGGTAACAGACTAAAAAAGGCATCCATTCCACTGGCTGCGGAGACAGTAATAGTGAGAACATAATCGATGAGTAACGCAGCTCCTGAGACTAGCCCTACATAAGAACCTAATAATTCAGTTGCTACTTTATAACCGCCCCCACCGCTAGGAAATAGCTCGATGACTTGGTTATAACCTAATGAAATAATAAAGACTGTGATGGCCATTGCAAAAGCAATATATAAAGCGAGATGAGTGTTGTGAGGCCCGAGAGCAATGTAAGCTTCTTCAGGACCGTAACATGAAGATGACAGACCATCTGCGCCCAATCCCACCCATGCTAGTAATGCAATGAGCGAAACATGTCGTAATGTATTGGGATTAAATGGATTGAGAGGAGCCCCAATCACATAATGTTTTAATTGAGTAATAATAGACATGAGGGCGATTGTATCATTTCATTTGTAGCGTGTACAAAATAACCTTGGGCTGAACCTTCATCAAAACAAGAGTTACTTCGCTGCCACTTGCAATGATGGCGAAGCAACCCATAAGGTTTTAACTGAGCAATGATAAAGGTTGAGCATAAAGATTATTTCAAACATAGGATTTATTATCTGGCTTGCATCCTCAATGCACCATCTAAACGTATCACTTCTCCATTGAGCATAGCATTCTCAATGATATGGATAGCCAGTTGTGCAAATTCTTCTGGTTTTGCTAAACGATGTGGAAAAGGAATATTTTCAATCAAAGCCGCGCGTGCTTCAGCGGGAATTTTTTGTAACATAGGCGTATCCACTAAGCCAGGTGCAATCGTCATAACACGAATACCAAATTGCGCGAGCTCACGAGCCGCAGGTAAGGTGAGGCTGACTATGCCACCTTTAGACGCGCTATAAGCTGTCTGTCCAATCTGACCTTCAAATGCGGCAACAGAGGCAGTATTAATGATGACACCTCGTTCTTGAGATTTATTGATAGGTTCAAGTTTCTGCATAGCTGAGGCAACTAAGCACATTAGATTAAATGTACCGATTAAATTCACTTCAATGACAGTCCGAAATTCTTCAATAGGCATGGGGCCCTGTTGACTGACCATGCGTCGACCTTTTACGATTCCTGCACAATTGACACAGATTCTTGCAGGACCGTGTGCATTTTCGATTTCAACTAAAGCCGCATTAATGCTGTCAGTTTTTGTAACGTCACATTCAATCGCAATGCCATTGATTTCTGTCGCTAATAGTTTAGCTGCTGCTAAAT
>DHXK01000181.1:21236-23600 GCA_002413665.1 Legionellales bacterium UBA5158 | reverse complement strand
TAAATTTACATCTAATACCGCAACTTTGGCACCTAGTTGACTTAACATGCGAGCTGTTGCCGCGCCCATGCCAGATGCACCGCCACTGACTAGAGCAGAATAATTTTTTATTTCCATTTTAGTTCCTTTTCTTTGAAATAAATCGTGAATCATGGATACTACACAAAATAGATTTATTTAAAAATAATTATTACGTTCGGAAGGACAGCGAAAAATATGAAAATTCTCGTGGCAGTCAAAAGAGTAATTGATTACAAAACTAACATTCGAATTAAAGCTGATCAAACTGGAGTAGAAACTGCAAACGTTAAAATGTCTATGAATCCATTTGATGAAATTGCAGTCGAAGAAGCAATATGTTTAAAAGAAAAAAATATAGCGAGTGAAATTGTTGTTGTGTCTATTGGTACGATAGCTAGCCAAGAAACGTTACGCACCGCGCTTGCAATGGGTGCAGATAGAGGAATTTTAATTCAAACCGATGAATTTATTCAACCGCTTGCTTCTGCAAAAATTTTCCTAGCAATAGCCAAACAAGAAAATCCAGATTTAATTATTTTAGGTAAACAAGCCATTGATAGCGATAATAATCAAACAGGACAAATGCTCGCAGGTTTGTTAGGCTGGCCGCAAGGTACTTTTGCTTCAAAATTAGAAATAGTAGACAAGTCTGCAATAGTGACGCGTGAAGTGGAGGGTGGATTAGAAACGCTTTCATTAAAATTACCTGCGGTGATCACAACAGATTTACGTCTTAATGAACCTCGTTATATTTCATTACCGAATATCGTACAAGCAAAACGAAAAATCATTACAACAATACCGATTGCAGATCTAAACGTTGATATTCAATCTCGATTAACCATTCTAAAAGTCGCTGCGCCAGAAAAACGTCAAGCAGGCATTAAAGTCAAAAGCGTTGCGGAATTAGTGGATAAGTTACGGAATGAAGCGAGAGTCTTACCATGAAAATATTAATTGTTGCAGAACATAATCATCAATCACTCAGAATGGCTACCTATAATGCATATACTGCGGCGCAACAAATAGGTAATGAGATAGATGTTTTAGTCGTAGGAAATGCTTGTCAAAAAAGTGCTGAGCAAGCAGCTCACTTAACAGGTGTTAAGAAAATTTTACTCGCCGATGCGCCAGCGTATACACACTTATTAGCAGAAAATATAGCGCCATTAATTGCAGACCTCGGAAAAGGTTATACGCATATTCTTGCGCCCGATACAACCTTTGGTAAAAATTTATTGCCTCGAGTTGCTGCATTACTGGATGTGGGGATGGTTTCTGATGTCATTAAAATTATCGAGCCTGATATTTTTATGCGGCCAATTTATGCAGGAAATGCGATTACAACTGTTCAATCAAATGATGTTATTAAAATTTTAACGATACGAGGTACAGCCTTTACCGCTGCCACCCTGACAGAAGATGTTTCAGCGCGTATCGAAAAAATTGAAAAGGTTTTTCCTAATGACTTATCTGAATTCGTTAGTGAAAAATTACATGTGACAACGCGTCCGGAATTGAATGCTGCAAAAATTATTATTTCAGGTGGCCGCGGATTAAAAAGTGCAGAAAATTTTAAATTACTAGAAGCCCTCGCAGATCGCTTAGGTGCAGCTATTGGAGCATCACGTGCTGCAGTGGATGCTGGTTTTGTAGGAAATGATTGCCAGGTTGGGCAAACCGGTAAAGTGGTTGCCCCTGAACTTTATATTGCAATTGGAATTTCCGGTGCGATACAACATTTAGCTGGAATGAAAGACAGTAAAACAATTGTAGCGATTAACAATGACCCGGATGCGCCAATTTTCCAGATAGCGGATTATGGATTGGTTGCTGATTTATTTACATCGTTAACAGAGCTGCAAGCTGAGTTGGATAAGGGATAAGGTAGCTCACTCGCATCGATGACGACGTTAAAATTATTTTTGTTGAAACAGTTATATAATTTTTTAAGAAACTTACGAAAAGGATATTCAATGCGATTAACTTTCCTCGGTGCCACTAATACAGTAACCGGATCGAAATTTTTAATATCACTCGGAAATAAAAAAATCCTTATTGATTGCGGATTATTTCAGGGGTTAAAAGATTTACGAATACGCAATTGGACTAAGTTTCCTATTGATCCAAAAACAATTGATGCTGTTGTTCTCACTCATGCTCATATAGATCACACTGGATATTTACCATTACTTGTTAAAAATGGTTTTTCAGGAAAAGTATATTGCTCTCATGCAACAAAAGATCTTTGCGCATTACTCTTGCCTGATAGTGGATACTTGCAAGAGGAAGAAGCTAAGTTTTTAAATAAGCATGGTGGTTCAAAACATACCCCTGCATGGA
>DHXK01000181.1:16548-21156 GCA_002413665.1 Legionellales bacterium UBA5158 | reverse complement strand
CGTTCAAAACATACCCCTGCATTGCCTCTTTATACAAAAGAAGATGCTGAAAAAACTTTACCTCATTTACAGCCACTCACTTTCAAAAAAATGTATAAATTGGATGAAGAAACTTATATCTCATTAATTCCTGCCGGCCATATTTTAGGTGCTACCTTCGTGCAGTTTAAGCATTTTAATACAACTATATTATTTTCCGGTGATTTAGGGCGACCCGACGATATTATTATGCATGCACCAACAGAAATTCAAGCAGCTGATTATATTGTTGTGGAATCAACTTATGGTAATCGCTTGCATAATAAAGTCGACCCACTTGATGAGTTGAGTGAAATCGTGACTCGCACCATTGCGCGGCAAGGCACAGTGGTGATACCCGCATTTGCGGTGGGTCGTGCGCAACATATGTTGTATTTATTGTATTTGCTAAAAACATCTGGCCGAATTCCAAATGCGCCGATTTATGTTGATAGTCCTATGGCAAAAAATGCTACCCAGCTTTTTGTTCAATATTCTGAGCTGCATCGATTAAGTGCTGAGATATCACAAGAAGTGTGTAAAGTAGCACAGTACATTAATTCGAAAGAAGAATCGCAAGCATTAGATTTGGATCCCACACCTAAAATTATTATTTCTGCGAGTGGAATGTTAGAAGGTGGACGTGTGTTGCACCATATAAAAACATTTGCTCCTGATCCTAACAGCACAATAGTATTTACTGGCTATCAAGCAGCAGGAACACGTGGTGCAGATATGATTAGTGGTAAGCCTTCCATTAAAATATTCGGTGAATCAATTCCCATAAAAGCGGAAGTAAAAATATTAAGTAATATGTCAGCTCATGCAGATTATGAAGAAATATTGGAGTGGTTATCTCATTTTAATCGACGCCCTCGTAAGGTCTTCATCACCCATGGGGAGCCTGAAGCTGCTCAATCGTTGAAAGAAAAAATCGAAGAGAGATTTGGCTGGAAATGTTTAGCGCCAGATTATTTGCATTCTGAAGAGTTAACTTAGCATATTAGATTCACGCATTTGACCCTTAATTTGAGTTTTGCTCGGATTGAGGGTTATCACAAAAAGTATCAGAAAATTTTTCATTATTCATAAATACCGAGCCACGACCGTCAGGAAGCGTCACTTATACTTACTGTGACGCTTCCTGACGGTCGCGGCTCGGTTACTCAACGAATATTTAATTATGTCTATATTTATAATGACATAACTATATATTTAAGTCATATATTTATATACATTTATTATTAATATATACATATAAATGTAGACAATATGATATGCTTAGCCTATCTGCTTTAAATAAAGGCATCCACTATGAACAGTCGTTGGCTAACAATCAAACAGCTAGACAAGCAACTAAATGATTGGCAAACCGTGAGTTATCAATATCCGCGACCTAAAGTGGGCTGGGTTAAAACCATACGCTCAGCACTCACGATGTCAGTAGAACAACTTGCTTCGCGTCTAGGTTTAAGCCGGGGGAGAATTGCACAATTAGAGTCAGCTGAGATAGATGATGCTGTGACTCTACACACTTTAAAAAAAGTTGCTGAAGCGATGGACTGCGAGTTTGTTTATGCAATAGTTCCTAAACGCATGACAACCATTGAAAGTATCATTCACAAACAAGCTGAATTAGTGGCTAATCATCGTGTCGATAGAACGGCTCACACTATGTCATTAGAATCACAATCTGTAGCGAGTGATTATTTAAAAAAACAAAAAGAAGAACTGACAAAAAAATTGATCGATCATCTCGATAAAAAACTTTGGAAAAAATAGTCTGGAAAATAAAGCAATGAAGTTTGAATATCCCTCAGGCGCAACACCACTTGATCCTGATGAAATTGAAGGCTTAATGCCTTTTCATATAGCGACACTTGCAGAATTAAATGAATGGGAAGCTTTAAATATTTTGCAGAGTGAAGGTTGGGCATTTTCAATATCCCATCGTGTAGGTTTTCTAGAGAGAGATTTTATTCAGTTATTGCATAAAAAAATGTTTAATAATACTTGGAGATGGGCAGGGAAGTTTCGCAAAACCAATAAAAATATTGGATCAGATTATTCATTAATTACAATGGAATTAGAAAATCTTCTTGCTGATGTTAAATTTCAAATACTAAAAAATAGTTTTTCTATTGATGAAATAGCATATCGATTTCATCATCGCTTAGTAAAAATTCATCCGTTTCCAAATGGTAATGGACGTCATGCACGTATGATGACAGATATATTTTTGGTTCAATCAGGGCGGTTAAGATTTTCTTGGGGAAGTGAGCAACTTGGTATAGCAAGTTCAATAAGAGAGAATTATATCAGAGCACTTAAACATGCAGACAAACATGATTATTCTGCGTTGTCTCTATTCGTACGTTCTTGATTAAACGACAAACGTCGCTACCTACACGGATAGTTGGCGGTGTTATGTACTGATCTCAATAATAGATCTATAATCTAGTTAGGTTAAGTATTTATTATGCAAAATCAAAGTGTTAACCTACGCTACTCACATGTTGCTAGCAACTTGTTATAATAAAAGAGAATGTATCTTTTTATGCACTACGGAGCGAGGATGTCTGAGAATAAAAAATCACCCTTTTACGATGAAGAAGAAGATGAAGGCAAAGGTAGCGGGGGAAAATCAGGTGAAATTGAATTTAAGTATAAAGATGCCTTTTCAGGTCCTACTCGCGATGATTTGTTACCTCCTAATGAAATGAAACGTTTAATGGTCGTACATAAAGATACGCATAAATTACGAGTGGATAAACAAAAACAAGTTCGTGAAGAAAGGCTCGCTTTAAAAGAAGGGAAATATGTTCCAAACAATGAAAAGAGTTATCAAAAAGGTTTGGGATCTTCAGGTGGCCGTGGTTCATCTCCCTATAAAAAACATCCTATTAGTGACAAAGCTTATTTTAGTGGTATGGACAAACAGGTTGTAGGCGTTCCCACATTAAATGAATCGAATACTAACTCAGATCTTAAAGATGCATTAGAAAATAGGTTTGAAAATAAGTATCAGAATACACCAAAATTTAATCCTAAGCCTCGCTACCCTGGTGGCTAAAAGTAAATGAGATGTAAAAAAACATTATGAGATCACTTGCAGATGAAATTATAAATGAAAGCATTGAGAATGTAGCAGCAATTCTACGTTATGGCACAGATGTTAATCAAATCGATGAATATGGCTTTACGCCGCTGGTAGAAGCAGCTATCGCGGATAATATTGAAATCATAAAATTATTAATTACGCACGGTGCTGATGTAAATTTACCCGACACGACAGGACATACAGCTCTACATTGGGCGGCAGAAAATAATAACTTAGAAATAGCTGCATTGCTGTTGAAACAAAATGCAAACCCAAATGCTTATACTTTTTCGGGCCAACCTGTCTTAGTTATGCCATTTTTGCGTAATCAAGAGGCTTTAAAAAAACTTTTGCTAAAAATGGGTGCGGACTTAAGTTTTACACAAGATTATGTAAACGCGAAATTATTAGGACACATATTTGAATTGGTTGGAACAGCTAATATTGTTGATCCACAAAACAATTATGTAGAAATTGATTTTGAAGGATTTTATCTAGAAGTTAGTTTAAGAATAATTGCAGAGTCTCTAACGCAGTTTCAAAATCATTTTGCAGCACGAAAACTCAGACGATACTCAGAAATTTCTAAAAATATAATTGAAGTAATCGATCGTTCAGCAAAATTAATTAAATATCAACATTACAGAATAAATTTACAAAATTATGTGGATGAAATTGATGAATTAATCGATAAAGATCCAATACTGATTCCAGTGGGTTATGAGGGTCATGCAATTACATTTGTGAAGATGGGAACCATATTTGCAAAATGTGATAGACGCGAGGATAGCCGACTATACGATAATATTGTTTTCTATCAAATGACACGGCAGAGAAATTTTAATCAACAGCTAATTAAACACATACTCTTTGAAAAAAAATCTAGCGAATTTGTTAATGAAGAATTACCAGAAGAATTAGGGCTTAAGCCAGTCACAGAATTAAAAATTGAAGCACAGATCAGTGGTAATTGTTCTTGGGCAAATGTAGAAGCAACTATCCCCACGTTATTTTTTCTTTTATTGATGTATACGCAAAATAATCCCAATAATATTTCAGAATATAAAAGTATTGCATTGAATTTTTTTCATCAATGGAGTGAATGGAATAAAAATCGCGCTTTACATTTCTGCATTGAAAGTTTTAATAATGGCGATTCTATCCGCAATGTTTGTAAAGCCGAAATTTTAGCGGCTATTTTATTTCAGCGTTGCAGATATGAAAATTTTTCTGATCGTGAAAGAATAGAGTCAATCTTAGGTATTTTATTTAGACCCGCTTATCAACATATATTAGATAACTATATTAAAACCTATTGTTATGAAAGCCAAAGTGAGGAAGGTAAAGCATTTAAAGAATTGTTGGCGCGCTATGGCTATGTTAAAAAGTAATGATATAAGATATTTAGAAATTTTGAATGAGATAAAAAAACTTGCGTATAAATTATTTTGTAAAATAAGATAAGGAAAAAATCATGATTGATTTATATT
>DHXK01000181.1:10714-16401 GCA_002413665.1 Legionellales bacterium UBA5158 | reverse complement strand
CTCCAAATGGTCATAAGATTACGATATTTCTTGAAGAAGCAAAGTTAGATTATAAAATTATCCCTGTAAAGATAGGTGAAGGAGAGCAATTTGCACCTGAGTTTTTGCGTATATCACCAAACAATAAAATTCCAGCAATAGTGGATTTAGATCCAGTTGATGGCGGTAAACCCATTTCAATTTTTGAATCTGGTGCAATACTTTTATATTTAGCTGAAAAAACAAAGCAATATATTCCTCAGGATATACGCAATCGTAATGAAGTCATCCAATGGTTATTTTGGCAAGTTTCTGGATTAGGTCCTATGGCGGGTCAAAATCATCATTTTAAGCAGTATGCCACTGAAGTTATCCCGTATGCGATTAATCGTTATGTAAAAGAAACTGCACGTTTATATGCGGTATTAGATAAGCGTCTAGAAGATAGAGTATTTATTGGAGGCAAATATTCCATTGCAGATATGGCATGTTATCCATGGGTTTTACTTTATGAAAAACAAGGTCAAAATTTAGATGACTTTCCGAATTTGAAACGTTGGCTAAAATTGATTGAGACAAGACCCGCGGTGCAACGTGCATATGCTAAGGCAACGGAAATAAATACTGCATCAACCATGACGGATGAAGCTAAGAGAATTTTATTCGGTCAAGATGCAAATACTGTGCGTGATAAAATATGAATATGTTAGATAGACTTTCAGCCTTAGAAAATCAAGCGAATCACTTTGGATTTAAATGGGATAACACCGATCAAATCATGACACAAATCCAAAGTGAGTGCTTAGAGATTCAGGTGCATCTCAAGGATTCAAAAACGAAAGAAGTGAATGAAGAGCTTCAGGAAGAAATTGGTGATTTACTTCATGCGGTTTTTTCTTTATGTATTTTTTGCAAATTGGATCCGCATACCACATTAGAACTCAGTGTTGCTAAATTCGATCGTCGTTTATCCGCTGTTATGCAAATAGCGAAAGAACAGGGGCTATCTACATTACAAGGCCATTCTTTTCAAGACTTGATGATGTTTTGGGATCAAGCAAAGAAACTGGTTGGGTGAGATTTGAGACGAGCTTATAATATACTTTCCATGGTTGAAATAAGTTTAATATAGGACTTTAGCTTACTTAATCGATAAACTATGATATTCTGGTGTACGTAATTTGAGCGATTGTATCCTGTATTAACATGATGTTTTGAAGGAATTGCATATGAAAAATCTAGAACTGCTAAGCAAAATCGCAATTATTTTATTAATTGTGGGTGGAATCAATATGGGTTTAGAAGGTCTATTTGATTTTAATTTATTAGGTGCCATGCTAGGTCGTTTTTTATCTCGTCTTCTTTTTGTCATTATTGGCGCTGCTGCAGGATATTTGATTTACATTAAATTCGCTAAAAAACCTGTGTGAATGTCACTAGAAATATGCAATTGACGATATATTGGAAGTTTTGACACCTTTCGTTTTTGACGCGGGAGGCTTGGGTTATTGCTGCTATATCTAGCTAGTACTTATTTACAATTCCTATTTTATATTTCGCGATTAAGTGACTGTAGTAGGTTTTACATTGAATGCGACTTAAATATATTATTTCAAGCAGTGTGGGAAATCTTCTCGTTTACTTCTTTTGCTGCTATGGGTGCCAATCTCGGAATATTGCTGGCAACCTCAGTGAGTGCGATCTGTAGTTATTTTTTAAGTAATGAAATTTTTCAAACGGTAGGCTGGCGCATTCCTTATCTATTAAGTGGCGTGTTGTCTTTATTTATTTTTTACACGCGATTACAAATGCAAGAAACACCGATTTTTTCACAGTTAAAAAAGCAACATTTGTTATCAGTAAATCCTATCAGTACCGTTTTGAGAACTAATATACCTTATGTGTTACGAACCATAGGCATGATGATAATATTTGTTCCGTTAGCTGGATTACTATGTTTTAGTGTGTCAATGGCTAATAGATAAAACCCATATCTTATTAATGCCTGCTATCTATATTGTGATTTGTGCATGCATCACAGGTACTGTCACTTTCTTTTTTGTGCGAGAGACTCGCGGGTGTAATCTTTTATAACTAAAATTAAAATGATCACCCATAAGCTCCAGCTTAACATACTCATTTTATTTGCCCAATTTAACCCAATAAATTTTATTTTTATATTATTCATTCCTTCTTGAGGTTTGATTCCTGCAATTAAATAACCTTTAAACAAGATGCTTTCATATTGTGTAGGCCTATCGTTAACCTTAATGTTAAGCATTTGTGGATAATAGTGTATGGGAAGTTCAATTAATTTTATTTTTTTATTAACGTTGATATTGCATTGAGTGAAGGAATTTTTTTGGAGACAGAGTGATTGTACTTTTTTCACAGAGAGAGTTTCATCTTGGGATAAAAAACCCGTTAATAAAAAATTCTCTAGAGTTATCTGATTGATCTTCTTGCTCTTTGAGTTTAAATTAAATTTCAAATATGTTGTTGTGGTTTTGCTAGCTTTAAATGGAATCTTCCAATTAAACATTTTGTTATTTAATGTAATTGTTTGAATAACCCCTTCATTGGATGAGACAACTAATTTCTGATTTAAAAGCTCTTTAGGCAGACTGCCGTTTAACATTATCACAGGTGATGTAGTTAGCTCTAATAATTTATTATTAATAACATAGTGGTAATTAAGTTTTAGAAAAACATCCGGTGTGATGCGAAGGTTATCGATCTGACTGACTATCTTTGGATTTTGAATAAAATTAAATAAATAAGTATCATTATTATAAATTAGGGAAGGTTCTTTAATGAACTGCTCTAAGTTTATTAAGGATAAAATTTTGTGTGGGAACCATGTTAATGAAGTAGCAATCATTAATAATGAGATAGCTAATATATATTTTAATTTTATCTTTTTTTCAAGGGCCCAACAAATTCCGCATGCAAATAATAATGCGCCTATCCAAGTGACCTGACTTAATAGACGCCAGCAATATTGGCCTACTAATAATTGTTTTGGTAACCATCCCCAGATATTTGTGGGAGACCATGCTAAATAGAAAGCAATAAAAAAAACAATTAGCAGTGGATATATCCATTTCCTAGATAGTTTATTTTTTAAAAATAATGACTTAGTGGCTGTATAACAACAAAGACTTGCTGCTGCAAGTATAGGTAAGCCAATTGATGGGTGTATGCTTAATAATGCATACCGGAAATTGGCAGTAATATTTGCATACGGAGATAATAAATACATTAAACTAGGATGAAACATCACCATGTGTTCGGTGCTAGTATAGGAATAACTTCCCATTAAGTAATTGCTAAATAATTCTAATGGGGCCAAAAACCAAATTGCTAACATGCAACCATATAGTATTGTGATCCCGAGAAAGAAAAAATTTTTCCACTTGTCGAGATTGTTTAGCGTGGTGATTAGAGTAAATATAGCAAAGAACAAAATAAGATACACAAATGAACTTGTATGAATAGTAATTAATAAATACCAAGATAAACTGGTTTGCAAAAAAAGTTTATTATCATTTGGTTTCTCATAACATTTTAAAGAATAATATAAGACAACAGGGATTATTCCTAAGGCTAAAGCTTCGTTTAAATTACCTAAGCGGTTAATCACGATAATATAATAGGGGGCGGTTAAGTAGACTATACTTCCTAAAAAGGCTGCTAACTTTTTGTGTGTCAAGAAATAAGCGGTGCGGTACATGTAAATTGCGCCCATCATTAGACTACACCATAATGCTAAAGTGAAAGCTGCAACGGGACTAGAAGGTGTGATCCATCGATAAATTAAACCTGTAAACAGATAGCTAGTAGGTGATGAAAATTGATAAAGGGGATATCGCCAACCGCTATGTTCAAACGGTGCAACACGTAAAGGAAATTGTCCTTCTAATATTGCAGTTTTTGCTTGAATAATTAAAGCTACATGATTGATGTAATCTGCATGGTTGGGTATCCCGTGTATAGAAGCGATGGGAATTAATAAGATTGCGGACAGACATCCAAAAAGTATAAAGATAGAAATTTTTTTTTGAAAAAAAAGTAACATTTTTTGTAACCTTATGATTAAATAAAAGTCGCAAAATTCTCGTGATATAAAGCTGGATTAAATTCTATAATTTCAAAATCTGCAATATCATGAATAAAAAATGGATCTTGTTTAATGATGTCATCTAATTGTTGGCGGTCTTTTAAATGAGATAATATAATTCCTCCCACCCTGGGTGTACGAGTGCCTGAAACGACAAAATACTCTTTTTTATAACCTTCGGCTAAGTATTTGCGATGCTCTGTTAGAAACTGATCAACGATATCCAGTGGTTTCTTATATTGAACAAGAATTAAAAACATTATATGTCCTTTAGTTTTTAAGTTAAGATTGTGTTTATTCTACTCTATAAAACCAGATAATATACTTGAAAATGTGCAATATTTTTTTACTAGCATCGTAATTTCTGGTAAATTACAGCGCTTATTACAGATGTATTTTTGGCACTGTACTCCAAGAATAACGAGGTTATCATGTCTTTCTTTAAAAATTTGTTTACGACTAAGCCTGTCGATGTGAATTCCCGCTCTGCTACGGATTTAAATCGTTGCTTAACGAGTTTTGATCTTACTATGTTAGGCGTGGGTGCCATTATAGGGGCAGGGATTTTTGTTTTAACAGGTATTGCAGCAGCAACTCAAGCTGGACCTGCGGTTGTGTTTTCCTATTTGTTAGCGGGATTAGCGTGTGGATTTAGCGCATTAGCTTATGCGGAATTAGCCTCTAGTGTGGGTGGCTGTGGAAGTGCATATGGTTATGCCTATGCAAGTCTAGGTGAGCTAATAGCCTGGGTAATTGGTTGGGATTTGCTGCTTGAATATGGCATGGACGGTGCCACTGTTTCGATAGGATGGGCCGGCTATGTCCAAGAAGCACTTCGTGCTGTAGGGGTGCATTTGCCTGCAATTTTGCTGAATGATCCTTTTCATGGAGGAATCGTTAATTTACCCGCTGTCTTGATTATTTTTTCGTTAGCTGCTGTGTTATCAATAGGGGCTAAAGAAAGTGCTCGTTTCAATAAAGTTGTAGTTTTTATTAAATTATCCGTGATAGCCCTTTTCATAGGGATTGGTCTTTTCCACTTTGATCCTTCAAAATGGACTCCTTTTTTGCCCTTCGGTATGCAAGGAATTGTAAATGGAGCCGGTCTTATTTTCTTTGCTTACATAGGATTTGATGCTGTTTCTACAGCGGCGGAAGAAGCTATTAATCCCCAGCGTGATTTGCCGATAGGGATTATTGCTTCATTGAGTATTTGTACGATAATCTATGTTGTTTTTGCAGCCTTGTTGACAGGCATGATGTATTACCCAAACTTAAACTCTAGTTCACCTGTTGCTAATGCATTGATTCACATTGGGTATCGTTTCTCAGCAGAAATAATTGCCTTAGGAGCGATTGCTGGATTAACCACCGTCATATTAGTGATGTTATATGGTGCATCTCGAATATTTTTAGCGATGGCACGGGATGGTTTGCTCCCTAGCTATTTCGAGAAAGTTCATCAGAAAAGTCAAACTCCTCGTCGTCTAATTTGGGTTTTAGCAACAATAATGGCGATTACAGCAGGATTTTTACCTATCAATCAAGTCGCGAATTTAGTGAATATGGGTACATTAGCGGCCTTTGC
>DHXK01000181.1:5083-10509 GCA_002413665.1 Legionellales bacterium UBA5158 | reverse complement strand
TGGGTACATTAGCGGCCTTTGCAGTCGTTTGTTCAGGTGTAATAGTGTTGCGTTATACTAAACCAAATATGCCACGTTCTTTTCGTACACCAGGAGCACCATTAGTTCCTTTAATTGGTGTGATACTGTGTATTTACCTGATGACTAGCTTACCGTTGATTACTTGGTATAGTTTTGGAGTTTGGACTTTCATTGGTGTTATTATTTATTTTGGGTATAGCCGTTATAATAGTGTATTGGGTAAGAGTTTGTTGGCGCTGTGATGTGCTCTTAGAGCATTACCGAGCCGCGACCGTTAGGGAGCGTCGCCTGCTGTTATCGCTTCCTGACGGCCGCGGCTCGGTAGTTACGATTAATTATATTGGGTTACCCAACTCTGTAGCAAAGGCCACTGCTAGTTTTGTAAAATCTGTCATATGATCCAATGATATAAGACTCATTTTATCTTCCCCAGAGTGTATGTAAGGATTATAACTTTCAAATGCTGCTTCAAACGCGATGGCAGCCTTGTAACCATTAGCTGTCCAGGTTGCATGGTCGCTGCATGCATACCCGCAAGCTGTATATTTTACCGGTTTTTTTACGTAAGAATTAATTAGCTCTTCTAAATATGAAGTCAAATCTTTGTTGGTATTATCTGTTATCAGCCACATAGTTGTATCGTTTTTTGGAGCATAGCCTGTCATGTCAAAATGGATAACATCTGACACAGCAATATTTTGTTTTTTAAATTCAGCCACTACATGTTGGGAACCGACTAAACCTTCTTCTTCTGCAGAATACCAAATGAGATAAATTGGTTTTTGAAAATGAAGATTACTAGATAATAAAGTTCGAGCAACTTCTAATACGGTAACTGCTCCTGTGCCATCATCATCGGCGCCTGGCATATTTCCCCAGAAAGTAGACAGCGTATCCATGTGAGCACCTACAACCACGGCAGGTTCTGTTGAATCACCAATTTTTACCACTACAGAAGGTTGTTTGTAAGAGCTACCTGTGCTGACTAAAGTAATACTCACATCAGTCCGCTGATTATCTTTTACCATTTTTTCTACTTGAGATTTTATCCAATTTGCAGCTTGTAAACCGGTATCAGAATTTGCATAACGATCAGAAAAATTGGTAAGCGTTGTTAAATTTCCCCACATTAGTTGAGGATTAATTTGTGCGAGTAATTGGTTAACTTCTTTAGAGTGAGTAATCGTGTAATGAGAAGTTAAGGTTTTTTGTGTAATAGGTTTAGCAGTAATATAATTTTGTAAAAAAGGATTCGCAGATAATTTACCTTTTAATTTTGTATTCAGCCATGCATCCGTGACATTCATGAAGCCACCACAAATTACTTTTTGATGATCTTTTGCGTGAATCAATTGATTTAAGCCATTATCATCAACTTTAATAAGAGAGAATTTTTTTGTTTGTGACAGAGTTAAAAAATGGGACGTGATATTTTTGGTGAGACAAAGCGGTGCAACAACAACATATTGATTTGGTTTATCTTGGGCTTGGGCGGTTGTTGCAATTAATACGCTTAATAATGATAAAGCAAAAAATTTATTCTTTTTGAACATAAAAGGTGACTCCTAGTGGTGAATTTAAATTCCATGATTACGCAATTAAAAAATTTTCATCTAAAGCATTGCGAGAAATAATTAAGCGCATAATCTCGTTAGTTCCTTCAAGAATTTGATGTACTCGTAAATCTCTAAAGTGACGTTCAATGGGATATTCACAAATATAGCCATATCCACCAAAAATTTGCAAAGCATCATTACAAACTTGGAATCCGGAGTCGGTTGCTAAACGCTTGGCCATTGCACAATACATTGCAGCTTGAGGGTGATTATGATGAAGCGTATCAGCTGCTTTGTGAACCATTAATCTAGCAGCTTCCAGGTCTGTTATCATATCAGCAAATTTAAATTGTAATGCCTCAAATTCTACGAGTTTTTTCTTAAATTGTTGACGTTGTAACATGTGGTCGCGGGCTAATGATAAGCAATTTTTTGCACCACCTAATGAGCATGCAGCAATATTAATTCGGCCACCATTTAACGCTGATAAAGCAATATTAAAACCCTGACCTTCTGTGCCTATCAGATTGCTAGTTGGAATACGGCAGTTTTCAAAAAAAACCATGGTGGTAGGTTGACTATGCCAACCTAATTTCATTTCTTTTTTACCGAAGGATAAACCAGGTGTGCCTTTTTCAACTAAGACACAACTAATACCCTTAGGCCCTTCGCCACCGGTGCGCACCATGCAGACATAAACATCACTCACAGAACCACCGGAGATAAAAGCTTTTGTACCATTTAAGATGTAACAATCATTTTCGCGAATCGCTGTTGTTTTAAGTGAGGCTGCATCTGACCCTGAGCCAGGTTCGGTTAAGCAGTAGCTGCTGAATACATCCATGGTGGCAAAGCGAGGTAACCACTGTTGTCTAAGCTCTTCGCTAGCATACTGATCAATGAGCCAGCCTACCATATTATGAATGGAAAGATAGGCGGCAGTGGAGACACACCCTGTTGCTAATTCTTCAAAAATTAATGCACTATCTAAGCGTGTTAATTGACTACCGCCTACATCTTCTCGCATACAAATGCCTGCGAATCCTAAGCTTGCGGCCTTTCGTAAAGTATCAACGGGAAAAATATGTTCTTCATCCCATTGCTTGGCATAGGGAGCCATTTCTTGTATGGCAAATTGTTTTGCGGAATGTTGGTAGGCAAGCTGGTCTTCAGATAAGATAAAATCCATTTTTTAATCCTTAATTAATTCATGGAATAGTTTTCTCTAATGAGAATAAATCAGACACAGTTTCACGTTGTCTGATAACATGAAATTTATTTTTATCTATTAAAATTTCAGCGGCTCGAGGACGCGAATTATAATTTGAGCTCATAGAAAATCCATATGCCCCAGTTGTTTGTATCGCCAATATATCATCTGACGAAAGAGAAAGTTCACGATCTTTACCTAGAAAATCAGCAGATTCACAAACAGGGCCGACTATGTCATACATCTTTTTTTCTGTATTTACTTTTTGATGAAGTGGCAATATATCTTGCCATGCATCATATAAAGCAGGGCGTAATAAATCATTCATCGCTGTATCAACAATTGCAAAATTTTTATGAGGTGTACATTTTAAATATTCAACACGTGTTAATAATATGCCTGCATTTGCAATAATGGAACGTCCTGGCTCAAAAATAACTTCTAGTGGTGAGTCTGATAAGCGCTTACAAATTGCAGCAACATAAGTTTGTATGGAAGGAGGATGTTCTGAATGATAACGCACTCCTAAGCCACCACCAATATTAATATGTTGCAAAATAATATTTTTATTTTTAAATAATTCTACTAGATCTAAAACACGATCTATTGCTGCCATGAAAGGATCCAGTTCGGTGAGTTGAGAACCTATATGGCAAGCAATGCCTATTAATTTAATATGCGTAAGATTTTGAATTTGTTGACTGAGTATTAATGCATTTTCAATTTCTATACCGAATTTATTTTCTTTTAAACCAGTTGCAATATAAGGATGGGTTTTTGCATCTATGTTGGGATTAATACGTAAACTAATTTGTGCTACTTGATTCATCTGTGCTGCAATATCATTAAGACGAAACAATTCAGTGTCTGATTCAATATTAAAGCAAAATATACCGACTTCCAGAGCACGATGGATTTCTGATTTACTTTTTCCTACACCTGAAAAAATAATTTTTTGAGGATCACCGCCAGCAGCGAGCACGCGTTCTAATTCACCGACAGAGACAATGTCGAAACCGGATCCTAATTTCGCTAATAAGTTTAAAATAGCAATATTGGAGTTGGCTTTTACGGCATAACATATACGATGGAGTTTATGTGAGAGAGAGTTATCAAACGCTAGCCAGTTTTCTTCTAATGCAGCACGAGAATAAACATAACAAGGTGTGCCAACTTCTGCAGCAAGAGTTTGTAATTTAATTTGCTCAGCATAAAGTTCGTTATCATGATAGTGAAAATGTTGCATAAGTGCCCTTATAAAATGTTTAGGCATTATAACGATAATGCATCCTTACGCCTAGGTTAAATCTATTTGTATTTAATTATTGAGCCTGGACCAAAATACTTTTATTATTACCTCGGTTAAAAATATATTAAAAGGAATTATCTGTTATGTTTAGAAATTTATTACGAACAACTAATCGCTTGTTATCTACCACAGCAAGAGCTAATCCTACTTTGCGTTTAGATAGTTATCAGCGCCTGGCTTCACCTCAAATGCAAAAGATACTCACAGGAAGTGAATGTGTAAAAGCAGCTATATTGGATTTTAGTGGTACGACAACAGATAAATATGTTATTGCGCCTGCTGTTGCATTTGTTAAAGCATTTGAGATGAATGGCGTGCATATTACGATGGACGAAGCTAGAGCGCCCATGGGATTGCATAAGAAAAAACATATTGAAGCATTATTGCGTATGGATACGATTAAGCATAAATGGAATTGTGTGCATGGTAGAAATCCAACTGAAGATGACCTGAACCATCTCTTTGACAATTTTGTTCCTGTTCAGTTAGCGTGTATCAAAAGCTATGGCGAATTATTACCACAAACAGCGGATGTTGTAGGAACGTTACGTCATGAAGGTATTAAAATTGGTGCCACAACGGGTTTTTTACGCTCTATGGCTGATGTTTTAATTGCTGAAGCTAAGCGCCAAGGTTGTCTTTTTGATTCCACAGTGACTGGGGATGAAGTTATTAATGGGACGAGACCCCAACCTTTTATGGTTTATAAAAACATGGACTTGTTGGGCGTCCCTAATCCACGTTTTGTCGTGAAAGTGGATGATACTGTTTCAGGAGTAGGTGAGGGGTTGCACGCAGGTTGCTGGTCAGTAGGCGTATCAGATTATAGTAATTATGTAGGGATTAATAGCTTGGAAGAAGCTGACTCAATTGATACTGATAGCTTAGCAAAAAAACGTCAACATTCTCGCGAGATTTTAGAAAAAAGTGGGGCTCATTATGTTATTCCTTCGATAATCGAGTTGCCTAGTGTTATTGCTGATATTAATTTTCGCTTAAGCAAAGGTGAATCACCTAGCTTTACTACATCAACGAAATTTAAAGTAAGGGATGAACAATCTATGGATGAGCAGGCTATTTGCGCATTTAAATAGACTCAGGGAGTGGATGAATTTTGTTCATCCGCTCATATTATTGCTACTAGGTATTAGGTGTTTTTTTCAGAACAGTTATATTTCATTGTAATCTACTTTATGTGTGGCTTCTTTCGATTCTCTCCCGTCATTACTTAGTATCCCGACATTGAAAATGCTCGACATTATTAGTTGATTTAGAATTGTGGCCAATATGTGTTACAGTACGCACACTAAAAATACAAACAGGACAGTAC
>DHXK01000181.1:0-4989 GCA_002413665.1 Legionellales bacterium UBA5158 | reverse complement strand
ATACAAACAGGACAGTACGGTGAAAAAAAGATATAATTTTTTTGTTTTAAATCCTAACGAAGTTTCTCTTTGGCGTGCTGTGCTAGCTATTACAGAAGAACAGATTAGTGAATTTTTAGCAGTATTAAGTCCAGATGAAATTCTGCGCGCTAATCGATTTAAATTTCCAATTCATAGGCAACGATTTATCGCAGCAAGAGGCATTTTGCGTTGCATACTTTCTTATTATTTATCGATGGAACCTGAGCTAATTGAGTTTTCGTATACAGAGCATGGTAAACCTTTTATTGCTGATAGTGATGTAGAGTTTAATTTATCACATTCAAGCGATATGGCTGTTTATGCGATCGCGAAAAAAATTCTTATTGGAGTTGATATTGAAAAAATAAAATCGACTTACGAAGATGGAGTGGCGAAGCGATATTTTAGTGAGAAGGAATATGCAGAATTAAATGAAGTTCCTTTTGCACTTAAAACTAAAGCATTTTACCAAATTTGGGCTAGCAAAGAAGCTGTGATAAAAGCAATGGGTTTGGGAATTTCGTATTCATTAAATAGTTTTTCTGTACCAGTCAAAGCATCACAAAAAGTATTTGAGTTACAACTTGAGCATACAAAATGGTCATTACAGACTTTCACCGCGCATCCTGAGTATGCCTCTGCGTTTGTTACACAGCAGACGGTGGAAAAAGTGATTTATTGGGAGTGGACATTGGTGGGGCCGCAAATTTGGAAGTAAGCTAGCACTAGCTAGCCACGATAGTCAGGCTAGCTAATGATTCTTATATTTTAATTTAAATATTATAATTTAAAAGTTGAAGTATTACTTTCAATAGCCTTAGCAATAGGAGCAGGAATTGATTCTACAGTTCGAATAACAGCTTTGTCTTTTTCAGGGAAAACACTATCCGGCAAGTCATTTAAGGCCAAGATCCATTCTTTATCATCATATGGTTTTAATTCTTCGTCTTTATTCTTTCGTTTCATTGCACCACCTAAACCTAGTACTGAATTTACCGCATCTATAGGTTTGCTAATGATAAGATACACGGCTTGACCCGTAGTATAGCCAATAACGGTACCCACTTTTTGAAAAGCTTTTCCTGCAAATCTTTGAGCGGTGCTGGGTATTAGGCGCTGTTCAACTAAGGCACCTAATTGAGTTGCTATCAGTGCACCTGGTGGACCATACAAAGTAAAGCCTACCATTCCTGCGCCACCACTAATTAAATTTCTACATAGATTAAATTCTACGAGATTGCTCGCGACGTTTGGAGTACAGATACTTACACCAAATTGTGTAGCATTTAAAATCATGTCGCGTATACGTGCTAAATAAGGATGGGAATCAATATTTTTGATTAAGGAAAGTTGGGTTAGTCTTAAATCGATTAGATTTTTTTGCATTTCTAAAAAGAAGGCTTCCCCGTCACTAAAACCTTTATTTTGCAAATTAGTTTGATCTTTGGGATTTATTTTTGGTATAAAATTACAAAATTCAGCAAAATATAAAGATTGGTCTTCAGGAGAAACTTTACTAGTGTGCGAGATATTAGTGGTTTGTTGACATAGTTGGTAAAGGTAACTATTTTGAGGAGAGGTCAATGTATATTCTGACTCAATCACTGTCATAATGTAAAGTAATGCGCCGAATCTTACAGCATAACCAAAAGGTTTTTTATCTTGGCTCTCAGGCGTATTTTGTAAGGTAATTTGTGCTGCATCTAAATGATTAGCAATGCATTCTTTTTCTAAGTCTTTAATGAAATCAATAAATTTGTCTCTCACCGTATATGATTTTTTATACGTGATGTACTTTTCAGGTAAGGCTGCAAAATTTTTCAATAAAGCTTCAGCAGAAGGACGTTTTCCAAGAAGAATTTTAATATCATGTTTTGAGTTATCGAGTAATTTTTTGCTGATGGTATTTATTTCAGCACAAAGAGACTGAGCATTTTTATACCCAGGAAAAATGATATTATTGTTATTTATAAATTTTTGTAATGCAGATAAATAAATAATTTTTTTTGTATCGGTGAGATGATTCTTTTCGGTAATGCCTAAGCCTTTTTCCAAATCGTTAAAAAGCGTACTTCCTTGGGGATTTGTATAGCTGTATTCATTTGCTATTTTTATCAAATTAAAAACGAGTGCGCCTAATAATAAATTCTTGTCTTCTGCAGCTACTTTATTCTCACCAATTGTTTTTAGAAATTCGATTTGGCTGAGACGTTTACTATTGGTACCCTTATAAACCTGGTCAAGGTTAGACCAGAATTGTTTAAGTGATTCAGATGTAGGTGCTTGGTAACGCATGATGCTCTCCTTGTTACCGCATAGTTATTTATAATCGTATTCTATAAACATTAAGAAACTCTTAAGCCCTCTGATAAAAAAAAAGCAACAATATAGACTATGAGCAACAATCATACATTTTTCGTTTTTTTAATTCATATTTATTTGTCTTGGTGTTTACGGGGTTATTCTGACTTGATAATCATTAGAATAAGCATAATATAACTAGACATTAAAGTTTGTATGAAAGGATTCATTATGACTGATCTTATGTTCCTCTCGGTGATTTTTCTGTTTTTTATTAGCTGTTTTATTATCATCAAACTTTTTGACCTGCTAACTGGGTTAGACTAATGATTATTTATTTAATTTGCGGTGTGATTACCTTTATTTTATTCATTTATTTATTAATAGTTTTATTTCAGCCAGAATTGTTTTAAAAAAGGATTTTTTTAATGACAGAGATCGGTGCATGTCAAATTGCATTGTATATTATAACCATTTTGATATTTGTCAAACCGCTAGGCTGGTACATGGCACGTGTGTACGAAGGACAGTCATGTGGATTAAATAATGTTTTTGGTTTTTTTGAAAGATTTATATATCGCGTATGTGGCATTCAAGCTGCTGCCGAGATGAATTGGAAAAAATATTTAAGTGCGATGTTGTTTTTTAATTTTATCAGTATTTTATTTGTTTTTCTGATGCAACGATATCAAAATTTACTCCCATTAAATCCACAATTATTTGGTAAAGTTCCTGCAGACCTTGCTTTTAATACAGCAACTAGTTTTGTGACAAACACCAATTGGCAAGCATATGCAGGAGAGAAGACACTAAGTTATTTTACACAAATGACTGTTCTCACAGTACAAAATTTTTTATCAGCTGCAACTGGCATGGCTTTATTAGTTGCATTTATTCGCGGTATTGTAGGTTCAGAAACAGCTTCTTTGGGTAATTTTTGGGTGGATTTGACCCGTGGAATTCTCTATATCCTCATTCCTTTATCGTTATTGCTATCTTTAGTGTTGGTCTCTCAAGGTGTCATTCAAAATTTTAAGCCCTATGAAAAAATTACTTTACTTCAAAACGTTATTTCTCAATCTGCAAGCCAGAATCCATCTGTAGCGCGCATTGAACAAATACTGCCTATGGGACCTGTTGCTTCACAAGTTGCAATTAAACAGCTAGGCACAAATGGAGGGGGTTTTTTTAATGCTAACTCTGCGCATCCTTTTGAAAATCCCACACCATTAAGTAATTTTTTTGAAATGGTAGCCCTTTTACTGATACCCGCAGCACTGTGTTACACCTATGGAGTGATGGTAAAAGATACGCGTCAAGGATGGGCAATTTTACTAGCCATGTTTATTATTTTTATTCCTTTTGTTTTTGTTTCAGTCAGTGCGGAACAATCTGGAAACCCTAAGCTGTCACAATTAGGAGTTAGCCCCATAGCACAATTAAGTGTATATCCAGGTGGCAATATGGAAGGAAAGGAATCACGTTTTGGTATTGTAAGTTCAGCATTGTGGTCATGTGCCAGCACAGCCAGTGCCAATGGCTCAGTTAATTCGATGCTAGATTCATACATGCCTTTAGGCGGACTAATACCCTTATGGTTTCTTTTACTGGGTGAAATTATTTTTGGAGGAGTGGGAACAGGGCTAGCAGGCATGATTATATTTATTATTATGACTGTGTTTATAGCAGGGTTAATGGTAGGTCGAACCCCAGAATATTTAGGTAAAAAAATTGAACCATTTGAGATGAAGATGACTTCATTTATTATTTTAATTTTGCCTTTAATCATTCTTTTAGCAACAGCACTTGCAGCTGTTTCAGAGGCTGGAAAGTTAGGAATATTTAATTCCGGTCCACATGGATTGACGGAAATTTTATATGCTTTTTCATCAATGACTCAAAATAACGGTAGTGCTTTTACGGGCTTAAATGCGAATTCATTTTTTTACAATACCTTAGGCGGCTGCGCTATGTTGATAGGTCGCTATTGGGTAGCGATTGCTATATTAGCCATTGCTGGAAAGCTGGCACTTAAAAAAATTATTCCAAGTGGATTAGGTACGCTTCCTACACATATAGCACTTTTTATATTTTTATTGATAGGCGTCATTTTGAGTATAGGTGCATTAACATTTTTACCTGTGCTTGCGTTGGGGCCGATCGCCGAACAACTTATGCTATGGATGTAAATAAATATGGCTGCTAAAATTCAGACGCAACCGATTTGGAATTGGCTCATTATAAAACGGGCTATTATTGATGCATTTTTAAAGTTAAATCCACGAAATCAAATTCGTAATCCAGTTATGTTTACAGTTTTTATAGGTTGCATAGTCACTACATTTTTATTTGTACTAGCTATTTTTGGCGAAGGCGATACATCGGCGGGTTTCATTTTAATTATTAATTTATGGTTGTGGTTTACTTTGCTATTTGCCAACTTCGCCGAGGCGATGGCTGAAGGACGTGGTAAAGCACAAGCGAATACACTACGAAAAACACGTCGAGATAGCTTGGCAAAACAATTAAGTGAGAAGGCGTTAGATTCTGAATTTAAAATGGTGAATGTAATGCAATTGCGAACCGGCGATATTGTGCTGGTTGCTGCAGGAGAATTTATTCCCTCAGATGGTGAAGTCATATACACATCTCCGAGACCACGATACC
>DHXK01000187.1 GCA_002413665.1 Legionellales bacterium UBA5158 | reverse complement strand
CTACACATGAGTATACATTGATGACAAAGGGCGTTCACATCAAGAGCACGGCTCCTTGGGAGTTGCCCTATAATCAAGATGCTGAGGAAATCGAAGCGTTAGTGGTAGAGCTGGAGAGCCAAGGAGCCAATATGGCAGCTGCATTGCGGAAGCAATACTTTGGGCAGGGAGCCTTTGTGGATCGCGCAAAACAAATAGGTGTATCTTATCAACAATTTAGAATTTGTATTGGGATGGCGCGTCAATGGTTGGCAGGTAGATTAAGTGCGTAAAGCGAATGTATGAAGTAACAATAAAAATGAATTAAATTGCGCCCCTTGCCAGAGGTGTATGATTTTATCTATAATTTTATGGCGCATAAATATGCACATAAACGTAGCTTAAACCAGGCCTAGATAGCCTTTTTATGTTATAATTTAAGTAACTTTCTAAGCTTTATGGAAGGCCATATGAAAAGTTACAGACTGCTAGAAGAAAGCGAGCAACCTGAAGCTGATCTTCGCGAACTTCAACTTAACGAAGATGAAGAAGATTATCACCTTTTATTACGTGGCAATAATATTGGATCAGTAAAAAAAAGTAACTCTGCAGCAGTTGAGGAATTTCATTCGGTAATAGAGAAATTTTGTATTAAGGCTTTCGAAGCAGATCCTGTTAGTATTAAATTTTTCCCTGACCAAATATTATTTAACACAATCAGCCGAAATGAAATTCGTTTTTCAGATGTTCCTCTTGAATTCCGTTCTCTTAAAGTATATCAAGCCTATCTTGAGGATAATGTCTTACGGATGATGGATATACAACTTGAAGATGTAATTCATCTAGGTAAAGAAAATTACAGTACGTTGGTTGAAACCGCCATACAAATTAACAAAAAAGTTGCAATCAATTTTATCTTTCTAGAATGTCTCACTGATAAAGCTCGAGATCATTATCATAATGTAATCATTCGTGAAACAGCCCGCTCTTTAGACTTAATTACTCTAATGAGGTGTTTTAAAAACTATTCGTACGATAAAGTCTTATCTCTTTTAGAGACAAATAGGTTAGATCAAGATGTAAATGTAAATAAAATGCATCAATATATTCAGCTAATGAGTAACAAATTTGAAGAATGTTTACGAGTTATTCAACTATTTTCCACTATCTGGAATAATGGATTTGATAATTTCAGAGAAAACCTTACTGAATTAAAGACCATAACAAATAAATTATCTGCCGAAAGTTGCAAAACAATATTTGATTTTTTATTTGAAAGGCATCATTTACGTAAGGTAGTAAATGAATTGCAAACATTTCAATTTAACACTTATTTTCAAGAACAAATTGCAAAAAAAGTTGAGACCAAGGATTTCGATTTTCTATTGTGCTTACTGATGAATAGAATGTTCATCAAAAATAAAAATTTTCACGCCCTAACTCTTCTCGAGGGATTCTTAACTTGCGCACAAATCGCTACTAGAAAAAAAGATGCGTATATTTTTGATCCTGTTGTGCTTGAGCAGAAAGAATTAGAGGAATTTTTAACTACTTTTACCCAATGTCACCAAAGACCATTCCGTAATCGTTGCCTTTTATGCGGGCAGCACTGGCAAGTGCTTGACATTGAAATGAATGTCGATGGCAAGATAAGTATTTTGGCCATTGACTCAATGGGGAATGATAAACAATATATAAAGGATTTACTTTCAGTAAGTATCCGTGTTTTAGAAAAGAAACCATATCCTTATATTATTTTTTATGATTTATTTAAAAGACAAGGCGCTGAATCAAGCTGTGCTTTTTTTAGTTTAAATGATTTGCAACATTTGTTTACATTAGAAAGATATCTACCCGCCAGTTCAGTTTTTGAATACCTAGAAACGCAAAACAAAACCAATGCGATAAATTCGGCTTTACCTATCAGGATACCTCTTTCCTTATTGCGGAATGCACAAAGCAGGGATGTTTTTAGTAGAGTTGAACAATATCCGTTAGATGAAAAGGCTAAAGCAACTAATAAAGCTGGAAAAACAGCATTAACTTCTCTATTAGAGTTTTATAAGACAAGCGATCCACCTACAGTTCCACCTAGTTATGAAGGTCAAAATGACCGGTTATTGATAAAATCTAGAAAAATGGTTCGCTATAATTTAGAATATTTACTAACACATGGGATAGATACAGCGCTTAACAAGATGCAAGATTTTAGTCTTGCAGCATTCAAAGCAGAAGTAGTTTCCATTAATAAGGGATTGGAATCCCCGCCCCCTAGAAACAGAAGTTGAATTTTCCCTGTCATTCCCGCGAAGGCGCTATCAAAAAAGAAAATTCGCGTAATAATGTGATTTTTCTCCATGCTTTAAGCTTACTAACAAAATGGATGGATGGTTGACGTACACGTGCTCACCGGAAGCACACTTTAAATCAGGATTCTTAAAAATGTAAGAACGCACAAACTCTAGATAATAGAGTGCTTAATTTAACTTCCATATTATTTATGATTTAATTTCACCGAGAATAAGTTGCTATTTAAATTTTATTAAAATGCATGTTAGGGTAAGGTAAAATAGGTTAAGCAATAGTATTGACCTCTAGAGGTTTTTGATGTAATTTCATCATACTGATATATTTATATGAAGAACCTGCCGATGAGCAGGTTTTTTTATATCTAAAATTTACAAAGCCAGTCTTGGAAACAAGTCTGGCTTTTTTGTTTTTATCTTTTGTAAATCCACCCTGAAACAAAAAATTAAACTTATCTAATAATCAGTTAGGAGCTTTGCTATGCCAAAATTTTATAGTCACTGCGTTAAACAAATTGTTAAAAGAATACCGTCCCTTACATGTTTGTTGATATCAATATTCCCAGCATTATCCTTTGCAACAGGTGACACCCCTGTCGCTGAAGGCTTGGGCTACCTCACAAACGCAATGTACGGCACCACGGGCGTTGCAATTGCCACCATTGCAATCATGGTGGTAGGGCTGCTTTGCTTAGGCCACGTGATCAGGTGGTCGGCATTGGGATACACGATTATGGGTGTATCTATAATATTTGGTGCTGGATCTATTGTTTCTGGCATTACTTCGCTCATTCATAAGTAATAATCATGGCTGATAAATCTCAAATAGAAGTTGATCATTTAGCAGTGGGATTAACAAGATCGCCTACGTTTATGGGAATTAATATTCGTTTATTTTTTGCGAATATAGTTGTATGTACACTGATTTGTATAGATGCGCATACCGTTCTTGGGATTCCATTATTTATCATTCTGCACCTCAGTATTGCGAAACTTTCAATTAACGAGCCTGATTTTTTTAGCATTTGGGTTAAATCATTTTTTAAGACGCCTCCAGTATTAAACAGTCATTTCTGGGGTAAGACTAACAGCTATGAACCTTGGTGAAATGTTATGGCAAAAATGAAACGAATAATAAAAAAGGAAGAGAAAGCTTCAAATAAAATAAATATATTAATGCATTATGATGACAATACTTTGCTTGATAAGAGCGGAAAGTCGATCAAACTTATTAAGCTATCTGGTATTGATTTTACTACTAAAGATAATCTGATATTAAATTCGTACAAAAATAATCGTAATAATTTATTGAAGAATTTCTCATCAAGCTTTGCAATGTATTTTTGGGAAGTCAGACGAAAAGCTCACAAGTATCCAGACGGTGATTTTTCTGATTCATATGCAAGTGCAGTAAATGATAAATATAAACAAAAAATCCAAAATGCTGAAATGTTTGATAAGCAGCTTTATCTTGCCATAGTGACTAAGCAGCCAGAGGGGTTAATCAGTAAAGGGTTTGATTTTTTAAAGCAGTTTAGTCTTGCCTTCGACAGAGAAGCTAAGAAACAATATCTCATTGCTAGGCATAAGGAATTAAATGACGTAACGAAAAAAGTATTGAGCTCGCTGGCTGACTATAATCCTAAGATATTATCCACATATCTAAAAAATGATATTCAATTTTCAGAACCACTTGAATTTTTATCACAGCTTATTAATTTTGATAAATTTGTCGTGCCGGTAGCTATCTCTGATGCGGCTATTGCTTTGACTAGGAAGCGTTTGTTCTTTAATCATAGATCTGGAACGATAGAGATGCGTTCACCAGATAACAGCCGACAATTTGCGGCTGTATTATCAATCAAAGCATATCAACCCATGACTTATGCTGGAATGCTTGATGACTTAATTTTGCTAAAGATTGAATATGTTATTACTCAATCGTTTCGTTTTTATGATAGACAAGTCGCAAAAACAAAATTGCGCGATCAACAAAAAGATATGATGCAATCTAAGGATGAATCGATTAGTCAAACTGAACAAATTGATGATGCATTTGATGATACTGCAAGTGGTGATGTAGGCTTTGGCAAGCATCATTTCACTATGGTTTGTTATGCTGATACTCAAGATGAATTGAATAAGCATGTAGCAACTATTCATTCACGGTTCTCTGACATTGACATAGCGTGTGTGCGTGAAGACGTGGCCAG
>DHXK01000215.1:4809-5261 GCA_002413665.1 Legionellales bacterium UBA5158 | reverse complement strand
CAGGTAGGGTCCATATATGACCCAGACTATACCCCTCACAAATAAAATATATCTGAATATGGTCTATAATTAAACAATATCTGATAATAATTTATATAAAAATGCAATAAAATTAATGCGTAACGAGGGTGTTATGTCTTTTAGCTATTATAATTTTAATCAGATTTTTGGATTGTCACCTGTAGCACAACCGATTGATAAATATACAAACATCCCTTTAGTCAATGCACTAAGCAAACCATTAGAAAACATTGCATGTGTGGGAGCAGGTCCCGTAGGCTTGTATTTTGTTATTCGGTTAAAAAAAGCAGGATTTCAAAATGTTACCCAGTTTGATCCCAGAATAAATCAATATACTCGCCCGGGAGTCATCAACAGAAGTGTACTCTTCAATACACTTACAAAACTGCAAGCTCCTTTAACTTTTCTGCCTCAAGATATATACCATAGGA
>DHXK01000215.1:0-4688 GCA_002413665.1 Legionellales bacterium UBA5158 | reverse complement strand
GGAATATACCATATAAAAGATATTGAACGAGCGCTTCTTAAGATCGCAATGAGTAACAAGATCCCGATGTCAACTGATCGATTTGTAGGTCTTGGTAAAGACGGTGGTATAGAAGTCTTAAACGCAAATGGAAAGACCCACTTACATTTATGCGATTTTGTAGTAGATGCTACAGGATCAAAAAGAGAAGTTATCAAGAAAGTAAATGAACTCGTTCCAGGTGCATTTACTATTGCACCTCTTGCTGACAATCCTCTCAAAAAACATTTAATGGCATATGTCAAAATTGATGCTGTACATCATAGTACTTTGAAGTTTCCTGAAAATCCAAGCCCCTTAGAAAAAGTTAACACCATTGGTATGTTACAAGAAAAATTTGGCTGGGGAAATTTTAATGAACCCGCCTTTACTTTTTTTAAAGTTAAGGGTGATAAAGTTTGTATCTATTGTGAAATCCCTGATGATCTAACTCCAGAGCTAACAGATGATTGGTTAAAAGCTTTAATAGCACATAGAACAGGGAGATCTGATGTAACGTTTACAAAATTAGAGGCCTCCAGGAAATATGCTCATAAACCTCGTTTTTTAACATTGGAAGTTAATCCGCAACACGTAAAGGAATGCGTATATTACAACAGAAAACAAATTGACTCATTGATTATGCCTATAGGCGATGCTAGTGCTGAAGGGGATTTTCATCTTGGTATAGGCGTAGAGTATGGAATAGAAAAAGTTGATGCATTCATGAAATGTATCGAAATAGAAAATGGAAAAATTGTAAAATTTGATATAGAACGATATAAATATTTTTGTGCTGCTATTGTAGATCGGCAACAAGATGAACTCATAGTATACTACGCAAAACAAAAATATAAATTAGATCAATCTCCTGATGATGTCATTAAATTATCGCAACAGGCTTTAGGTATGCTTAGCGCAGAAGATATCAAGATAGATAAAATTAAACAAGTCAGTAGAAGAGCTTACATTCAAGTGGCACAAGATTTATATAACAGGGGATTAGTAGATTATCGAAATGATTCTTTAATCTCTGCAACAACATTAATAATAAAATCTCTCGAAATGTTACAGGACGGTCAGAATCCTTTAAAAGAAGTGATAGAAACTACCTTATTAGACATTGCAAAAGAATTAAAATCACGTGCCACTACTTTCTATCAGGAGAAAAAGTTTAGCGAAGCAGCATTTCATTATCAGGAATCATTAGATGTATATTTGAAAGCTTTTAAAAATAGTTATTTAGACGAGGTTACAAAAATTTATTCTAATATTTTATTAACGGCTAAAAAAAATGATCTACCCATTAATAAATTAATCGAAATTGCAAATACCGCTTTTAATAGTATTCCAGCTAATATGCCTGACAGAGAAAAAATAAAATCAAAAATTCTGTTTAATAAAGCCGATGCCATATTAGACGAAGTATTGAAAATTAATCCACAAAATATGTTTGGCAAATCAATAGCAATAAAATATTTAAATGAGGTAAATGGAATATTACCAAAATTACAGAATAAATTTATAGATGACAATACCTATAAAGCTATTAGTGAGAAGTTTGAAAGCGTAGCAAAAAAACATGACTACAAGCCCGTGATGGTGACCATTCTCCCAAAAATGGAAAAAAAATAAAATGTGCATAGGATTGGTAGTTGCGCTTAGCGGCGTGAAGACTTGCCTCCAGCCTAAGACTCTTTAATACCCAAAATAACTAATTAAACCCATTGAATAGTTAAAATCTATTCAGTTATATATGAACATTACATAATTTATTCAAAATATATTTGTAATAAGATCCAAAATAGGTATAATTGCGCCCTTTCAAGGCACTAGGATATCCACAGAAATGGATCCAAACTATCTTTGCGATAATATAAAAATACTTATGATGGAAAACAACATCAGCGCAAGCAAGCTCGCGCGGGATACCCTACTCCCATTAACTAGCATTAAAAAAATTCGCAATGGGACTAATTCAAACCCAACTATTGCGACACTATTACCTATAGCACAGTATTTTGAGATCTCAATAGAAGAGCTAGTCACGGCAAAAAAAGCAAGCTGGAACACTCTTACCTCTCACCAACTACCCATTATCTCCTGGGAAGAGAGCTTAATGTGGCCGCAAGATTCGACCAACAAATACCCAACACCACCCTGTGAACCACAACTCAGCGAAACCGCATTTGCCTTACGCATTGATTCCGATGGCTGGGGATTATTTTCTAAAGGGAGTTTATTACTGATAAATCCTTCCCTCAGTCATTCGCATAATGATTACGCGATCGTTCACAAGAAAGGAATGCAACGCCCTACTCTGCAAAAAATGCTGATTGAAGAAGAAAAAACTTTTTTGCAGTCTGTTTGCATTTCAAACAATTTACAAGCTCTCACCTCAGAACATCGCATCATAGGTATTGTGCTGGAATATCGTCAGACACTAAAAACATCAACAATTACAACTGATTTCAGTAATAGAAATATATTAGAAAAAAATAACTTTCAACCTAAGGTTGATAAACTTTAAAATAAAGAGAAAAAAACCATGAATGCATTACCTCTAATTTCATACCCCTTAATGGTGACATTAATTGATGATGACCCTTTATTTTTACAAGCTATGAATGGATTATTAAATGAAAATTATAAATTAAAGGAATTTAATAATCCTGCAGATGCTTTAGATTATTTTAAAAAATACCAACCTTTACTGCCTTCATTGAAAATTTTACGAGGCTGCATAGAACTTGAAAGCTATGATATATCAGGACAATTGCCGGTTGATTTAGATTACATTGCATTAAAAAAACTACGAGAACAAACAGAACGCACCAATGAGATTAGCGTAATGATAGTCGACTATAATATGCCCGGTATGAACGGCATAGAATTTTGTCGTCAATTGAAATCATTACCGATTAAAAAAATATTATTGACTGGTGAAGCCGATGACCAGCTAGCTATCAACGCATTCAATGAACGCATTATTGATTGTTTCATTCGTAAAGATAGCCCATCACTTGCGTATGATATTCAATTTCATTTAAATATATTAACCCAACAGTATTTCTCAAATAATACAAACCAATTATTAAAGCATCTTGAAACGGAAAACTTGGTTCCCGCCTCAGACCCCATATTTGTGACTTTTTTTAAAGAATGGTGCAACACACACCATATTCATGAATTTTATTTCATTGATCAAAATGCTAATTTTTTATTAATTGATAAGTATAAACAGAAAACATATTTCATTATACACACCGACCGCACTTTAGAAAATTTTATAGACCTTCATGAAGACAATAGCGACGTCATAGAATTTTTAACTGATGTAAAATTACGTAAAAAAATTCCATTTTTTGGTGAAGACAAGGAAAGCTGGGATGTGAAACCATCAGAATGGACGGGTTACTTTCATGTCCCACAAATGTTGAATGGTAGAGAAAAGTATTACTGGACAGTTATATAAAGCATCTATTCGCTCCACAAAATAATGGAAACAATTATTTTGAATAAAAAGTTAATATTATTATTAGCGCAGAGCCTTTAGTAACCCGGAAAGAGACTCAAAAAATGGCTATTCTGATCTCATACTTTTCAATGTATTATTTATTTGTATTTTAAATTTTAAGCAAAAGAATTAAAGGGTGTTTTAAATGCTAGATTTCAAAAACGCGACAAAGATGCTTACAACCATAACTTGGCTTTGCTTGATAATTTTAAAAATGCAAAACTGCTTTGCTACAACCAATTATAAACCTTTACCTACAGTAAATATATTAACATGGTGGGGATATCTTGATTCTTCAGAACTAATTCACGTAATTGAAGATACCTGTAAAGTACAAGTTTCAATTGATGAGTACTATTCAAATGAAGAATTCACACGAAGACTTAAAAGCAATCCAATTAATTATGATATTGCTATTTTCTCAGAGAGAATTTATGGAACAGTTAGAAATGTTATCCCAGCCTTCCCCAATGACCACTTATGGGAGCTATCCAAAGATTACAATAAAACCATCAGGGCACATTATATAAAAATAAAATATCCTCATAACATCATTTATTTTGCCCATGCATTAAATGGATTTTTATGGAATCCTGATGTTATAGCTCTATCAGATGGAGATTCTATTTACTCAATGTTCAAGAAAGCAAAACATAAAAATGTTGCACTGATAGATGATCCAATTGAAGAAGAAGAGCTTATTAATTCAGCTATGAGAAAAAATAAAATAGAAAACCAATCCCATGCATTAAGCATAGATAAGTTTAAAAAAATAACACAGGAAGCCAACTTATATGTTGCGAATAATTATTCACGAATATATGAAAATAATAATTTTGCATTTGCCTTTACTTGGTCGGGTGAGGCCATAAAAAATTTGTATTCATCCAACAAAAAATATAAATTTATGGTGCATCCAAACTTATCCTACATTTCTTCAGATTTACTGGCACAGACATCTAATAATAAACAATCATATTGCGTTGCTCAATTTCTTGGCGGGAAAAAAACTTCTAATTATCTACAAAATAAAAATTTTTATTTTTCTCCTTACGCTGATGACTCAAATGTAAAGGACCCCGAATTTAAAAAAGCATTCACTACGTTCAAAAATTTTTTACCAACCCATGAATGGAATAAGGCAAGTACAGAC
>DHXK01000276.1:10500-10878 GCA_002413665.1 Legionellales bacterium UBA5158 | reverse complement strand
ACAATAGTCATCATCTTCCCATGCAGCAAGACAACCTAATACTTGTGCAGCAAAAGCTTCATTGATTTCCCAATAATTGATATCGTCTAGACGCATGCCATAACGCTTTAATAAGGCTGTAGAAGCATACACAGGACCTAGACCCATTTCAGCAGGTTCTAGCCCTGACCATTCTGTATCAACTACACGAGCTAACACAGAGAGATTATATTTTTTAACGGCTTCTTTGCTAGCCAATAGTAACAGTGCTGCGCCGTCGGTAACTTGTGAGCTGTTACCTGCTGTTACACTACCGAATTTTTTATCAAAGATAGGCTTCAAGGTAGACAGTTTTTCTAACGTAGAATCACGACGTACACCATCATCTTCTGTATAAAT
>DHXK01000276.1:7494-10366 GCA_002413665.1 Legionellales bacterium UBA5158 | reverse complement strand
CCATCATCTTCTGTATAAACACCACCTGCGTAATCAAAAGCAGCTAGAATATCTGAAAAATGATGCTCATCTTGAGCAGCTGCAACTCGCTTATGACTTTCTAATGCGAAAAGATCCATTTGTTCGCGTGTAATTCCGAAACGATATGCTACATTTTCTGCTGTTTGACCCATGTTTAAGTTAACAGTAGGATCCGTCAATCCTTTTAACAGGGCGATAACTGGCGATAAATTAGAAGGCCTGAATTTTGCCCATTGTTTAAATTGAGCAGCGACCCCTTTTGCGCTCCACAAACCCGCCAACCAGTTCACCATGCCATCATTAAATAATAGTGGTGCGCGACTCATGGCTTCTGTTCCACCCGCCAAAACTAAATCATGACGGCCTAAGGCAATATCTTTTACTGCACTATCGATAGATTGCATGCCAGATGCGCAATTACGTTGTACTGTATATGCGGGCATAGATTTGCCACAACCTAAACGTAGGGCTATAAGCCGTGCAATATTAGCTTCATCAGCACTGGGCATCATACAACCAATAATCACTTCATCTAAATCTTCTGGTGAAAAAGGTTGTCTGGATAATAATTCTCTTCCCACATTTACCGCCAAATCAGATGCAGAGAATTTTCCAGGTTTTCCTTTTGCTTTTAAGAATGGGGTGCGTGCGCCATCAACAATATACACATCACGTCTCATGTTGTTTTTTATTTCCATCTTTATTTTCCCTGTGGCTTATTTGTTAGGTAATTATTGAACGAAGATCAAATGTGAATTCATTCACTTTAATAATCTCTTGTTCTAACGCTTCAAATTCACGTAAAGCTATCATTTCACTTTCTGTCAAAATTTTAGCTTGAAAAGCAGCCTGAGTGCGGTCATGGAAACTTCCATGACGCACAACTGTACCATTACGTACTGCTATTTGAAATTTTTTGAAAATAGGTTCGACTTTTAAGCGTAATGTAAATGCTGTTTCTAAGCGTTTAATTGCATCATTTTCATTTTGACTGATGAAACAGTTTTTAGTTAGACGTTCACGTAATTCAGATGGCTGCAGCATGGTTGCAACCAATTTTTTGCCTAAGGCATCTTTTGGTTTGCGATAAACTGGACCCCATGGAAACACTACCCAATGCATTAATTTACCAATCAAAACATTTGGGAAATTATCTAACAAATCATTGCAAGCTTTCTGAATGTTGAACAAACAGGTTTCTAAACACCATTTAACATAATCCAAATCTTCTGCTTGTTGACCATGATCATTATGATATTTCAACACAGTTGAAGCAAGATAGAGGTTGCTTAGTATGTCACCGAGACGAGCTGATATATTCTCTCTACGTTTTAAACTTCCACCTAGCAACATCATGCTCATGTCAGACAATAACGCTAAACCGGAACTCATTCTGGTTAATTGACGATAGTATTTTGCTAAAGGCCCACGAACTGGTGAACAGATAAAAATCCCACCTGTTAAACCCATACATAAGGTGCGCACAAAATTACTTATAAAATATCCCATGTGAGATAAGAGTAATTTATCTAATTGTTGGATATTGTCGGGGGTATCTTGTTGGCCGAATAATTCCACTTCACGCAATACATAAGGATGACACCGAATAGCACCTTGGCCAAATATAATTAAATTCCGTGTCAGGATGTTCGCGCCTTCTACAGTAATGCTAACCGGGGTAGCAATATGTGTTGCCGCCATAAAATTGCGAGGGCCCAACTGCACAGCATGACCGGCATGAATATCCATTGCATAATTGCTAATCTGCCTCGCCAACTCAGTCGTATGATATTTGGTAATGGCTGAGACTATAGCAGGCTTAACCTTTTGATCAACTGCTCCAGCAGACATGGTACGACAAGCTTCAATGAGATAGGTTAAACCTGCAATCGCAGCTAAACACTCTTCTATTCCTTCAAAGTTTGCTAATGCTGTATTGAATTGTTTACGTATAGAAGCATAAGCTCCCGTAGTTCTATAAGTTAAAATTGCAGCCGCAGTACTTAATCCGGGTAATGAAATACCACGCCCTATGGACAAACATTCCATTAGCATACGCCAGCCTTGGCCTGCCATAGCTACACCGCCGATGATAGAATCCACAGGCACGAAAACATTAGTGCCACGAGTAGGCCCATTCATAAAAGCAAGATTCATTGGTAAATGACGATTACCTATTTCAACTCCTGCTTGGTTTGTGGGAATTAAACATAGCGTTATTCCTATGTCAGTACCTTTGCCTAATAAATTTTCAGGATCATACATATAAAATGCTAAGCCCAGCAAGGTAGAAACAGGTGCAAGAGTAATGTATCGCTTATCCCAATTTAAACGTATGCCTATCACTTCTTTTCCGTCGACTAACTCTTTGCAAACTATGCCAGTATCACGCATAGCTCCGGCATCACTACCTGATTCTGCGCCTGTTAATGCAAAGCAAGGAATTTCTTCGCATGATCCTAGACGAGGTAAGTAATATGCTTTTTGCTCTGGAGTACCATAATGTAAGAGTAATTCAGCAGGCCCTAAAGAATTAGGAACCATCGTGGTTACTGCTGCACTTCCACATCGGGTTGCAATTTTTATCACTATTGATGAGCTTGCGTAGGCAGAAAAACCTTTTCCACCATATTCTTTGGGCATGACAATACTGAAAAATCTTTCTTTACGTAAATAATCCCATGCTTCTTTTGGTAAATCGTGATCTTGCGAAACTTGCCAGTCATCTAACATTTCACAAAGTGTGGTAACTTGATTGTCGATAAAGTTTTGCTCTTCAGCTGTTAATTTTGGTGCAGGCATGCCTAATAATTTTTTCCATTTAGGACGGCCACAAAATAAATCTTTCTCC
>DHXK01000276.1:0-7391 GCA_002413665.1 Legionellales bacterium UBA5158 | reverse complement strand
AAATAAATCTTTCTCCCACCATACATCACCCGCATCTATAGCTTCTTTTTCTGTGGTGCTAATTGTAGGCATCGTTTTTTGCAGTTTTTTCACAAGAGGTCTTGTAAAGTACTGTACGCGTTGTTTTTTTAGATTTGCAAAAGCTGCAATTGCTAAAAATATGAGCCAGCATGGAATTAAAACTAATAAACTGAGTTTGCCAAAAAAAGTTAAAAGAAGTAAAGCAAGTGAGATTCCTGTAGTCCAAACCCAAACTGCCGCATTGACATAGGTCAGACCTATAATCAAAAAAAGTAAAATTGCTATATTCATTATAACCATCAGCTATCCTCAGCATTTATTTTAACTGTTAGAAATTATTCAGTACGTGTTTAGGCTCGTAACGACGGCTACACCATTGTTTTTAACTTTGCACAGGAATATCTGATCAAGGGGAAGCATAGTTCCTCTTGATCAATTCCAATACTATTGTGCCCGCGACAAGCTACGGGGAATAAATTTAAATTATTTTCCTCAGGGATGAGAGTATATGCCATTTTATTTTTAAATGAATAGTCCTCGTTAAAATTAAACTCTCAGAAAGCAATATTTTTTAATTACTTAAAACATGCGGCAACTATTGTGCATCTTACTTAAACGCCACGTGCCGGCACTTCTCCCAGGTTTTAAGAGAGTTAGTCACAGCATTATCCACAGATTTTGTGGATAACCTTTTGTAAAAATAAATTAAGGGTTGACGTTAAATTTATTATCTTTGATAGTCTATTAGTCATTTTTTAATAGAGTAAAAAAAATGCTAGAGCAATTTTTCAAACTGGAAGAAAATAATACGACAATACGCACTGAGATTTTAGCAGGCATCACCACATTTCTAACCATGTCCTATATAATTTTTGTAAACCCTACTATTTTGTCGTTAACAGGAATGGATGTGGGCGCAGTATTCTCTGCAACCTGTCTTGCTGCTGCTTTTGGTTCTTTATTAATGGGCTTGTTTGCTAACTATCCTATTGCATTGGCGCCAGGCATGGGTCTTAATGCTTATTTCACTTACACTGTAGTTCTAGGCTCAGGAAACACATGGCAAGTGGGCTTAGGGGCAGTATTTATTTCGGGACTTCTTTTTTTAACGCTCAGCTTGTCACCTTTTCGCGACCTCATTATAAACAGCATTCCTAAATCTCTTAAAGTTTCTATCGTTGCAGGTATAGGGTTATTTCTTTGTATTATTGGTTTTAAGAGTGCTGGAATAATTATTTCAAGTCCAAGGACGCTTATCATGCTGGGTGATCTTCATCAGCCTACAGCACTGCTTTCAATTTTTGGTTTCTTTCTAATGATAGGCTTAGAAGCTTTAGAAGTAATCGGCTCTCTCGTTATTAGTATTTGCATTGTTAGCTTCCTTGGAATCTTTTTTGGCTATGGGAAATTTGAAGGAATATTTTCAATGCCGCCAAGTATTTTGCCGACGTTTTTGCAAATGGATATTAAGGGTGCGCTGAATTTAGGGTTACTCAACATTGTATTTGCTTTTCTTCTCGTAGATCTTTTTGACAACACAGGCACTTTATTGGCTATTGCATATCGAGCAGGATTTATTAATAAATTTGGAAAGCTACCTCGCTTGGGGCGGGTTTTAATTGCAGATAGTTCTGCAGCCATTGTTGGCGCTGCGTTAGGAACATCAACCACGACAAATTTCATTGAAAGTACTGTCGGTGTAAAAGCCGGTGGGAGAACAGGTTTAATGGCCGTAGTAGTCTCCGTACTTTTTTTGTTAGCATTATTTTTTGCACCTCTGGCAAAATCAATTCCAGCTTATGCTACAGCACCCGTTTTAGTGTATGTCGCCTGCATGATGGCAAAAGCTTTTATCGAAATAGATTGGGAAGATATCACTGAATATGTCCCTGGATTCATTACCGCCGTGACCATGCCTCTTACCTTCTCTGTCTCAACTGGTATCTCTTTTGGGTTCATTTCGTATACTCTCATAAAAATAATAAGTGGGCGCTTTCGTGATTTAAATATTCCATTAGTAATAATAACTATTGTTTTTTTATTGAAGTATGTGTTTTTTTAAGTTACCCACAATTTCTGTTGATAACTCTGTGAATAAGCTCTACAAAAGTGCGTAAAAGACCTTGTATTGCGGTAGCTTAGGAGCAAGATCAGAAACTAGACATAAGTATATTTTTTATTATTTTCATTAAGTTAAAGCTTTTCTGCATGTTTAATAAATAGATATCTTTATAATTTTCAGCAAGTTTTTAAAATGTGCACAACTTGGATAACGTGCGCTAAATTACTCCTAATATCTCATAAATATTGAGTAAAAACCCTAGCCTTATCCACAGTTTCTGTGGATAACTCTGTTATTAACCTATTAAGAAATGGATTAAACTCACTGGTAACTTTTTAGAAAATAGTATTCTTAATGACATTTCTCATAAATAGCTTCATGCAATCATGTAGTTATATTTTCGAATTCGACTATCTTTAAAATTTTCGTCTTATCAAAAGTAAATAGAGCATTTTTTGATGCTGTGAACAACCTAGCAAAACCGTTTTTGATATTGGGCTAGGTTGTTTCGGCAAATCGTTTAGTCAGATAAAGCCACCTCAAATATTTATCATATATTAGCGGGCCCGGCAGAAATCCAATCTAAAGTTGATTCTCCGCAATACTTAGCTATTTCTTCACGTGCTATGTTTTTAAAATGAGTAATAGCTTCCCAGTTATCCTGTAACGAACTAATAGGTTTGGTAATCGTAACACTCATTCTTCGTGGTCTTATTAGCCAAGATTTACGACAAAAAACTTGGCGCGCACCTTTTATAGAAATAGGACAAATAGCAGCTTTAGCCTCGGTTGCAATTTTAAAGGCTCCTAATTTGAAAGGTCTCAATCCTGATGAGGAAGTAAACGTACCCTCAGGAAAAATAAATAAAGGATTGCCAGCATTTAATACGTTCACCATTTTTTTAGTTTCTTTAACACTAGAACTAAAATCCAGTCTGTCTATAACAATATATTTTAGTTTTAATAAAATTGTATTTAAGATCGGCACTTTGAGTAGCTCTTTTTTACTAATAAACCGAGTATTAGAAGGTAGGAGACTAACAAGCAATAGCGTATCAAGATAGCTAGTATGGTTTGAAACATAAACCAAAGGAGAGGAATATTTCAGATTCTTTTTACCCTTAATCGTAATAGGGCAAAAACTCATCGCGATAATCAACTTAGCCCAAAACTTAAAAGCCCTACCAATAATTTTTTGTGGCAAAACAAATGAAGTTAACCAAGCAGGAAATAAAACAATTAAAAAAAGCAACAAGCAATAAAAAGTATAAACCAAATTAAATGATGCTATAAAAACATTTTTGATTTTATGCGTCATCCAACGAGAGAAGATTTTTATTTGTTGTAACCAAACAGGGGTTTTACTTTTAAATAATTTTCCATTTAGATAGGCTTCCTTACAGGCTGCTCGTTGCAATTTTCCGCTAGAGGTTTTTGGAATAGTTTGAGGAGCAACTAGCACGACATCGTCTGGTGTAATATCCAGTGAAGTCAAAATAATTTGAGAGACTTTTGAGAGGACTTCATCTCTATTGCTAATTTTTTTTGATCGCGTCTCAGCGATGACAATTAATTTCTCAGTACCATGTTCAGAATCTTCTACACTAAATGCAACTACCGATCCTTTTCGAATCTCAGTAATTCCACCCACTAACTCTTCAATTTGCACAGGATAAAAATTACGTCCAGCTTTGATAATAAGATCTTTCTTTCTTCCAGCGATATAAACCTCTTCATTCACTTTATATGCTAAATCACCACTGTTACACCAACCATCTTGATAAATAGCTTGAGTAGCTTCAGGATTGTTGTAATAACATTTCAAGCTAGAAGGCCCTTGAAACTGTAGCTGCCCTACATGCCGGTCTGCAAGCTCTACGTTGGCTTCATCTACAATTCTGACTTTATGATCTGGTATGGCTTTACCACAAGAAACAAATTCTAAAATATTTTTTTCATTTGTCGTAATGATAGGCGATGCATATTTTTTTTCTTCAAATTCTTTTCTATCAATTCTATCTATAACTGGAAGACTTTCTGGAGATGAGGCTGTAACACCCACACAGGATTCAGCTAATCCATATACAGGAATAAACGTTTCAGGTTTAAAACCAAAAGGCAGGAATTTTGCTGTGAACTTTTTCAATGTACTTGGTAAAACTGCTTCAGCACCATTTATCGCTAATCGCCATGAACTTAAATCTAATTTTTCGATGGATGCGGGTTCAATTTTACGTACACAAAGTTCATAAGAAAAATTTGGGCCTGCTGAAATGGTACCCTTGTAATGATGAATTGCCCATAACCACTTTTCAGGGTGATTTAAAAATGCGAGTGGTGAAAGTAATACTAGTGGAATTCCATAACATAAACTTCCTAGCCACATACCGATTAAACCAAGATCGTGATAAAGCGGTAACCAGCTAACAGCAACGTCATTTGTTGTTATTTTTATTGCGGTTCCGTAGGCTCTAATGTTAGCTAATAAATTTCCATGTGTCAGTAGCACACCCTTAGGTGCGCTTGTACTGCCAGATGTATATTGAATTAAAGCAGGAGTATTTTTTTCCGCAGCATATGCTAGTGGTGATTCTTCATTTTTAAGTAACGCATCCACAGTCACAATTGTTTTCATGCTAGGAATGAGATCTTGAATGACATTCGATAAAATTTTTGCTTCTTGAAAAGTAATTAAAACTTGTATGTTAGCATTGTTTAGAATCTTCGCTTCATGTTGTATGTATTCTTCAATTTGGTGAGGACGACTAGGTGGGTATATAGGCACGGGTATACCACCACACAACAATACGCCAAAGAAAGCATAAAAAAAGTTTAGTGATGTGGGTTGCATTATTGCAACAGTATCACCCTCTTGAAGGTCAAGCTTTTTAAGACCCGCAGTAACTTTTAATGATTGTTCGAGTAATTTTCCATATGTTAAAACTACCTCACTACCCTTTTCATTTTGAAAATAAACATGCGCTTGGTCTGGCGCTTGTTTAGCATAGATAAGAAGCACTTCAATCAAAGTAGTAGCATTGTTCCACTCTATATATTTATTAATGCTATTAGGTTTAAAACTAGAAATAACCGCTCCAGTATTTGGAAGATTACCTTTTACAATTGCTTTTACAACATCACCAATAGATTCGGCTGTCACCAATACAGTATCTTCTAACTGTACATTAAAATGCTTTTCTATCCTAACTAGCAGCTCTGCTTTGCCTAGGCTATCAATTCCTAATGTTTCAAGTGACGTTGCCAAAGACATAGTGCGCTGTACAAAGCTATTACCTGTTTCTTGCATAAGTTGTCGAATGAGAGTTATAACTTGTTGTTCAATGTTCATTGAATCATTTTCCATTACTTATCCAAAAAATAAAAAATTAACTTATCAAAACCTAATGACGGATTATAGTCTAAAAACCCATCTTCGTTGAATAAAAACTTTATCAAAAAGTTATGCACAATTTCTGTGGATAACTCTGTTAACAAGCTCTATAAAACTGCTCCAAATGCTATGACAGTATGGTTTGTTAAGAAGAGCCCATTAATTAGACATAAGTAAATATGTTATATTAATCAGTAAGTTATATTTTACAATTATTTTTGTTGCCGTAAGTGCATGAAAAAATTGAAATAGATGGCTTGCCTGTGCAAAACTTTAATAGATGATAAAAAAAATTAGGCATTTCTCTTGACTATCATGAGCTTATAAGCCAATGCTCAAATGATTATTAAGAGATGTAGCTACTTTACTTGATAAAACTGAGTTAATGCTGCTTGCATCAGCCTTACGGATGATTTTCGCGCAAATTCTGTCTCTAAATCATTTGTCCACAGCCCACTTTTTAAGTTTACAAGTATAGGCACCATAGCACCATTAGCCTGTGGATATATGGCTAGCATCCACTCACCGTAGATATAGGCATATTGCTTACTTGATATAATCAATTCACCCATGGTCTTCTTTACGGTTAAATGTGTAGTTAAAGGGTCAATTTGATAAAAATCAATCCCTTCAAATAGCACATCTCGTGTTTCAGGGTGAACTGTGCGAACAGATTGTGGAGAAAAATCACTTTCAAGAAAGAGTTTTTTTTGTTTACTGATTAATGCTTTTTTACCTTCTATCGTATCTAGCAATGAATCACCATCGCCTGAAGTAGCTTTTATTTTTAAAAAACTTAATAAAGTTGGTTTAATATCTAAGAGAGACACAATACCAGAAATAATTTTGGGTTGAATGTTCATTCCATTAAAACGAAACGCAAGTAACGAATGGTATTGAGATAAACCCAATACATCTGTTCCGTGCCCTGCTGATTCATCTACTTTTTCGGTATCAAAGCTCGGAGGATAAAAATGAGGAATTATTTTCTTTGGATTTGAGGAACCTGCAATGAATAACTCAGGGTCTGTAATTCTGTCGCCAGATAATTCTAATGCCTCACCATGGTCTGACAGTAAAACGATTACGCTGTGTTTCAGTAATCCTGCCTTATCCAATAAAGTCATAAAATCTGCCACCTGAGCATCTGTCCTTTGTAGGGATGCTTGATAGCGAGCTACTACATCACCATTCATATTTCCGCGGTCCCACGAATAAGGAGCATGAGAAAGACAAAAATGTATCGCTAGAAATAAGGGTTTAATTCGAGATTTTTGCAAAGTGGGTTTTAATAATTCTAAGAAACTATCTGGATTGTAAGTAACAAATGCAGGTCTATTAGCATAGCTATAAGGAAATAACCATTTTCCAAAAACAGAATTTACAACTAAATTAGAGAAAGGGAAATCATTAAACGTTCCTAATAAAAAATCATTAAATCCTGTCGGTGGCGTAATAAGATAATCAAAGCCTGTTTCCTTTTTAATGTTACTAAAACGAGTTTCATCCATAGCATAGACAGTTTCATAACCATGTTGTTGCAAAATTTTTGGTAAACTAGTCTGCCAATTTAAAGTGGTTTGTTCCGTTAAATCGAAACGTGCTCCGGAATGTTTAGGGTACTCCCCAGTTAATAAGCTTATCCATGCAGGAAAAGTTCTGGCTAATGGTGTTAACGCTTCTGCAAACACAACAGAGTGATTGAGAAAGTTATCAATATATAAAGTTTCTTTTTTTCCACCAAAAAACCCTAAAAAATCAGGTCTTACCGCATCGATTCCAATTAAAATAATATTAGGTTTTTCCGTTGTACCCGCATCTGTCATTTTTTTGGAAGTAGGAGTGATAAGAAAAAAAATACAAAGAATGCTGATGATAATAACGCAGATAAAATGTATCCACATTAAATAAGGCCGC
>DHXK01000132.1:9217-15269 GCA_002413665.1 Legionellales bacterium UBA5158 | reverse complement strand
CACTTCGCTTTGCCCACCCTACACCTTAATAAAATCTATCGTAGGGTGGGCAAAGCGAAGTGTGCCCACCAGCTCCATCTAATTATCTATTCACTAGCCCGCGAGTATCATTCATTTCAGATTGGAGTTCTAACTTTTCATGATGGTTCTGAAAAAATGTTTGATTTTTAGGAGTCGACAGATCTAATTGCCAATACTGTTCACTAAATATTAGTTTGGTCTGCTTGCACTCTTTAAGAAATATTTTTTTAAATTCGCTAGGAATAAAATGCATTAATTTTTTATCATGAGTTAGCTCATAAAGCTTATGCGCTTTATTTACAGGAAATCCTATCTCAATAAATAATTTTTTTAATTCATTAATAAAATTGTGATTTAGAGTGAACCAATTTGATGTTTTACTAATCTTACATTTAGTTTGAGAAATTAATACTTCAGTTGTAAAACAGTTAGTTATTTCAAGTAGAATTTTTTTAGAGGTAAATTGTTTAATAAAAAATTGATCGAATTGATAAAAATCCATTTCATCAATATTGCTTACAATGGATGTATTATTGTTTAGCTGGCTAGCACACCAACCCATTTGTTCAGCATGTTTTAAAAAAGTGTGATAAATCTCAAGTTCAAGTGTTTCGCTGTATCCCCAATGTAATGTAAATTCCAGGCTGAATTTTTTAATAATATTTAGCCGGATATCAGTAAGCCATTTGAAAAGTAGGGATTTATTTTCTTCAGCGTTAGAGAAAGCACTTAAATTAAGGCAGGGGAATAACACAATATTTTGATCATCAAAAAGATTGCGATTGAGGCTCATTATAAAGACCTTATGGTGAGTTGATTCGATATTAATACTTTTCTCATAATTTAGCTTGTTATAAATTCACTGTTGCATTATTTTGTAAATAGCATGCTACGCACATTCAGTTAGGATAATATTATGCTTACTGCCATTGCAATATATAGTTATGATGAAAACCAAATAACAGACCTTGGTATTTTCAAACGAATTGATTTTTCTCAGCAAAGCACAGTCAAAAGTATATTTCAATTTAATCTATTAGAAGATCTAGAAAAAAAGACATTACCTAAAATTGCGGGGAAAATGCATGCTGATGTAAATACTGCTGCTGATGCAGCTGCTAAAACTAAAACAGTGACTGGCTCTGTTATGTGGCGGCAAGAAAATGATGAACATCATTATCTAGATACCATTCACGGCGAAAAAATATTAATCGCAATCTGTAGCAAAAAAAAATTATATGCCTTTGAGCTCTTCAATTTATTTGCAAATATAAAACATGTATACTACAGGCCAGAAAAAGTAAAGACATCACTTGCTGACATTATCGCAAATCCTGTTGGTTACATCGGTAGGGACATGCTGATTGCTAAAGTTCATCAAACGAATTCTGAAGTCATTCCCTTAGCACTAAAGGCAGTAGATAAGATGCTTGAACGAGGTGAAGACATCACAGTAACTGTCAGTAAAACCATACAATTACAAGATAACGCTAACATATATTTTGAAAAAACGAAAACGTTAAAAAAACGATGTTGTTAAGTCACAACCGTTAATTGTATTTTTAATTTATTGAATACATAATGTCAACGAAATTTATAAAATTAACTATGGAAGGGAATATTATGCAAAAGTGCCATCATGTCTTCGCTGTAAGTGTTGTAGCATTGGTTTGCTCCAATTCTTTGTTTGCAGCGCAACCTATCGATCTTAAAAATAAGCCAGTTTCTGTTTTACAATCGTTTATCTCAACTCAATTAACGGCTAGCCATAATCAATCCACCATTAAACCCATTAGTTCTTCAGTTGATTTTAATCACACAGCTCACATGCGTGTGCAACAAACATATTCTGGATATCCAGTTTGGGGCAGTGATTCAGTAGTGCATGTTCCACAGGGTACGAATGCTTCTTTGGCTAATTTAAATTCAGCAACAACTATGAATGGTACTATTTATCAAGGTGTTGCTGCTGACTTGGGAAATCCTTCTGAATTGATGTTGGGTACAGCGCAAACAGAAAAAGCCCTAACACAAGCTTTTCAAATTTATCAAAAAGAAACTGGCATCAAGCAATTTGATAATTCAAAATCAAAAATTAATTTATTGGTTTATATAGATAAATCAAATAAAGCGCATTGGGCTTATTTAGTAAGTTTCTTATCAAGTGAAAAAAATGGTATGCCAGCGCAACCGACTTATATTTTAGACGCTACATCATTCTCTATTTATGAGCATTGGAACAATGTACAAACATTAGAGAACACCATAGGCAGTGGATTTGGTGGTAATCCTAAGATGGGAAAGTTAACGTATGATAGTTTAAAAAATGACTATCCATTGCTTGATATCCAACGAAATGCCAGCAAAAATACATGCTATTTACGAAATGAACATGTCATTGTGCAAGACGGTTCTAAGGATGCTCCTCCTTTTAGTGATGCTCCTGTCGCGCAATTCAAATGTGCTGCTGTGGATACAGACCATAGCAATGCCTATTGGGATGGAGATTTAGACGCAGTGAATGGTGGTTACTCTCCGGCAAATGATGCGTTGTACATTGGCCAGGTAATCAGAGACATGTATCAAAAATGGTACAAGCTTCCTGTGTTAGCTGAAAATGGTAAGCCTATGATGTTAAAGCTAAATGTACATGCTAAAGACATGTGGGGCCAAGTGATGGAAAATGCATTTTTCTTAGCCATGAATAGCGAAATGTATTTTGGTGACGGAATTAAAATGTTTTATCCTCTCACATCTTTGGGTGTGGGCGCTCATGAAATTAGTCATGGCTTTACTTCTCAACATTCTAATTTAACTTATCAAAAACAATCAGGTGGATTAAATGAATCATTTTCTGATATGGCAGCACAAGCAGCAGAATTTTATTCTACCGGCAAGAATAGCTGGCAAATAGGACCAGAAATTGTTAAAGGTGAGGGTGCGCTTCGTTATATGGATGATCCTACTAAAGACGGACATTCAATTGATAACATGAAAGATTACACAGATAGTTTGAATGTTCACTACACAAGTGGCGTATTTAATAAAGTATATTACTTGATAGGATCTGCTAAAGAGTGGGATGCAAGAAAAGCGTTTGATGTGATGGTGAAGGCCAATATGGATTATTGGACTGCTAATAGTACTTTTGCAGATGCAGCGTGTGGTGTTGTGAAAGCAACAAAAGATTACAAATACGATGTTGATGTTGTAGTAGATGCATTTAAGGGTGTTGGAATAGACACAAGTAAGTGCTAAAAGTTAGAGCTGATGAATGCCCTAATATAAAATTATAATTTACCTAGAAAAGGAATTCCATTTAGTACGGTAGATTAGCGTTGAGGTGGATGTTAGCAAAAATCCACCTCTGCATTTTAATCTAATGTGGATGGCTATCGAGCCTAGGATACTCTTATGGAAACGCGTAAGAAACGTTTGTTAATAGAAAACATACGCAAATCATTTCTCAACTCTCAGTCTTCTGACAACAAAATAGAATCATCCTCTTTAGTGTCTGTTATTTCTGTTCAAGGAAAAAATGCAGATAGTACACAACATATAAGAGAACAATACCGATATTTAGAAAGCTTAGTCGCCAAGACTCTTACAGAATTGACTCAATCCCTTAGTTTAACTTTTTCTCTAGACAAAATTAATTTTGGTCATTTCAAAGAAATTATTTTACCTATTCTGATTTCCAGTATGGCTTATACTGTTGGTGAGTATGCCACCAAAGGGTTAAGTCAAACAATAACAGATAGTGAAGATTACGATTTTGTATTTAAATTTATAATTGGCTCAGCTGTTATGAGTTATTCATCAACGCAGCGCTTAACAGAAAAGAAAATCATTTCCAGATTGAGATTTTCAGTAGTTGCGGCCAGTGAATTATTAGCAGAGTTTTATTTATATTCAGCAAGTTTTGCCGGTGGTCGCAAAATGCTTATGGGCATGCTGCCAAACAGGTATTCATTACTGTTTAATTTAGCTGCCAGTACATTGGTCATTCCAGCTATTATTTCTTATTCAGCAGAAAAATATCAACAAATCTCTTTAAAACTACAATATAAGCACGGTGCACAACGATCTGATACATCATTAATATCTTCAGGATTAACACCGATCAGCAATACTTATTTATTGGCTAATCGTCTATTAACCAAAGAAGTGACAACGGTTGCACGTAGTTTTCAACTGGGATTAATTGCTAATAATATTTTAAATGACAGAGGTTTATCAAGACAGTTGAGAAATTTACCTGCGGTTTTAATTGACATTATTCCACAAATAATGCGAAAACTGTTTGTTCAATTTAAAAAGATTGAAAATGATTTTGTAAATAACACATCGATTCATTATATTTTACAAAAAACTCAAAATGAGAATAAACTAATTCCTGTAAATCGCTATGAATTAAGAAGTGGTGATTTAGTTTGGTGCGGAAACAATTTTGATAACGCTTCGGCCCCTCTCTCAGGTGAAATTTTTTCTTTTAAGCGTAATGAAGCAAATGAGTTTAGTGAGGACCTGTTAGAAGATCAAGAATTTCGTGTGAATTTAAAAATGTATACAGGCGAAAATATTTGGTTGAAATGTAAAACTAAAAATATTTTGCAAACAGGATTTAAGGAAGTTGATCAAAGAGCGATACAAGATAGCAAACAGCTAGGTATATTGGATGGAGCTGAAATAGATTTTTGTGGTCATCCCGAAAACTTTTTTGTTCGCGTTGCCAGGAAAAAAGAAATTATTTTAGACAGTAGTTTCGAAAAGAAATCGATGATCAATAAAATTATTGATCAATATAAACAAACAAATATTCTTCGAGCGATAGCATTGTCTGCTGCGATGGGTCTATATCTGGGTGAAGATGGACTAGGAAAATTTACTACCTCAGTAAGATTATTATTTTCTTTGTTCCAGATGATGATTCCATTTTCTGAATCATTTTTGCGGGAAATGATTAATAGTAAAATGCTAAAAGAGCTCAATAATCAGTTATCCAATATGCCTTTTGAGTCTGTAGATGCATTAAGGATAGTCGATATGTGTAATGTATTAGGAGGATACTACCCTGATAAGTTTCCTAAAGGCGTCATTATTGTTTCAGATAAAACAGGAACCCTGACAACACTTACCATGCAGGTGAATGGCTTTTGGACGAAAACTATGCCAGCTCATGTTCAGATACCTCGAGTTCCAAATCAAGAAAGCAAGCCATTAAATTTTCTACCTCAGGATGTTAAAGAACAGCAAGATAGTTTTGAAACGTTCTGCTTTGTATTCACAGATAGCCAAAAAGAACTTGAACCTGAAGAACATGCCATATTAAATCAGTTTAAACAATTATTAAAAGATAATGATTGTTTAAATGTAGAAAGAGTCAGTAGTAATCATTTTATCAAAACGTTTAAATTGAATGACAAAAAGAAAAGTGTTGAAACTGTGCATTTAGGTTTATTAAAGACATTTGGAGGAAGACTGACTTTAGTATCAGATCATAATGATAAATACTTGGTATATTGTGGAATTCCAAAAGGTAATAAGTTTAATAATACTGAATTATTAACTGATTATGACAAAATGAATATGCGTACAGGGATTTTATCTAGAGATTGGTGCGTTGCTAAAACTGTTATTACTCCAGAATTATATTCAAAATTGTTTACCGCATTTTCTGCTGGCGATAAACAAGAAATTGAGAAAATTATTGGATTAGAAATTTTTAAAAACTTAAAACATGTCTGTACATTTTTAATTGATAATCCTGTAAAAGACGGCGTTCAGGATTTTATCCCAAATTGTAGCCATGTCGGAGTTCCAGTTTTAGTGGCTACAGGAGATACGGCTAAAGCTGCAGAAAATATCGCTAAAGTATTGTGTCCCACGCATATCAAAAATATTTATACCATTAAGTCTTATGAGGAAAGTAGTAATAATGTGGCGCTATTTTCGGAGTTGAATTTTGAAAATGCGACTGTTGTGTTCGCAGGCGTTAATGATAGCATTCTGAGACAGTTAGATTTACTGA
>DHXK01000132.1:1794-9036 GCA_002413665.1 Legionellales bacterium UBA5158 | reverse complement strand
CAGTTAGATTTACTGATGATTAAAGAAAATGATCATCGTCCTAATATTATTTTTGCTGAAATGAGCACTAAAGGTAAAGGTGTTTTAGCCAAACATTTAAAAAGAAAAGGTTATTTTGTCGTTGCAAATGGTGATGGTACTAATGATATAGCAATGATGAAAGTAGCAGACTTTGTTATTGCTCATTTGAGCAAGGATGGTTCTTATGCCCCAGGTGTCAGTCAATATGCTAATCTTAATGACACGCAACTTAGAAAATTAAATCATTCTAGTGATTCATTTTATAATTTATTTGACATACATAGACAACAAAATAGTTCTTTTATACGACCTTTTATCCGTCTGGGTAATGCTCAAGAGATGGTAAGTTATGCGTTAATATTTAAAACCGTTAAAATTGGTTTTGAGTTAACAAAATCTTTGAGTTTGATTGATGTTGAAGAAATACCTTATCAACATCTATTAAGCATTGGATTTGACTTATTGTGGTTATGGATTACATTTAAAAAAATCAATCAACATGCTAATTTACCGGTTAACAGCGAACATATAGGTCGTTCGCGTTTAGCAGACAAATGTATGCTTCTTACCTTAGCGCTGGCGACTACCGAATCATTGTTTTGTTACTCTGCGTTAGGTACAACTACCAATGTAACATTTATGCTTTTGATGCTAAGTTTTTTACCTACTATGCTAACTAGTTTTTTTTCGAGATATAGCAATGTTGAACGTGAAATGAGTGATCTATCTAAAGTTAATTTAAGTTCACAAAGAGTCACTCTGTTTGCACAATCAAATCAAAAAGCGAATGTTGTTTATTTGCAAGATGATTCATTGGCACTAGTAGAACGTAGGCACATTTAAAATTTAAAAAGATAATTGCGAACCTCATTCATCTTTTTAATTTATTTCATTTTTAGTTTTTTATTGTCAGCTCTATGTTCATCCGGTGTGAGATCATCACTAAATAGAAATGAATCTGCGAACAAAGTATATTTGATTTTTTGCAGGAATGCGGGTGTTAGTTGTAAAGTTTTTTCTACTTTATTGTATGCCATTTTTAAATCTTGTAAAATTGCTAAATCTGGCAGTAACTTTTGAATAGCAAATATAGTCTCTCTTGTAATGTCATGATTCGCAGGATTTGAAATAAGATCCTTAGCTTTTTGTAAATGAGCAGCACTCTTTGCAATATTATTTTCTTGTTAAGCTAAATATAGCTTAACGTGTAACACAGGGTCTATCGATTCTTCGACTTGTTCACACAGTTGCTTTAAGTATCTCTTGCCCCGGGCATACGATGACACAGTTAACACTATAATATTTTTCTACTGTGACCACTAGAGCATCCATCATTAGTCTTTTACTAGTGTGGTTAATGAATTTTGTTAATGCGCTCGCCATTATCGATGTTATTACTTATTTCTTGCTCAAGAGTGTGCTCTTATACGCATCACAACTCCCCTAAAGATCAGTATTTAGATTATAATAGTAGTGTAACTTCTGTTTAAACTATTCAATTAAATGAGTGTAGTAACTGTTTGGTTTTAAAGGGGTTTATGAGGAAATCCATTTCGTTAAGTTATAAATTTTTTCGCCAAAAACTAGATCCCAAACTTCTAGACTTTCTAACTACGTCTGATTTAGAGCCTTTAAAAGAATTTGTAGGACAGGAGAGAGCACTGGAAGCCATTCGATTTGGTATTGGCATTCAGAGCCAAGGGTATAATCTTTATGCCATGGGACCTTCAGGAATTGGCAAGCGTTCACTAGTGCGATCTGCCTTAGAAATTAACGCGAATAAGCAAGAGACACCACCTGATTGGTGTTATATCCATAATTTTTCTCTTCCTGACAGACCCCTTGCAATTTCATTACCACCTGGTTTGGGTTCGATATTTCAGCAGGATATAAAATCTTTTATTGATGAATTGAGTCAGGGCATTATCGCTGTATTTGAGAGTGACGAATATCGCAAGAAAATGCAGGATATCACAGATGACTTTAATGCTAAACGTGAAGAATTTTGTAAACTTATTATCGAAAATGCTAAATCTAGTAAAGTGCCACACTTGTATAAAGAGCTACATATAAATGAAAAAGCTTTGCAATTTAAATTTACATTAGCGGTTGTTGATCCATTAATTAATAAATTAAAAATCAAATATTCAAAGTTTTCAGATGTGGTAACTTATTTAATTGCAGTCCAAGCTGATTTATTGGAACATGTAAATGATTTCATAAAACATGATGAAAGCACTAGTATTTTATCATTTGTATCGGATAGTCCATTACTCATAAAATACCAAGTGAATTTATTTATTGATAATAGTAATCATAAAGGTGCTCCAATTATTTTTGAAGATAATCCATCTTATTCTAATTTGGTTTGTCGTGTGGAACATCTTTCTCTTTTTGGAACATTGGTGACTAACTTTACCTTAATTCGGCCTGGCTCATTGCACCGAGCGAATGGAGGGTATTTAGTTATTGAAGCGCGCAAATTAAAAAAAGAAGATAGTGCTTGGGAAGGTTTGAAGCGTGCCTTACGTGCGGGTAATATTGCAATTGAACCTATAGAACATTTAGCCGAATCGGCTAGACCAGTTTCATTAGAACCTATGCCGATTCCTCTTAATATTAAAATTATTTTATTAGGTGATCGTGCTACTTACTATTCGTTATGTAATCGTGATCCCGACTTTACTGGTTTATTTAAAGTGGCTGTAGATTTTGATGAGCAAATAGACCGTAATAAAAAAAATATTGCTTTGTATGCACGTTTGATTGGTACGATTATACGTCGTGAAGCGACACGACCTTTTCATGCTACTGCTGTAGCTGCTTTAATAGAACATAGTTCACGTATAGTTGAGGATTCAGAAAAATTATCAACCCACATACGCGGTATTGATGATTTGATCATTGAAGCAGACTATTGGGCAAGTGTCAGTTCTAAAAAAATTGTTTCAGCCAATGAAGTGAAGCTAGCGATCCAAGCGCAAATTCATCGTGTAGATAGATCGAAGCACTTATATTATGAAGAAATCACACGTAATTTTATTCTCATTAACACTACCTCTGAACTAGTAGGTCAAGTCAATTGTCTTTCTGTAGTACGCGAAGGAAATTTTACATACGGACATCCGACACGTATTACAGCCAAAGTAAGAATGGGCAGAGGGAAAATTATTGATATACAACGTGAAATAGACATGGCCGGGCCTATGCATTCAAAGGCGGGCATCATTATTTCAAATTTTTTAGCGGATCGCTATAACACTGAACAAAAATTTTCATTATTGGCAAGTATTTCATTCGAACAAATTTATGGAATGATGGATGGTGATAGTGCTTCAGTTGCAGAGTTATGTGCTTTATTATCGGCTCTAGCTAATGTGCCAATTAAGCAATATTTAGCAGTGACAGGTTCTATTAATCAATTCGGAGAAGCTCAAGCTGTTGGCGGTGTGAATGATAAGATAGAAGGATTCTATGATGTCTGTCATGCCAGAGGATTGACAGGTAAGCAGGGTGTTATTATACCTTCTATTAATATAAAGAATCTAATGTTACGTGATGATATTGTTGCCATTGGGCGTGCTAAAAAGTTTTTAATTTATCCCATTGATACAATTGATCAAGCCATTAGCCTGCTGACAGGCTTGCCCGCAGGTGTACGTAAAAAAAATGGTAAGTTTCCTGAAGAAAGTATTAATTATAAAGTTGAAAAACGATTGCAAGAATTTGCTACTAATCTAGCAAAGTAATAAATTAATTTTTTTTGAAGTTGAGTTTGTCTGTGGTTGCTGCAACAGCTTTATAGATATTATAAATTAGTCATCAGAAGTATTAGCTATGAAGATTAAATTTCTATTATAATTAAAAAGTTAATGGCTATTAATCAAAAGGATTTTGACTATGCGTAAACAATTACTTGCTTTATCTGCTGCCGCTCTTTTAGTATCCTGGGGTTCGTTGGTTTATGCAGAAAATCTCGATGCGGATACTATTAAAACGATACATGAAGGTGTCAAAAAGGGATTAATTGATAAATGTAAAACCAAAATGGTAGGTGCTACTGATAAATCATGCGCTTGTCTAGGTGATAAAGCAGAGAAAAGTTTGGATGATGAAGAATTAGGCAAGTGCGCGAATAATGAATCCGGTGGACCTTGCATTACTGCGGCTGTTTCTGCAGCCACTACAAAAGGGTTATCTGCAGAAAATATTAGTGCTTGTGCTCCTACTCCTAGTGCAGTCACCACGACGAAGAGTAGTGAAACGACGACTACCGCTCCTGCGCAGGTTAGTGATGATGCTGCAGCCCAAAGTACGTTGCCTCCTGCAGTAGCGCCTGATGTTACTCCTACTGCACCAGATACAGTGCCTACAGCAACTTCTAGCACTACCACTACCACAACTACTGCACCTTCAACATCAAATGCAGTAACAGGTTCTAGCTCTTCTAGTACGACCACTACTACCAAAAGTTCAGACAATAGCTCTGATGCCAGTGTTGATGCTGCAACTGCACCGGATGATGATGAATATAATTAATATGTGATATGTTCCTGCAATGCGATGTTGCATTGCAGGATTTTTTATAGCGGTAAAATATTTTTTAAGCTTGTACTAGCGTTATATAGTCATTTTATTCAACTTGATATACATAAAATTTTGAATCTACTTCCATGATAGGAAAACTAGAAGGTAGTGCCGATTTAGAAATTTCTATAAAATCATTTTTTTCATAAAATCGATGCGCGGCAAGGAAAGCTGATGTTGTTCCTAAAAAAATCTGTGTTACCATTTTTTGTTTGCACCAATTGAAAAGAACAGTTAAGAGACTTTTAGCCACATCTTTTCCACGGTAACTATTATCTACAAACATTTTTCTTAAGGCCGTTTGATTGTTACCTATATCAAGTAAAGCGATTGTGCCAATTACTTTTTTATCTGCAACGGCAACCCAGAAATTACCAGAGTTTACTTGATATACTTTAGGAATATTCTCTAAATCAGGTTGATCTTTAAGTGATATTGGAAAACCAAACTCTTGGGTTTGAATTTTTAATATGAGACTAATCACCTCAGATTTATAAAGGTCATTATAAGGAATAAATTGAATTGTTTTTTTCATTTTACATCTCTAGTTGAAGATTGTTATGAATAAGGTAACTCATTCGTGAATTAGTTGCTGTATGTATTTTTAGGTTGATAGTTTAGTAATCCCATCATTTGTGAGTACGTTATTATGATGTTTTTTCTAGACTATTTTTTTTACGCTGTATCAGCCCATAACTTATTAGGCAGGCTATGACTACGAGCCCGACTGCCAGCAAAGGTCTCACGACAAACCATGCAAGCGCAGTAGCGCATGTCCATAATAATAAGCCTGCTACGAAGGCTATTAGTCCAGTTCCGTAGCCTACTATATTTCCAAAAAAAGGAATAATATCAGCCAGCACAGCAATAGGTTTTAATATTAAAGTGAACCCTATTATCATTAATAATAAGGACACTCCTCGAAATAACCAAGTCAGCATTCGATTTTCAACTTCTGCATCATGAATCATTTGAGGATACGATTGTTGTCCCGAAACTAATAATGCTATGGGATGTCCAGCAGGAGCCATATAAGCTTGAACAGTGTTACCGGTTTGTTGAGCAATGACACTCACAATTTGCGGTAAAATTTCAGTAACGTGTATACGCACATCGCCAACTCGAGGTGTTTGAGAATCTTCACCTAGATAAAGATCGATACCATTATGGCTTACTTTTAATTTTGTTTTATTTTGAATAACGGAAATATCTTTTTCTGTTAAATCAACAGGTGTAGTGACTGAAATTTTAGAAATTAAATCAGTAGGTAAAATGAAATCTCCAACGGTTACTTTCGAAGCTTGCTCATGCCGAGAAGGAAAAGCCATGCTGGTAGGATTCTTATGGCCGTTGAGTTCTTTGAAATTGCTGCTATCAATGATCTTGTCTGACCATGCTGTTTTATACGTATAGGTTTTCGTTTCTGTTTCTGAGCCACCCATGTTTTTTTCAGTTTTAGATTCTTGTTCTTGTTCCCACTGAAACATTTCGACGTTGCGATCAAGTTTGATAGCTTTTGTGTCTATTTCTAAAAGACTATCTTTTAGTGATTCATCAGTAGTAGCAAGGCCACTGAAATAAACGACTTTTAATTCATTTTTTTTATCGATAGGGGAAATGGGTGTAGTGACTAGCATTTTTTCGGTTTGTTTTAACGATTGTGCTTTGTGTAGTCCATTTCCTTCATTCCAAAAAACAAGCATGAATGAACCTATAATTAAAGCAATTCCAACCAAAATGCCGACAAAAGCATTGCCGATACGGCTAAACCACGATGAAGTGGTAACTTCCTGGACCATGAAATTCTCCTTATTATAGATACTCTTAGTATACTCTCCTTAGTAAATTTCATTATATAGTCTTTAAATCAATAGTGTCATAATTTCTTAGAAAGAAGTAATATCAACCTACTTATTCATTATTGGAATCATATTATGCATACCGGAACAGTTAAACGGTTTAATAAAATAAAAGGCTATGGTTTTATTACCCCAGATGATAGTGAAAATGAAGTATTTGTTCACTTTTCTGAAGTTCAAACCGCAGGTTACAAAGAATTGAAAGAAGGCCAGCGTATCAGCTATGTTCTTGCTCAGGGTGAGCGTGGAGAATATGCTACTCAAGTTGTGATACTAGAAATTTAGTTAAGTAATATAGTTTAAGCCTCTTAAGCTGCATTAGTAAATTGCAGTCTTTGCAAAGATAAGTTTCATTTTGAATACAAGGTTAACCGAGACATCTGCCTTTTAATTACGTACTATCAAATGTAATCTAATTTGTTAGACGAGTTTATCTATGCAATTTCTCGCATCTTTTGCAAAAGTTTCTAAAACAGCTTATCTAGTAGCATTGATTACTTTTTTTATGCGCGCAGGGCAGTTCATGTCCTTGCCGTTTTTAGCTATCTATTTGGCGCGCGAAGGATTATTCAGTCACAGTAAAATTGGATTAGTTCTCGGTATTTCAGGTTTTATGCTGAGCGTCACTGGGCTGATGAATGGCTTGTATGTGGATCGCAGTTCGCACAAAACGACATTGATACTTGCCTTATTACTTTCAGGGTTTTGTTATTTTGGTTTTATGTTTTCAATGCATTTTTTTATCGGTCTTTTATTAATAAATGCTGCATTAGGT
>DHXK01000132.1:0-1610 GCA_002413665.1 Legionellales bacterium UBA5158 | reverse complement strand
ATTAATAAATGCTGCATTAGGTTGGTTTAGATCATTCGCTGAAATCAGTGCTATTACTATTTTAGTGACTCACACACCAAAAGAAAATTTAAGTTATGCATACAGTGCTAGATTTATAGGAGCCAATTTGGGTGTGGCGCTAGGTCCATTAATCGGGGCATTGATGGCTACTCAGCAATCCCGCAGTATTTTTCAGTATATTAATGTTTATAAATGCTGGAATATGCGTCCTGTTCCAACCCATTGTTTTACGCTGGGCAGAACTAACCTCTTCTAAATTATGTGGCATATTCGGCGGAGTAATGTTCTCGATTGCATTTTTAATAATTGGGATTCATCCTTCCCAACCCGTGATGATCATTTCAGTGATGATTATGAGTTTTGCAGAATTATGTACCTTACCGATAAACGGGTTGCTAATTATGCGAGCTGCACCAAAACATTTAATTGCCAGTTACAACGGTTTTACCAATTTGAGTTTATTGGGATTTTCTATAGGACCCGTTTTGGGTGGTTATGGTTTGCAATTTTTAGGAGGGCAGTATGTTTTTTTATGTGTAGCGTTATTGCCCTTGATTATTATATGGCAATATATAAAATATGTTTCTGATTAATCTAACGTTAGATTACTTCATCGTTATTAAGACTGTCTGCAAAGCAGTGGGTAAGACTGCAAATTCACCTTGATAAGGTCTATCAAGAGTCAATAAGAGAAATACCATAGAAGAAGCCATCAATGAGGCTGCACCTATAGTTAATAAATGAAGATAATAATTCATAGCAAAAAGAAAATTTATTCCAATTGTTAATATTGTACCTAACAAAATGACCAACCAAATTTCACCACTCAATTCTGAGTAACCCATTGCAAGGCGTAAGTGTCTAGCATTATAGAGAGACTTAATTTCATCTAGCATGTCATGCTTATTATATATTTCTGATTGATTAGAGGGATTATACGGAGTGAGCAGCTGGTGTATCCTGTTGATAAAGGCATCCCCATTTTGATTGACTCTACCGCCCATTTTCATGACAGGCCATTCTAAGTCTATAGCTTGCATTAAATATATTTTGATTTCTTTTTGAATTGCTAACTTTAGAGGATTCTGCAAAGCCGTGCTATCTCTATATAAATTCGCGGCTGAATTCGCTTCACGCTGTACAGCATCATTTGTATAGTTAATATTATTTATTAAATATAAAGCAGTCAGCCCTGCTAAGACACCGTAAATCAATCCTATAAGTGCACTGACACTACCAATGACGGGATTTTCTTTATAGCGGACATCATATGGTATAAGAGCCGAAATGATAAATATACCTAGTGAAGAGAAAGCCAAACCTGCAAAGCTCACTAATAAAAATAAAGTTAGATCAGTTAACGTATATAGGTAATTCAGCATGTGATAGTCCTAAGTATGTAACAACTTTTGTTATTAATAGATCTAACATTGATAAATTGAGCAAGATTAGCGAAGTCCGAATCTGAATAGATAATTTATTGTAGTTAATTATACTCTTGCCCACAAAATATAAAAATACAAGCTATATTTTTTTGTAGATTTATAAAGATGAACACAGCAACTATTGCCATGATGACCTAATGTTGA
>DHXK01000116.1 GCA_002413665.1 Legionellales bacterium UBA5158 | reverse complement strand
AATGTGGGTAATTGAAAGGTTGGAGAGACGCTTACAAAGAAATGAAGTCCATCAGATTATCTGATTCTAAGGCATGGCAGCAATATAGAATCTGAAATTAATATATTAATGCATATTAAAATATGAAAAAATTCGAATCTTCAAGAAATCGACAACAATAAGATATGCGATCACAATACCTAACAATTCGACAATAAGTAACGGTTGAATGGCTGTCATCAAAATGCCTTGCGTGGCTAAGATGCTCACCACACTGATATCTAATACTGAACTTAATATCAGCCATTTCCCCGGCAACGAATTCCAAAAATGTTTTCGCTCTCGTATAAGATATACATTCCCTTGCCCAGTAAAAACGAGCATAACAAAAATCAATGTTTGTAACTCGGGTAAAGAAAGATGAAGTACATATTTACCATAGAAAAATACTGAAAATGAAAGCAACAAAATTAACGTTGCAATTATTCCACCAATCATCATTAAATTTGAAATATGCCAACGTTCAAGTTTGTTGGAGAAAGTCACATTATCCGTTGCAATAGACATCGTCACAAAATCATTGGCAAATAATAAAAGAACCATAAGCAAAGGGGTAAGAATAAAACTCCCTGTTAGCATTAAGCCCAAGCTAAGAAAAACAATAATCTCAAGGCTTTTAATAATTTTATTTAGTGTATAAGTTAACATTCTTTGATAAATACGACGACTTGTTTCAATGGCAAATTGTATCCCACTTAATCCCGGCTGAGTAAGAACAATAGATGCGGCCGCCTTAGCGACATCTGTTGCATTTGAAACGGCAATTCCCACTTCGGCTTGCTTCAATGCTGGAGCATCGTTAACGCCATCTCCTGTCATACCAACAATATGATTGTCTTTTTGCAAGGCTTGTACCAGTTGAAATTTATTTTCAGGAAACATGCCTGCAAATACATCACAATCCAATACATCATGATTTATATCTTTCTGAATATTTGGTGCCTGGCATACCCTATCACCTATGCCAACCATATTTGCGATGGCTTTTGCGGTAACGGTTCCATCACCTGTTACCATACAAATTTTTAACCCAAATTCTTTTAATTTTTTGATAAATGACATAGAGTCACTTCTAGGAGGATCATAAAGTGCAACAAGCCCCACTAACTCTAAAGCCCCATGGCTCTCTGATTCAACAGCTACAGCAAGCATACGATAGCCAATGCCAGCCATTTTAGAGATTTCTTCCGCTATGCTAGGGGCATTGGGAATTAAATTGATAATAGTCTCAGGCGCACCTTTTAATACGCGAAGTTCTTTACCATCTTGCTTGAACACTGCATCAGTACGCTTATTGGCTGGATCAAACGGAATAAATTTAACTCGTTCCGGCATTGAGCTAAGTAAATTGCGACTTTGAGCAGCTGTTAAAATAGCTTTATCAATGGGATCCTGGGTTGATTCATCACTAGCAATTGCGGATAAAAATAATAATTTATCCTCAGTATAAGAAGAAAATGGCTTTAATGTTGCTAATTGAAGCTGATTGCTTGTGATTGTTCCTGTTTTATCAAGGCAAAGTACATCCATCGTTGCAGCCTCTTCAATTGCTGTTAGATGGGTGATTAACACCCCTTTTTTCACTAAATGTGTAGCTCCTAATGCAGTAGCAAGAGTAAAAGTAGCTTGAAGAGCAACAGGGACAGATGCTACCAATAAAATCAATATAAACGGAAACACTTCCATGAGTGGGAGTTTTGTAAAAAGCGCATAAGCAATCACACATATTGCGAAAAAAATATCAACTGCCACTAAATATTTTACGATTGTAAAAACAATATTTTTAATATGACTAGATGATTTAGCTGCCTGCACCAACTCAACTGTTTTACCAAAATAAGTATTTTTCCCTGTTGCAACAACTTCACCTGTTGCCTCCCCCCGATTAATAATAGCGCCAGAATATGCGATTGAGCCTACATCACTTTCAATAGGTAAAGCTTCTCCGGTTAAAATAGATTGATCAATTAAAATTTTTCCTTCATCGACCCGAATATCGGCTGGAGAGATGTCACCCATGCGCAAATGAACGACATCACCAGGCACTAATTCTTGGGCTGGCACTAATTGCCATTGGGAATCACGAAGTACTCGTGCTTGTATTGCTAAATGATGTTTTAAAAGTGCCAAAGCTTTATTTGCACGTTCTTCCTGAAAATAGCTTAATAGAGAGTTAAATATTAATAGTGCGGCAATAATAATGGCTTCATCATATTTACCCATAATGAGTTGAAGAATAATCGTAGCTTCAAGCATCCACGGAACAGGGGACCAAAATTTTTTCAACACTATTAAAATTCTGTTTGGATGCTTCTCTTCTATCTCATTATGTCCATATTTAACTAAACGCTTCTTAGCTTCATTACTTGATAAGCCACGTATATTTTCTGAAGCATGATTACCAAGCATAATATTTCATCCTGAATGGAAATGCTGACCTTCCTGAAATTCAAGGAAAACTATTGCTGGCCACCAAATTCTTCGAATGCTTTGAGTGCATCCGCTGCATACATTAACGACGGCCCACCGCCCATATAAATCGCCATTCCTAACATTTCAAGCAACTCTTGACGTGTTACACCTAGCTTAACTAAGGCATGTGCGTGAAACCCAAGGCATCCATCACATCTTGCAGCGACACCTAATGCCAACGCAATGAGTTCTTTGGTTTTCTTATCAAGTACACCATCTTTTGTCGCTGCCTGTGATAACGAGCTAAATGCATTCATCACATCAGGAATTTCTTTACGCAACTTTGCTAAAGATGATGAGATATCGGTAGTAATTTCCTTGTATAGCTTTGTCATAATTTTCTCCATTAAAACTTATTTGGTAGCACGAATAAGAAGCACGGGAATAGTCGCTATTCGAATCACACCTTCGGCCACAAGGTAATTTTTTAGCTTAACTGACCATGATTTCAAGAGTATATTTAACATGTAGGTAATGCAAATTCGGGAATGTATAATATTCAAAACTGCGTTTTAGATGAACTTATTTAGGGAATGTGCATGCAAAACTTCACACCTGTAAGTGCTTTAATTGGTGGTTCATTAATTGGTTTAAGCACAGTGCTCTTGTTATGGCTAAATGGCAGAATTGCTGGAATTAGTGGCATATGTAGGGTCAGGAACTGGCGCGTCAATGTTTACCCATTACGTTTCCAATCCCTGCCACATCAAACGCAACTTGCGGATTTGCCGCACTACCCTTTCTTGATAACTTC
>DHXK01000134.1:19152-20404 GCA_002413665.1 Legionellales bacterium UBA5158 | reverse complement strand
ATGAGACCGGAGAAGTGCCTGTTTTTGATTCTTCATAGTCCTGTTACGAGCAATTAATCTCACCTTCTTTGGGTATAAATGGGAGCACTTTTCAAGGAACTATGGAGATACCCCAAATGCTATAGGATTTGTTGAATAAATTAAGTTGTATAATCAACACAGCCCTGGGAGCTTGAAATTTACATTACAACAATCGTCAAAAACTAGAGTAAATTAAATCAATAGGTTAAAGAGGTTTTTCTTACGTCTTCTCACTTTCGTTCATATTAAAATCTTACGAACCCAAGCGCAACAGGTACTTTCCCTAATCCTTAATTTGACTGTTTTAATTTATAATAGGAAGTTCCCATGTACTATTCCAGAGGATATACCATCATGAAACAAATTATCACAAAGCTAAGTATAGTTGCTTTAATGGTTAGTTTAGCAGCTTGCTCTACCAACACACGCCAAGACAACACTGTTGTGGGCGCGGGTACAGGAGCGGTTGTAGGTGGTTTATTAGGTGCTATAGGCGGAGGCTGGGTAATAGCAGCTGGAGCTGTGGTAGGAGGAGTGGTTGGTGGAGTAGTCGGTCATTCTATGGATAGCACGGATACCGTGGCAATCAATACAAGCATGGATAAAAATTCAATTAACGTCCCATCAAACTGGACTAATACTAAAACAGGTACTTGGTATAAGATCACACCTACTAGCCCAGTTATGGCATACAAGGGTAGCACTTACTGCCGTCACTATACTGTATACACCAAGCACAATGGCAAATCGACCCATACCAATGGGGTTGCATGCCGCAATTCTGATGGTCTGTGGCAACAAGTAAGATAGATCGTCTAGTTTCACTTTTAGATGATAAGGGGCCTGGTGGTCCCTTTTTTATGTCTGCGGTTTTGTGGTTCAGAGCTTAGTTAGAGCGTAGTTACTTTGCTCACCTTGTTTTTTTATCTCTGAACACAGAGTCTTGCTAACAGACAGAGCCATTCACGATATCTTTTTGCTTTTTCCTTTTCTCTTCTAGCAGCTCGATGACATTTATAGCGATGCTTGGCTTTGGTCCACTCTCACATATTGAGTAACGGTTGATTCCCCGGCTAGCTTTTTTATCTCACTATAAATATTATGTGTGCTTAAAATAAATATCTGCCCAAATAGCCAAATGATCGGAGGCCATTTTGGAATAATAATAATTTTTTTCAACTAAATAATGACAAACTTTCTGTTCTTCATTTCTTTTTACCAGTACGAAATG
>DHXK01000134.1:930-19040 GCA_002413665.1 Legionellales bacterium UBA5158 | reverse complement strand
TTTTTACCAGTACGAAATGATCGCGTGTAGCGATTTTATTTTGACAAGCTAATTTTTTAAAATTGGGCGTAGGTGCAAAAATACCGTGTTTTTTAACACCAATGTCATTGCTTAAGAGAATGCAGTCTAAATGAAGTAATAGGCTATCTTTAAAAATATCCATTCCTCGGTAAGTAGGTGCTTTATGATCATTTGCATAATGAAAAAGCTTTCCTAATGTTTTTAGAACATCGCTACTTTCTGTGCGCTCATTAATGTCAGCATTCCAGTCGCCTAGCGCAATAAAACTTACCCCATTCTGCAAAGGATGGATCATCAATTTGTTTGATACAAATTTAACTGTCCCACCTAAGTACCATTTTAAAAACAACAATTGATCCCTATTTCGGGCAAAATTAGGTGATTTTGGATTACCAAAAGCATAGGATGGTACCGTGTGTAATAAAATGAGATGTACTTTATGTCCTTCAATTAGTAGAGTTGAATCAGTAAAATTTTTATCAAATAACGGCATATTTTTTGGTAATGGTTTTTCTTTTTCATCAGCATAAAAAGAAAAATCAATTAATGGATTAAATTGTTTCCAGGATATTTTGCTGATTACTTTGATAGATGGAATTTTATATTTTGTTAATCCTGCCGTGGAATATTGACCAGGAAACATCCCGAAATTAATACCGTCAGAATATTTTTGCACTTCTTCTTTATTTGGATTTCTAACATATTCATTTTTAGAATTTCGTAATGCATTAAAACCTGTGTTTGCAGGATAAAAAATGCTATATGCAAGTGTATTATTACGAATATCTTTAGCAAAAAGATTACTATTGTTTCCCATTGAAGAATAATTATTATTTGGAACTTTCGGCAAGTCATATTGAATTTCATTTACTGAGAGTATGTCTGGCTTCAATTTTTACAGTATTTTTTGAACTGAAGATAATTGAACTGAAGAAAGCTGCTCGGATTGAATTTTAACACTGTCTAGCTCTTGAATATTAAATTGCACAACTCTAATTGCAACAGCATGCTGGCTAAATAAAGTTATTAGTACTGACAGAACCCATTTGTTTATTTTTGAAATCAACTATTTCTAGCTCCATTTTTTACAAAAATTATTACTTTATATGAATTCATGTTTATTAGACACTTCTGCAATTAAATTATCTATCGTAGAAAGATTTGAAGTTTTTTGTGTAAATCCTAAACCACTCATAACTCTGTGGCTTTGCATAAACAAAGCCACAGGCATAATAAACTTTATTTTGCAGCAGTCAAGTAACGATATTCATGATCAACAATTTCTACGTAGGTAGGTGTTGATTTTAATTCACCGGCTGTCGCTGTCGATACGAATGTTGCAAAATCAAAAGCTGGATCTATCGTTGTCGTTAAGTCATTATGAACTGCTTTTGGATAAGACCATTGACGTCCACTGTTGGTCGTGCTGATTGCAACTAAAGGAAGATGTTTATCATCTGTTGTGACATATTCACCAGATGCTTGGCAATAACTGTGATCTTCATCGCCACTGCACGAAACACTAGATAATAAGCCATGAGCAAATTTAGGATCGATAGCAAGTTTTAAATTTTTAAAGATACTAGTTGGAAATATCCAAGACTTTCCACCATCGTTGCTGGCAGCTATCAGTGGATAGCTTACATCGCAGTCTTCATCCGTACAAAATCTTCCACTGGCAACACAAATACCTTTTTTACTAGTGCCCGTACAACTAACAGATGAAAAATTACCGCGAACAAAATTGGGAATAGTTGATTTAATTTGCTTGAGAATATCATCAGGATAAATCCAAGTATTACCACCATCTCTTGTGATTACTACTAATGGTAGTTCAACATCCTCTGTATATGCACCTGCTGCAACACAAGTCGTTTTATTAGCCTCACCTATGCAGCTTGCACTTTGAAAATAACCCGAAATAAACGCTGGGTTTATCTTATGTTTCAAGTCGGTGAAAATTGCTTTTGGATAAACCCAATCACTCCCACCGTTTCTTGTTAAGGCGATCAGTGGTAGATTTTCACCGTTAAACATATTCCCAGCCGCGATACAAATAGCTTTGTTGCCTTTGCCGGAACAGCTCGCTCCATTAAAGAATGCACTCAAAAAATTCGGATCTATGCTGGTTTGTAAATTTTGAAAAATCGAGTGTGGAAATGTCCACGTCAATCCTTTATCTGGACTCAAAGCAATCAAAGGTTGGCTACAAATAATTGAGGTACAAAAACTACCGGCGGCAATGCAAACACTATCGTCAGTATCTTTAGTACAACTAGCATGTGCTAAAAATGCAGTCGTAATATTGGGATCTACCGAGATGTTAAGATCTGTGAAAATGCTAGTAGGATAATTCCAATCACTGCCACCGTTTGAACTTTGTGCTAAAAGTGGGTGTACCGCACCACTATCATCATCAAAATAAAATCCTGGTGCGATGCAGTTTGCATTCGCACCCGAGCCGAAGCAACTTGCTCCTTGCAATAGGCCACCACCGAAATTTGCAGTGATGCGCGTAGTTAAATTTTCATAAACAGAAGAAGGATAATTCCAGGTCGCTCCATTTTGTGTGCCTACGGCAACAAGCGGGAAAGGACGAACACAAAAACCACCGGTGCAAGCTTGGCCTGCTGCAATACTAATGTTGTCATTAGCAGAACCTGTGCTAGCTGAACTTAAAAATATGCCACTGCTTAAAGTAACTGGTAGATTCTTAAAAACATAACTTGGGTATATCCATGACTTACCATCATCATTGGTGAAGGTGAGTATTGGTAGGGTGTTAGGTGTTGTTGTCTGAAGTGTGCCAACAGCTAAGCCTGAAAATGGTGTCACCTGCAACTCGTTTGCCGCAAATGTAAACTGACTTAAACACAAAATGTTTAATGCGATAAATGATTTTTTGAATTTCATAAAGCTTCCTTGTTTTTAATAGAAAATATAAAAACGCACAACTGGAACGACATGTTAGCTAACACATCCAGTTGTTCCATTTAGTAAAAAACTTTGCCTATGAGATAGATGCAAAGCAACTGATTTTCTGTGTGAACTTTGAGGTCCTTAGCGTAAACCCTAGATTTGAGTAGAGCTGATCTTAATTTTCAGAAGACTTTTTTTTGAGATAAGATTTCATTTTTCCATTTATAAGAAAACTCTTTTTTGTAACAAATCTCATCCTACGATACTTGAATGATTAGAGACACTTGCTTGGATTCTAGTAGCTCACCCACGCTAAATAAGTAATAACTAATCTTTTCAATCATTTGAAATTTTGTGTTTTGTAAAAAAAGATGGCAACCTTCGTATATCTTTGAATGGAAAAGAGTTTATTTTTTGTCGACTACAGTCAATAATTGTAAATATTTACACTATAATAATAAAAAGCTCTAAACTTGTGCAGGAGTTATACCGACAATGAAATCATCTAATAATCCTAAACAAAGCAAAGAAGAGATAGCTGCAAAAATTGCAGCGAGGAACGCAGAAAAACAAAAAGAAAAGGAACTTCTTGCTGAGCAACGAAAACAAGAACTAGCAGAAAGTGAAATTCGTAAAGCCGAATTTAAAGTTAGAGCAGCCGCAGAAAAGCAACAACGTGAAGTAGAGCGAAAAGCTCAAGAAGAAAAGGATAGACTAATAAGAGAAGAACAAGAAAAAAAAGCACAAGTACTCGCTAAAAAACAACAAGCAGAACAAGACAGATTAGAACAACAAGAACTTGAGCGCAGCGCTAGAAACAGACATAGGGCTTTGAGCAGTAGTTCGGGCGGCAGACAGAAATTCGTGAGAGCAAACCCCACTCCTGAAGAAAATCAAGCAGCAGCCATAGAAAGATATGCAAATAAGCATTTTCGAAATTTTCAACCTGATGATGTGACATTAGCTGATCACATGGAAATAGCTGAGGCAACAAGATTAATTAAATCATCAGTTGAAGAATTATCTTCTATCGTTCAATTTTGTGATGCATCTAAAAAATCAACTAAAGAATTCCACATGATAATGAGCAATGTTTTGCTTTCGTTATTAGCACGAATTTTTGAGTTTAACACACAGATGCAAGCATCGGCCCTCTTTCCACTTAACTCTACACGAACTCTTAGAAATAATCTTTTTCATACCTCAACATTATTTATTAATTGGCCAAATCAAGGAAAAGGTTATCAAGACATTGAGAGTCCCAACCAATGCACCGCTAACTATGCAAAAATGTATTTTGACAACTTAAAACATTTCGCAAAAACATTAGTCAAAGCTTTTAGAAATATTCCAAATAAATCACAATTTCGATTTAATGATATTGAAGAGACTTTATTTTATGAAGCAATGAAAGAATTAGACCAAAAGAAAGATCAAATGAGAGTCAATCAAAATACGTTTTCTAGATGTGTCGCTCTCATAGAATTTTATAATGAGCAAGGTAAGGATTTGCCTATAAAATTTATCACTCATGCTCAAGCGTTTACTATTGCTCGAGCTTGTGCACTATTAAAAGATGCTAACAAAATACCTGATGATTTAATGGCAGAAATAGCAAAAGGTTTTAGACACGGAAGAGAATACGCTGCAAAAATAAATCAGTTTATGAGTGAGCAACGACAATCATTTCAACCCAAACCAAAACCATTTGTAATAGAAGAGGCTACAAGTCCAGAAGCTCCAGCGAGCAAGACCCCAAAGAAGGCACAACCTATTTCCCCAGCTGAATCTATAACACCAGCATCACAAGCAACAAACCCAGCGCAAATAACTAGTGCAGCTTCACCACCTGCAGCCACTGATGCACAAAAGAAGCCTCAATTTTCTTCCGCAGCTGGCTCAACAAAACCAGCATCGCAAGCAACAAGCCCAGCGCAAATAACTAGTGCAGCTTCACCACCTGCAGCTACTGATGCACAAAAGAAGCCTCAATTTTCTTCCGCAGCTGACTCAACAAAACCAGCATCGCAAGCTGTAAGCCCAACACAAGCCGCCGCTCAGATGACTTCTTCTCCGTTAATTAGTGAGCCTACAAAAGCAAAAAATATGAGATCTGTTGATGACTATGCAGATATACAAATAAATAATCTCATCTATTATTGTGATCAAAACGAGAAACATTTTACGAACTCTAAAAAAATACTATTGACAAATGCATTATTGGGTTTGGTAGCTGTATATAGCTTAACTCTATCAAATGATGATACGTTATCACCACAGGTTCGCGCGAAATTTAACATTCTCTATAAAAATTTATTTCAACTAGGTTCAGATTTAAATATTAATGTTAAAACAATTATTGAAAATTACCAATTAGCATATGATTTAGTATTAGAAATAAGTAAATTTAGTGACGAGAACATTAACGATAATATGAATGTGTCTAATCCATTTTTCAAACATAAATTATTTCTGCCTACCAAGACAAATACTCTAGATTCTACAAAGCATGGAATACTCAAGCCTTGTCTCGCTATGATAAATTATTATGAAAGAAATTTCCCTCTTGATGATATTTCAAAATCAGCTTATGTATGGAGCATAGCTCAAGCTGAATATTTATTATTAAACTTCCCTGAGCGTGAAAGAGGACTTCCAGACATTCTTAGAAAATATTCTAAATCCATCTTCAATACGTTTCTTTCGAGAAATGAAGTTGATAATGAAATTATCAAAAAATTCATTCTTGAATGTGATGATTACGTGCTTGAACAAACTTACAGACCTAATACCTCAACTTTAGGCTTACCCCCTAAAGGCCTTGCGCCCAAGGCACTACTTCCTCTTAACACGTCTTCTCATCAAAGCTCAGCATCTGCTATTCCAGCATCTGTTACCCCAGCCTCAGAAGAATCAATTGAATCTGCCCTAGTACAAAATCAAGCACCCACTATTGAAGCTGCACAATCATCTGAACCAGCTGCAGATGAGGAAAAAGAACCTGAAGGAAAGCATCGCCAAAGTGCTGCATTAGATTTGTCAGACGAATCGGAATTAATTTCCGCTTCTTCATTAAAGCCCAACCAAAGTAGTATTCGTCCATATAGGCCTGTTCCAAATCGGGAAAACGCAAAAGAATTTATCGTGAATTTAAAAACACGTGTCAACGAATTAAAATATGCTATCTGGGAATTCGAACACGGCCGAGATCTCAGCCAAGAAAGCGCCAATGTTTTTATCTATTCACTCATAGCCTTATCAGCGAGAATTTTTGAGTTGGTTTCCTTTCACCGTTTCGATGTGTTCTCTAAATACGCGTATACTCGTTTTTTACAAAAAATTTATAGTCATTATGATTTATTAATAGAGCATAATAATAATATTGAATTGCCGCGAAATTCGACACCAGAGTTCATAAAATCAAATTTACATTCTCTCTTACAATACTCAATAAAAGTTATCGACTATTTTGAAAGAGTGCCTAAGTTAGCCATTATGCCAGAAGAAAACAAACTATTATTATCAGAAGAAGATAATAAAATAATTTTTCTTCCAGATGATATGACAACCCTTTCGACGTTTGAAAATAAAATAATAAGTCAATCATTTTTTAAAAAATTTCTACGTAATCAAGACAATGATGAAATAATTCGTAGCCAAGCTCAACTTGAAAATCAAGCACTAAACTATTTGAATTTCTTATTGTCTCAACGGGACAGTGTAGATCTTAATATTTTACTTCCTGCATTCGCATTTGCAATAGCGAGAACCGTGGCTATATTAAAACCTTTCAAAGTTGAGTTAAGCATAGCTTTTAAGAATATTGCAGAAGCCTTTCATCACCAAATTGATTACTTAGACGTTACTTATGAGTTTCTTAAAACAGTAAACAAGCCATTTATAATTAATGATATTCGTGCAGCTGCACCGACACCACAAAATGAGGCAATAATAGCTCAACCTGCTCTTCCTCAACCGCCTGCTCAAGCACAGCTTAGCCAGACTTACGTCGACAAAGAAATCAATTTCATTTTACAATACTGCACTACTCATGAAAATAGCCATACAAAATATGTTAAAAATATTATTCTTCATGCGTTGCAAGGTATGATTTCAGCTAAATGCGAGCAGTTCATAAATAGCCCTTCATCAATAAACATTGATCCAGATATAAAAAGCAAATTTAAAAATCTCCAAAAAAATCTTTTATATCTCACTCCAAATTTAATCTTAGATGATTCAGCGTTAGATAATAATCTCCGTATTTTACAAAATCTTGCAAAACAACTAACGTCATCATCCTTTATGGCCGCGGATAGTAGTAGTAACAACATTTTTAATACTGATCTATTCCGTAATCCAGATGACAGAAATGAAGAAAGCAAACAACAGCTTGTAGTAATGCCTCTCATAAAAGGGTTTCAACTTTATAAAAAAGCCACATTTTTACCTAAAAATATCACAGAATTTGCTTATGCGTGGGATATCACTCGAGCCTCTGATGCGTTAATGTCTGCTAAGGATCCATATGATGTTAGGTTTGCTGAGCAGATGCTTAAGCATGCACAACCTATAAAAATACACTTCCTTAGTGGCGAACCGATTCAGATGATGGAGATCACTGATTTTGTGACTTTGACCCAAAATTATATACAGGCGCATCCAGTATCCACAGTTAATCCTGTAAATAATCCTGTAAATAATCCTGTAAATAATCCTGTAAGTAATCCTGTAAAGCCTAGCAAACCGATACCCAATGTAAAAAAAGAAAACCAGAAATCTGCTGAAATCAAACCACCTCAAGAATCTATATCTCAAGCAATTCCTGGTTCAGATTCTTTTGCGGTGAAAACATCAAGAATTGTAAAAGACCTTGATAAAAGAGACTTAACATTTGAGGCATATGTTGCGAACACAAATAACAATCCCGATGGTAATCCTGCGGCGGATAAATATGTGTTTGTTTTAGCGTATATCTATCTCTATATGGCTCCAGAATCGGAATGGGACAAAGCTACAGATCCTTACAGTGAAAAACGTTTTAGCATTCGTACAAATTTAATTATCATAAATCCCTATACTGAAGCATTAGACGATCAATTTATCGCGTCCTTTGATAGCTTAAAATAACAGGCAAATATCTCTGATATTTACACCTATGACCTAGGGTTAGTTGAACTTGACAACAAAGATGCAAATCTACATTCGCTGGTTCTCTGCAATGAACTTCTTGAACGTTATAAGAATGTTTATTTCAGAAAAATTATGGATGAATTTAATGATGTACTAGATGCTAAACGCAGAGGATATACGTTTTCTCGCTTCTCTGACAGAGGAGAGTATCAAATTTATGATTTACGATATAGCAAGGCATTGACGAATAATATTAGCGCTCTCGTCTTAGGTCGCAAGGACTTCTTGGGCTTTATTCGTGACACATCGTATTTTGTAGAGCAATTTCCTCAGTATTCAGATGTGGTCTCGCCTGGCAATTCACAAAAGTTTTACATGAGCTTAGTTAACAAAATTCATAAGGGTTTTTTAAAGGTTGCGAAGAAAGATAAGGAAAAAGAATGGAAACTAGTTGAGTACGTCCCTCCTTCAACATTGACTTCACTCATGAACGAATTTGAAAAATATCAAAATACTATTCGTGAAAAAACAGAAGCAGAAATATATCGTAATAGACAATTAAATGTAGAAGCACAAGAAGTAAATCCTGAGGAGTACGAATCAAAATTTTCAGCAGAAGTAAAAAGTCCGTCTAGTGAATTGGATGCTGCAGAAAAAATAAAACCCTCTGATCAGGCATCAAGCTTACCTTCTGACAATATACCTTTACAAGAGGCAGCATCTTCTTTATCAGAATCCAAACAACTAGAAGCAGAAAGTCAAAGAGATAACGCCGCTCCAGAAATTCCCGCAGATAATGTTGAAATTAATCATTCTATGGAAATGTTTTCTAGACCTTCAGCTAATAAGCTCTCGGATTTACCCCGTTTCAAATCTCCTGCTAAAAAAGCACCTGTCGAATTAAAAAAGAAACCGACCGTAATAAAAGCACCTAAAAAAATTGATAAAACTGTTCCTTTATCTGATCTTTTAAAAACATTCAATTTATTAGATGCTCAAGATCGCATTAATGTTGTTAAGTATACCTATGATGAAAAAAAAGCGGAAAAAATGCAGAGAAGAGCTGAACAAGAAGAGAATGTAATACCCGAAGAAGATAGGATTAGAGATGCTAGCGAATTAGGCCCCTCTGTTTTTGAGATTTTTGAGAAATTAAAACAACCAACCTCTAAAAAAACTATAAGGAAAATCAAAAATTACCAATCCGCTGAGACAGCACGACGAACTCATAATGCTGCAAAATTAGATGCACGAAAGATGGAAAGTATACCCGAAGAAAATAAAAGTACTTTAAAAAAAGAAAGAAATCCTGCTTTTGATCCTTCACAATTGTATGATGACTCATCAAGCTCCGCAGAAAGTACAGACTCTCCACTGCCAGTCAGTAATGCAATACCTGAATTGATAGACATCACAAACGACATCTTAAGCAATTCTTTTTTAGAAGATGATGCAAAGGTTGTTAAAGCACCCGAAGAGCAACCCCACAGCCAGCAAAGAGACCAAGCTAGCTCAAGTCCTTCATCACCTCAAAAAGAGCAGCAAGCCGCTAGCGCGCTCCCTGTAACGAAGACAATTGACACTCAACAGCCTGTCGTTGTGCCTGCTACGAGCGACACATCAAGTGCTGAAATACAATCACCACCAGCAGCCGCTACAAAATTAAAGGCGACATCAAAAGAATTTAACCCAACTTCTACAGCAAACGCAGTCAGTCCATCAATTAAAGCACCTGCTTCTATTGCCGCACCCACACCGACTACAAAATTAAAGGCTACCTCAAAAGAATTTAATCCAGATATTTCTAATAAAGCATCGAGCTCATCAACAGCACTGCCAGCGGTTGTTGCAAAAACTCCTGTTATGCCTTCTCCAGCGACTAACCCTGGGGCAGGTTTCCAAATGGGAATGAAGCATAGCTTATTTGCTCAACCTAAGTCTCCATCTATACCAGCAGTACAGCAACATAGAAGTGGGGCACAGCAACAACCTATGAGTGCATTACTTCCTTCATCGGTTCAATATCAACAACCTCTTGCCTATCCAGGACAATTGAACCACTTCCAACAACAATACATGGCTGCACAAAATCCTTCAGGGCAAATGCAACATTACGCAAGTCAAGTGCAAGCACAACCACAATATCAACCCCCATACATAGGTCAGCTGCAGCCACAACAACCATCGTTCTCTAACATGCAAAATCAAGGTTTACAGCCTCAGGTAGATCCTTTAATGTTGCAATGGTTACTTTTACAACAAAGTTTACATAACGCACAACAGCCTGGGGTCATGCCTCTCTTTCCACAATTGAATCCTGGAGGATTTGGCATGCAAACTCATACCTATTTTCAACCTGCAAGCGCTCCCAATCAACAAGATAATTTTCCAACTTATCCTCAAGGAGGCAATCAAAATAGACGGTATTAATAAGATTTATTGCTAAGTCATAATGAATACTTCGCAGCAGAACTGATTATAGTATTGAGTTTTAGGTGTAGCAGTAGTGTATGGAAGGCATTCTACATCTTGTTTTATCAACAACTAATAGCTTATCTGTACTCCTAATGGGACGAACTCACCCCATTTTATAATCGTTACTTTGTGTGCTCTCTGTTTTGCAGAGGGTTCAGATCTCTGAATAAACATTTGCTACCTTCGCAGAAAAATGATATTTGTATGCTAAATTTCCATCTCGAAAACGATGAGATAAATAGCCAATCAAATGTTCATCATTTTTATCTTCTGATTGATACATAGAATAACCTACACCTGCTTCGCTACACTCTTTGCTGTTTTTAATTTTAAGATCAGTGCTTTCTCCCTGATTAACATTTTTTTTGCCGCTATCTATCACGCATCCGGACTCAGGCCAGATACGGGTTTTCACTAATTTAAATCCATCTGAGCCAGCTTGTTTGCTTTGATTGACGAGCTGAGAGCTGTATTGTTTTCTGCTGCAACAACACAAGTAGACAATGTCATTGCTAATGAACTGTCGATTGCCAATCTCGATATTATTAGCACAATACCATTTCTCTTCTATTGGTAAAAAAATTATAACTCCAGATTTTTGAACACGAATATATAACTCATCAATATGAGTTGTTTAAATCTCAAAATTTATTCCTCTACCAAAAGGTTTTTTAAGTGTCGCACTAAGCCATAGTCTTTCAGAATTTTTACGAATTTCTTCTAACATAACACGTGGACCGAGGCGTTCAAGCATGACAAAACCTTCTTCTTCACGTTGATATTGAATATTAAAGCCTAGAATCTTAATGTAAAATTCAAGACTTGATTGAATATTAGAACAATAAAGTTCAGGTGTTAATGATGTTCTATACATAGAGCTTCCACAGTATTATAAATATAGTTACATAAATAAAGTATAGGTTATATATTCACAGCTTCAAAAAATACCATGCTTACCGGGGCAGAATTAATTGTAAAAGTGATTCAGCCGCATCAACATCTGCGAGATCCGCTTTACACTCTCTGACAGAAGCATTGTTCCTATCCAAACGCATAGCTTGACTGAACAACGTAGCTGCCGTATACACACTAGCTTTAGCAAGAACAAATTGATCTGTCACATCTTCGTCAGAAGTAGCATTTAATTTTATGTCGGCTAAAATTGATTTAGCAATTAAGTGATGAGCCTTTGCTTGATAATAAGGTGACGCTCCACCAGCTTCTGCTTGAATCAATAGAGCTTGCGCCATATTATGTGCCGCAGAAAAATTGCCTTTCATAAAAAGCTTGTCGGCAGGCTTAAGATAATTCTTGTCATGCTTTTTTTCAAATTTAGGCATAGCGGTACTCCATTTGTAATTCATATTCAATTCATGCAATATACACAGACATCCTTCACTCTATTTTTCTTCCAGTTGAAAATGAGTATTGTATTTAATGCGATTTAAACAAAAGCTACTTCTAAACATTTTTATATTCGGTTCGCTCGCAAATACACGCCGCGCGAATTCATTGTAATGATTCATATCGGTGGCATGTACAACTAGCAAATAATCTGCATCCCCTGAGATAAAATAACATTGCTTGATTTCTGGATGGTCCTGCATTTTTTTTTCGAGTTGAAGAATATTTAGAATACGCCTATCCATTCTATCTAATTCATGATCCGACGAAGGCTCTTTGTTTTCATTTTTAATCTCAACAAGCGTAGACTTTTTCATAAATTACCCAAAATCATAGGAATCGCATTATAAGTTGTAATAAATGAAAAGAAAATATGAAATTTATTTTTATTTATTACTTGCTATTCTAAGGCTTAATTTAAAAAACACAGGGTGATAGGCATGCTCAGATTAGCGACAAAAAACCACATAGATTCGTTAAATATATTAATTAAAAAATCCGTTCGTGCTTTAAGCCAAGATGATTATTCAAAAGAAGAAATAGAAGCCGCCATTCAATATGTATTTGGAGTAGACACACAATTAATTGAAGACGAAACGTATTATGTTATTGAAAAAGAAGGTATATATCTAGCCTGTGGAGGATGGAGCAAGCGTGCAACTTTGCTTGGGGGAAACCAATTTTTTGATCGAAAATGTGGGGTTCTTGTTCCATCCAAAGATGCAGCGAAGATCAGAGCGTTTTTTGTAAATCCCAATTATGCTCGCCTTGGTCTTGGCAAAAACTTATTGGCGCATTGCGAACAAATGGCTTTAGAACAGGGGTTTACTAAAACAGAAATGATGGCAACACTTCCCGGCGTTAAATTATATGAAGCAAATGGTTATGTTGTCTCCCATGAAAAAAACCATTTACTTCCTAACGGAGTTTCACTTAAATTTAAGCACATGAAGGGCCAACAGTTGAGCCCTAGCATTCCACATTTCACACTTATGAAGCTATTTTAGGTTCTTTAATGCAGAAAAAAGCAATGAGAAAAGCTATGACATAGGAAAATAAAACAATATATAAACCATTATGAAATGAATATACATTGTAATGCTCTGATGTTGACACTTGGCCTGACTCAATTAACTTTCCTATTAAAGGTTGGAATATGGCGCCAGAAATAACAACTGCCATGTTATTAAAAGCAATTGCAGTAGCTGTGACTGAGCTGGGGTTATTCTCTTTTACGACAGTAAAACTTAAAGCTTGTCCTGCGCATGCCGCACCGGAAAAAAACAATAATAATCCAATAACCAAAGATGAGAAATTAAATTCTAAGACTAAACCAAAAGCAACTCCACCTACTATTGCTGATAGAGATAAAAGTAATACTCTATTGTTTAATGCGCTTGAAAGCACTCCTAATAATGGGCTTGCCAATGCAAGCCCCAGCCACATTAAAGAGCATAAAAAAGCGGCTAAAGTCTGGTTAATATGGTGAGCGCTTACTAAAAATGGCACGCCCCAAAGAGATGCGAAAGTTGACATAGGCACCCATAACAAACACGCATACAATGCGATATACCATGTCTGGGACTGAGAAATAATCTTTCGTAAATTTTCCTTAATATTCATTTGATGAGATTTATTAAAAGATGAATTATCTCTTTTTTTATATTTCAATAAGTTCCAAACTCCAATAGCTAATATGAGACCCACAACAGATAAACTAAGCAGTGTATGACGCCAGCCCATATAGGAAGTCATAGCACTAATCGGCATTTGACCTGCCATTGCACCAAAAGCTGCTAACATTTGTGTAATGCCAGTCATTGTTGCAAAATATTTTGGTTGGAACAAATCCGAGGTAACCACTAATACAGAAACAAATGCAAAAGCAGAACCACACCCCATTAACAATCTCGCCACGCCGCCTACGTAAACATTACTTGCAACAGACAATAACAGAGTACCTGCAACACAGAATAAAATGGATATCGTAATAATGATTCGAGGATTGAATCTATCAAATAGTAATCCCGAGGGAATTTGCATAGCCGAATAAGAATAAAAATAAAGACCCGACATAATTCCTAAGCCTAATGTTCCAATATTGAAGTCATGCATTAATTGAGATGACATAACACTGGGTGATACTTGAATAGCCATTTCAAAAAATAAAAAGAAAGATACTATACAATAAAGAATAGCTACTTTAGAATTTGAAACTGTATTGCTATGTGCGATCATATTCACTACTACCTCAGACAGAATTTTATTTTTATTTAAACCTAAGCTCGCTTCATTCTTAAAAGGAAGAAATTCCATAAGAGAGACAGCATTATTGATTATCATTATATTGATAACAATAACCATTACTGATAATTTATTGTTTCATCTTTGCAACAATCATGAATGCATTTTCATTTGTGCCTATGCTTAACACTACACTTATGCCATAAGCCATTGTTTATTTTGGTCTTCATATTGTATATTTGATGCCAAAGATACAACATATTGTACACATAACCCATACGTCAACCACATATTTGTCATTCCTCTACTATAATTAAATAATATCAAGCTTAGGGACGGGTCATTATGTTTTTTACAAACCCTCAGATTTCAGAATTACTTAAGCAGTACTTTATTAACCCCAACATAATGACTGCGCTTGGCTCTCCTTTTTGTAGTATTTTAGAAAATAAAGTTAAGCAAAAATTAAAAACTCAGCCCGAGACAGATGTCGCACAAATAATAAAAGAAATTGCTAATGAGGAAGTCAATATCAATTTAAAAAAATTAACAGAAGATTTTATAAAAAAACATGCAAATAAAAATCCAACGATATTAGAACAAGAGGAATTCAATAATAAGAAATATAGTTATTTGAAAAATGCAGCAATTCTTTACCGATTAGTTGATAATGAGAGTTACAAAGCTCTTTTGCCCAAGTTACACAAAAGTAAATATTTTTCTAATCTTGTCAAAGAAGCATTTACACGCGCGAGTCTTCCCAGAGCGTCTCTACAATTTACAGGAATTTCAAAAACTCTTTCTAGCCACAGCGCCATCACACAAAAATGGAAAATTATTGCTGATTTAGCATTGGCTGAAAAAAGAAAAGACGCACGCTCTGTTGTTAATTACAAAAAAACAACTGATGTGGAAGCTGGCGCCGAAATGCTTACATCTGCTGAGAGACAAAAATATGCGATCATGGTATCTGAAGGTGCTCTGGTTGATTTAAATCACAGTAATTTTGATACTAGAAATTATATTTCACATAAAAAAAAGGGCTACGCTGCTTTTGTGATAAATACAGAAGGTGAAATTTCTGTATTCAACCACCTACATGGTGAAAATGCTTTATTTCATTCCTCCCTTAATGCAGGAAAGGCTGTTTTGGGTGCAGGCGAAATAAAAGTAGTCGACGGAAAATTAAAAAGTATCAGTCAATACAGCGGACACTATGAACCCACTCTCGAAAATACCTTAGCTGTTTTAACATACTTAAAAAAGCAATCACTCGATATTTCAGAAGTTGAAGTATTTTTACTGAATAAAATCCCATTAACCAATCAATTAAAATTAAGTTATTCTTTAACCAATGGGACACATATTTATAAAGCAACTGATTTATTGACTCATGCCGTCAGCCTAGAAAAATATGCTATGATTTCTTCTATTGTAATCTCTAGTCCACCTCATTTTGATCCAGCTGCTTCAAGAGCAAACTTGCACGAAAATAGCGTAAACCGAGAAATATTAATGCAACTCAATAGCTCAGATCGTGGCTTGTTTTTAGGTCTTTCAAGAATTTGTCGTCAGCTATTAGATGATTCAGTCAAAACACCAGAGCAATTAATAAAAATCAAAACATCAATGTCGCAAGTCATTAGTCATTATAAAGAAAGTTTTCTAGAGCGAGTAAAAGAACTGGAAAAAGCACTACCACATGACGAAGCTAGTTTAAAAATTCTGAAAGAAATAAAACATGATATAGCTCATTTTAATTTTTCTGAAAATTTATTTTCCATGCAGCCAGAATTAGAAAAGTTAAAAAAACACTCTTTACGTGCAAATATACATCCTTTACAGTTACAGATGGAGCTAGTTCAAATAAATTTGTTAGAGTCTAAGATTGAAAAATTCACAAGCCTAACTCAAAATATAACAACATTAGAAATGTCTGTAGGTAACTTTCATTATGTTCCACCTCCTGTATTAAAAAATATTGAGACAGTTGAGGCCATGCGAATACCTTTTAAAGAATTCTTAACTGATATGGAAACGCAATTTTCTCATTATTCTAAAGAGAAGCTAAAAATCTCTAGTAGTAAAAATGATGTGGTTAGAATTGAATTGGTAAGTTATTTAGAAGGTATTGTTAAATTTAAGGAGATGCATGAAAAAATTAGTCTTGCAGATACTCCAGAAAAAATACAAAATCTAGCGCTCGTATTAAGGACATATTACGATAATGTTATATTGAGAGCTGAGCAGGTTGGTATAGGTAAATATAAAGAAGGTAATCTTTCGCATCTCCTCAAAGATTTCAATACCAAACTCACAGCCTTGAATGATACTTTAGATAATCCAGAGAAATTATTGATAGAAAATTCTAGTAAAAATCAACTTTCCGCGACATCCTCTGCAACTTCCTTTCGACGTGGATCATAATTTTTTACTTTATTTCACATTTCTAAAAATAACACTAAGACATCAACGCCTTAAACTATCTATACCAGATTGCTAAAATTTTTTATTTATTAAACTTTTCTTATTAAAATAACCACGTAAGTTGCGCGAGCATTTCATTGGTATAAAGATGGTTTTGTTCCAATGTGCCACTGACACTTGTGCTATTAATTTTAGCAGAACCTAATTGCACATGGCCTCGATCAGTAAAGCGATAGCCCAGACCTAAACGTAACTGATTTGTGACATCCAAATCCAAACCGGCACCCACACGATAAGTAAATGATGTCTCTGTATTATTGTTATATAGCCGTGTAAACGCTGGAGAAGGAACATCTGTTTGGAAACTATAAGCACTATTGAATGCGACTCCCAGGCCTAATAATACGTAGGGATGAATACAGCTTTTATGCTGATAAAGCAGCTTGGTCTCTGCAAATAACTGACGGCTCAATACCGAGTATTGGTAATAATATTGATCCGCTGGACTAATGTTATTACCTTGGAGTAAATCGCCTTTTGCTCTAACATTTCCTGCTATATTAAGGCCCAAACCAAATTGTAATGCCAACCTTGGTTGATACATCCATTCAACACCCACAAAACCATCGAATATCGCATGTGTTTGCGCCTCTTGATTTGCAGTATAAGTATAAAATAAGCCAGAACCCGGATTCGCGATAGGAAATGTTTGTGATATACCCACGCTAGATGTAACACCAGCCCCTCCAGCCAATGATATTACTCTACGTAAATTATACGTGGGCTTAGGCTCTACAATTGCAACTGCGGGAAATGGGGGGAAATTAGGATATTTAGTATATTCAACCAGCGGGTAAAGAGTTATTTCAACATGGGACGACCGTGCTTTACCCGTAGAGTGATGACGTTTGATCTTATGTGTCGATACCTTGCAAGTAGAATTCATGTACTTCTTAGGCTTTTCTAATGCAAATTCACCCCTCTTTGTAGCTGACAAGATGTCAGAAGAATACATGTTATGCCCAGGCTGAGCCTCACAAATGGAAGCAATCAATAAGCTGCTAGTTATTAGCATGAAGATTCGACTTAGCCTTAAAATGCGAACCCCTTCCTTGAGTACTGGCATGTTACATTCCTTAATTTTTTAAAAATAACATTTAATATAGCAGGTCTGAATTTTAATGTTCTTTAAAATTTTTGCATCCTTTCTTCATTTGGCTGTACGTCTATCGTGTCTCAAGTATATTCAACTTTTTGTAAAAGTAATTATTGTCTATTTCTCTATAAATGTATATTTTTTAGCAAATGTTAAGCATGCTTTGCTACTGAAAATAAAAGATGTGAGATCAAGGATAATAAACGCTAATTAAAACACCTGAAGAGCTTGCACCTTAAGAAAATATTTTAACGATACCCCATCATTTTCATGAAAGATGAAGAATAAGTTTTTGCAACAACAGGTTTTTACTTTTCCATAACTGAAATAA
>DHXK01000134.1:0-854 GCA_002413665.1 Legionellales bacterium UBA5158 | reverse complement strand
GTCTTTTCCATAACTGAAATATCTTGAGTAGGTTTCAGAAAATCAGTTGCTGCATTTTTTATAATTAAGTTACGATTTGATTATTTAAAAGATCTAATTGTAAAGTAGGAACACTATCTGACAACACAAATTGTACCAATGGTTTTGGTCCTGCACTACTTAGACTGATTTGCATCAGGAGATTGTTCTTCATATTCAAAATTTTTAAAATGCCTGTGCGTTGCAACCGTGCCCGCCACAATCGTTAATTGAGGACAGGCATTGGTTAGTTCCAGCATCTTTTGTTTTAGATAACGTTTATATCTTTTACAGTTTCATTTAAAGACTTATAAATCTTATGCCTACCAACCCAAGCAAGGATTCCAATTTTCTCAATTTTCTGAGACACCAATGGATTCACTTCACATAGGAATACCTTTACTCCTCGATTATGGAATGATTCGATAAGCTCACTAAATGTTTGCAATCCAGTTATATCCATAAAAGGTACATCTTTTAACCGAAAAATAATATTTTTAGGATCTAAATGAGTTTCAGCAAAAGCTCGTTCCATTTTTTCTGCAACCCCAAAAAAGAAAGGCCCTTGAATAGTATAAACAATAGTATCTTTTGGAAAAGTTAAACCTATTGAAACTAACTCAGTATGCAAAACGTGATTATCTTCTTGCTCTATTGAACCAAGTTGACTCATACGACGAATAAAAAATAACATTGCCAGAATAACACCTACGTTCACAGCAACGACTAAGTTCGTAAAAATAGTGAGAAAAAATGTAATAAACAATACGAGAAAATCAGGTCCTTGGGCTTGTTTTGCATTACGTATAAAATAAGAAATATCACTCTGGTTGTCG
>DHXK01000176.1:5356-10640 GCA_002413665.1 Legionellales bacterium UBA5158 | reverse complement strand
CATGAGACCGGAGAAGTGCCAACTAAATGTTAGTAGGGGTGTGAATAAGAGTAAATAAAATGAGATATTTTTACTCCCACAAGGGATAGTGTTCCAGCTGAATATCTTCAGTGAAAAAAAGCTTGGTTCCGTTGGCAAACGACTGTGTGTAGTCAGAAATATAAAATTGTTTAGAGCCTTTGCCATGGTGATTGATGAGATTGTCATCGACTAAACGTTTTTTTACGCTGCTAGCAACAATATCAGAGGGATCTATGATGGCAATTTTGTTTTGGTAGAAATTAATTATTTTTTCTTTAATGATAGGATAATGCGTGCAAGCTAAAATAAGGGCATCGACATTTTGTAAAGAATGATGCGACAAGTATTCCTCTAGCAAGACATCAATGACTTGATTGTTCCCGAATTCTTCAATCGCAGAAGCGAGTAAATTAGTTGCATGAGATGTCAGTATGATTTCGACATTGAGATCATCTACTTTTTTCTTATAAACATTGGAGTTGACGGTTTGCTTGGTGCCTATGAGGCCTACATGTTTTGCAGCGTAATTTTCACGTAAAAAATGAATGACAGGATCTATCACATTCATCACTACGGCTTGTGTAGCAACATATTCTTTTACTAGTTCGAAAGCGGCAGCTGAAGCTGAGTTGCAAGCAATTAAAATTAATTTACAGTTCTGTTGCAGTAGCATATGAGCAATTTTGACAGAGTAGGCTTGGATTGCTGCTGCAGATTTATCACCATAAGGCAAATGGGCGGTGTCGCCAAAATAAATGATATCCTCGTTAGGAAGTTGATTTACCAGTGCATGAGCTACGGTTAAACCGCCTATGCCACTGTCAAAAATACCAATAGGATTAGATGCTACTTTAGGTTGGTTCATTCAATCTACCTCTCGAGCGCCATACCAAATGTTTTGCGTATAGTAACGAAGAATCAAGTTAGGTGCCAGTGGCTTGGTTTTTTATAGGTACTCAACTAGAATACCTGCCTCAATCGTTGAAAGGTAACTTAAATGCGCGTTTTGTTGTTGAATCGTTATAGTTTGGAAAGAACTGCGGGTGGGGTTGCCGAATATCTTTATTATTTGCCTCTTTCATTGAAGCCATTGGGAATAACTACTTATATTTATAACGAAGATGAAAAGGGTGGTAGCCAATTAGTTGGGCCTAGGCTTTTAAAAAATGGGGTGCCAACGTATGCAGGCCCATTCATAAAACCTTCTTTTTTCGTTTCTACAAAAAAACTAAATCCTTTATTGGAGCTTTGTAAAAAAGAAAAAATTGATTTAATTCATGCGCAGGGAACATATCGATGCGGCTGGATTGCAATGCAGGTGTGTAAGCTCGCAAAAATTCCTTATGTTGTGACCAGTCATGCAGATATTGTTGTAACGAATTCTGATCGTATGAAGCGAGGCAAGGTACAACGACGCGCTCGTGCAGTGTTGGCTCATGCTGCTAAGGTGACTCATCTCACACCGTTGATGGCAGAGATTTCACACCAAGTGTTTGATACGCGAGACAAAAGTTACATTATAGGCAATGGAATAGATGTCAAAGAATGGCGTGCTGTTGCGACATTGCCAGAACAAAATTATGCGATTGGTATAGGGCGACTTGAGCCAGAAAAAGGTTTTCATGTTTTAATTTCAGCGTATGCGTTATTACATAGCCAAAATTTTTCAGGTTCGTTAGTGATTGCCGGCACAGGATCTGCAGAATTAGAATTGCAGCATCAAGCAAAACGATTAGGCATGAATGTTGTCACTGCGTTCCAAGATTTCTCTCGTGTACCTGAGCGCAGCGTTGTTTTCACTGGTTATATTCGAGGTGAGATAAAAAAACAATTAATAGGTCAAAGCCAAATGATTTTATTTCCCACGCAACCGCAGCAATGGGAAGAGCCATTTGGCATTGTGCAGATAGAAGCAATGGCAGCAGGAAAAGCATTGATTGCAAGTGATTCAGTTACGACTCGATATCTGCAAACGTTTGGTCTGCAAGCTGCGTTAGTGCAAGCAGAGAATGTACACGCATGGGCGGAAGAAATAAAAAATATTTCTGTTAATCAAGTAGTTAGGCATCAACTAGGAAGAAAAAATTTAGAAAACGCAGACCAATTTGATTGGAGTGTGATAGCAAAGCAATATAGAGATGTGTATTTAGCAGTAGGGAAGAGGCGGGATATTTAAGATATCAACTGGGCTAAATGAACATTTAGCCCAATGATTTGAGAAATTACTTCTTAACTGCTTTTTTACGAGCAGGTTTTTTAGCCTTAGCAACTTTAGCCTTAACAACCTTTTTAGCTACTTTCTTAGCTACTTTCTTTTTAACAGCTTTCTTAACCGCTTTCTTAACCACTTTCTTTACAAGTGCTTTTCCAACTTTCTTTGCAACTCTTTTCTTAATAGCTTTTTTTGCAACTTTCTTAACAGCTTTCTTTAAAAGTGCTTTTCCAACTTTTTTAGCTACTAATTTCTTCGCTGCTTTTTTCACAACTTTTTTCTTAACGCTTGGTTTTGCTTTTTTTGCAATTGCCATGGGATTGACTTCCTATATAGTAGTGTCAACTCAATCTAACATCCATAACTTGATAATTCTATTAGGGTGATCACTAACTAGGTTTAGAAAAAGGCAGGTATTTTTGCGGATTGCTCTTAATTTTTTGAAACATACTAAGGCATTGGGTAAATAATTTGCGCATCACCATTATAATTTGCGTGTTCTCCTATTAAATTTACATTCTAATTTATTTACTAAAAGTAAAAATAATTTGACACTATAAATATTTTACTATTGAATCGCACGAATGAATACAAAATTAGATGCAGATAAAAAAAATTCTCTCGAACAACATGTGCAAGAGCTTGCTCAGCATTTGTTGTTGTTACGAAAGATGCAAGATAATGCTGGTGCAGAATTACTTTCATCGCTCGGAAATTTAAGCATGCAAGAATTAAATATTCTTAATATCATTGGTGATATGGAAAAATGCACCATGACTGATATTGCTAAACGAGCTTCATTATCTTTAAGTAGCGTGACAGTTATCGTCGATAAGCTCGTCAAAGGAAAATTAGTAGAACGTATTCGCAGTGAAGAAGATAGGCGTATAGTCTGGGGTGGGCTCACACCTGAAGGATATAAAATATATCTTGTACAGATTAAACATATGCATGGTGTGTTGAGTAAAATGCTGGGTCCACTGTTGCCAGAAGAACGTGCTAGCTTCTTGAAAGTCTTTAAAAAGATAATCCAATCTTATCAATAACAATTGTTTTATTGGAAATAAGCGCTTGTTTTCATGCTTGTTATCGAGATAGGTGAAAATCTTCAGATAAGCGCTAAAATCCAGCTTGCAACTGACAAGCATGAAGAAAAATATTTCTTTAATAAAACCTTTTTTCTCCCGGTGGTCGAGTTTTAAAACGCTTATATTGCCAAATATATTGCTCAGGCTTTTCTCGAATTGATTTTTCTAATACTTCATTCAGTCGTGTTGCATCAGTGACAAGGTTATCAGAGGGAAAATTTTCTAATGCGGGTAATAATTTGATATCATATCCCCAGCAATCATCTCGACGATAAAAGCTGATCGGAATAATCACGGCATCGCTCATATTGACTATGCGCGTCACCGCGGTTAGTGAGGCAGTAGGTATACCAAAAAAAGGTGCGAACACACTCCGTTTTTCTCCACCATCAACATCATAGGCATACCAGATCGCCATATTGTCATTTAATGTTCTGAGTAATGCTCTCACGTGCTGACGAGCAATCTGTGTAATGTTATATTTTTTTCGAAAGCGTGTTTGTATGTATGAGATTAATTGTTTTTTGTGAGGTCTATACATCACTGCAAAAGAGTAACGTGAACCTAGGAGGCGTCCAATCATTTCTAAGCAAGTGAAGTGAGGGCCCAGCAAAATGATTCCCTTGCCTTTTGCAAATGCTTGCTCTGCATGTTCTACTCCTGAAATATTTATTTTGCACTTTTCTAAACGCTTATCTGAAATCCACCACGCCATTGACGTCTCAATTAAACCTATGCCTAAGTTAGCAAAATTTTCTTTTAATAATTTATCATGCTGCTCTTGCGTAAATTCAGGGAAGCATAATTTGATATTGGTTTCAGTAATGTGACGCATTTTTTTTGAAAGGTGAAAAATGATTTTTCCTATGCCGCGCCCCATTTTTATTTGGCTAGCAGGAGGCAGCTTGGTAATAAGCCATAATATTCCTAGAACTATCCAGGCTGGCCAGTTTAAGGGGCTGAGTAACTTCATTTTTTCTTTCATTATGACCTTGCCTATGTTTCTAGAAGAGTAACGGTTTCAATTGTGGACCATCTAAGCTTAAAATAGGAGATGATTTTTACTAGGAGTCATGTTTTATGCAAGCTAAATTTTGCATTCACAGCGTTGTTTCTGGTTTAGTGCAAGGTGTTTGTTTCCGATCAAGCACAGCTGCACAAGCAAAAGCATTGCATTTAACGGGTTGGGTGAAGAATTTACCGGATGGTCGAGTGGAAGTTTTAGCAAGCGGCGAGAAGGTGAATGTTTTAAAACTTTATGAATGGCTACAGCGTGGGCCTGCCCACGCTCAGGTGAGTGGAGTGACGTTAGAAGAAGTGCCCCCTCGTGATGGAAGTAGCTTTGACATTATTTAAAAGGAGCTTGTGGTGAATAAACATGTGAAAAGTATTTTGGTTGTTGTTTTATGGGTGTTTTCGGTAGGAGTGCAGGCAAGTCTGATCGTTCCCATGCACTTGACTAGCGATAATGGAAAAGGGAGAAAAATTGGCACGATCAAAGTGGATGACACTGTCTATGGATTATTATTAACGCCAAAGTTACATGGCTTACCGCCTGGTGTGCATGGGTTTCATGTTCATGCTATGCCTATGTGTGAGCACGCTGGGATGGCGGCGGGTGGGCATTTAGATCCTGATAAAGCTCAAGCGCATAAAGGTCCCTATAGTAACGGACATTTAGGAGACTTACCGTTGTTGAGCGTTGATAGAAACGGAAAAGCTACCCTGCAAGTATTGGCACCCCGTTTGCATTTATCGCAGATCAAAGGTAAGGCATTAATGGTGCATGTGGGTGGAGATAATTATTCTGATAAGCCAGAAAAGTTAGGTGGAGGTGGTGCGAGGTTAGCTTGTGGTCTTATTCCTTACCATTGAGTCTGGGGTGCCGGCTGCGAACGCGAGTGGTAACTACCGAGCCGCGACCGTCAGGAAGCGTCACCGTATATTGCTGTTATCACTCCCT
>DHXK01000176.1:1173-5147 GCA_002413665.1 Legionellales bacterium UBA5158 | reverse complement strand
GTCGCGGCTCGGTAGTTACCGCTAGCGCTCGCAGTGGAGCTTTTATACTTCAACCATTTCAAAATCTTCTTTTGATGCATTACATTCAGGGCATTGCCAGGTTAAAGGAACATCGTCCCAGAGGGTGCCTGGTTCTATACCATCTTCTGGCCAACCTTGAGCTTCATCGTAAATAAAACCACACAATAAGCACATGTATCGTTTGTATTGCATAAAATAAATAACCTCGTGTTAATGGCTTTTTAAGGCAAGTAATTTAATCATGCCCAGTTCTGGTAATACAAGTTTTTAGTGAGGCTTGCCTGCCGAATATAATGGTTTAGCCTCAATGCGAGTAGAGCTTTTCTGCAAGTCGTGTGCGGACGACGAGGATTCCTTAAACAGAGAGGTGCGTGCGTTAGCGAGTCCTGTTTTACCCAGTAATTGAGAGGGGTAAGCTGCGTCTATCATACTTTTAAGTTGGGGCAAGTACGATTGATAACGTGTTTGGTTAAACATAGCTTCTGCATTTTCATAGACATTTAAAAGAAGAGCTTCATCCGTGATATCAGGTTTTATAGTCTTAGAATGATCTAAATAATAGGCGAGATGGTTAACCATTTCACGCAGCAACTGGGCTCTTTTTTCGTCTTTTTCTTCTATTTTAATTACCTGTGTATCATGAATATAAAAAAATACTTTCTTTAAATTATCAATGGCGGACATGTTAATCTGCTCCTCGTGAAGAACTCTCTTTTATGTTAAAATTTTTAGTAAGTATACCCAAAAATTACTCAATAATACAGTTTTAGCTTATTTATTATCAAGGAAGTCTTCCATGACACAGTCACAAACATTATTTCAACAAGCCCAGCGTTGCATTCCAGGTGGGGTAAATTCCCCAGTTCGCGCATTCCGTGGAGTAGGGGGTGATCCCATATTTTTTCAATCCGCTCATGGAGCGTATCTAGTAGATGTAGATGGTAAAGAGTATTTGGATTATGTAGGTTCTTGGGGTCCTATGGTACTGGGTCATGCCCATCCAAAAGTGCTAGAAGCAGTCATGGCATGCATGCAAAATGGTTTAAGTTTTGGCGCTCCGACTGAAATTGAAGTCAGATTGGCAGAAAAAGTTTGTCAGTTAATGCCTTCCATAGAGCAAGTCAGAATGGTGAGTTCTGGCACAGAAGCTACTATGAGCGCAATACGCTTGGCTCGAGGATTTACCAAACGAGATAAAATCATTAAGTTTGCGGGTTGCTATCATGGACATGCAGACTTTTTATTAGTTGCAGCGGGTTCAGGCGCTTTAACCTTGGGTGTGCCGGATTCCGCAGGTGTCCCAGCTAGTATTGCGCAACATACTTTAATTGCAGAATTCAATAAGCTCGAAACAGTAGTAGATTTGTTTAAACAATATGGCAATGAAATTGCTGCCATTATTGTAGAGCCAGTCGCTGGCAATATGAATTGTGTACCGCCCACGGCCGGCTTTCTGGAAGGATTAAGATCACTTTGCGATCAGCATGGTAGTGTATTGATTTTTGATGAGGTAATGACGGGTTTCCGAGTGGCATTAGGGGGTGCTCAATCTCTTTACAATATTAAGCCTGATTTGACCACATTGGGTAAAATCTTGGGAGGAGGCATGCCAGTAGGTGCCTTTGGTGGTAGTGCTGACATTATGAAATGTATTGCACCACTTGGACCTGTTTATCAAGCGGGAACGTTATCAGGTAATCCTGTTGCAATGACTGCGGGTTTAACGACTTTAGATTTAATCTCTTCAGACCCAACTTTCCATGACCGCTTGAGTTTAGTAACTCGCTCTCTAGCCGAAGGTTTAGAGAAATGCGCGCACCAACATGGTATAGCATTGCGAACCACTTCAGTGGGAGGTATGTTTGGATTATATTTCAATGAGTTAGATAAGATCGTGACTTTCGATGATGTAAAAAAATCTAACGTTGAGCTATTTAAACAGTTTTTTCATGGCATGTTGGAGCAAGGTATTTATTTTGCCCCTTCTGCCTTTGAAGCCGGGTTTACTTCAATTGCTCATACTGACATTGAAGTTCAAAAAACTTTAAAAGCTGCGAGCAATGTTTTTTCTAATTTAAACAATAAGTTATATTAAAATTTGAGTAGGAGCCGAGCTAGGAGTGATGACAGTAGATGTGATGACACTTCTGGCGGTGGCTCGGTATTTAGTTAGTATTGATGTTCAAAAGCTCTAATCTCGTAATCTAATACATCCTTAAGTTAATAAGTGTATAATTAATACACGTAAAAGATTGGGATGAGCAAAGTGCCAAAAACCAAGTATAAATATCATATTTCATGCCAAACAACAGCCCAAAGACAGGCAGAGGAGAAGTTATCGACTTTTTTTGATAACTCCTATCTAGAAGAATTGAATTCAAATAACTTTAAATTCGATCCCCAAGATTTTGCAGAGATTGAGCAGAATGCAGAAGCACTAAGAAATGATTTATGCAGGGGTGATTTTAATAAATTTTCTATTAATGGCAAAAACGTAAAAAAGAACTTCACTAAAAAAGTGTACAAAAGTTATTCTACCAAAGATACTGTGAAAGATGTGCTCATTAAGCAATTAAAATGCACGAGTGATCAAGCAAATGTGCTTATAAGTTATTCCTATCAACAGCTAGCAGGTCCAATTATAGAAGCTCTGCCGCAAAGTATTTTTGATGCGGAGAAAACATATAAAACGAGAATCGAATTCTCTATTTCGCTTAGCCCTGAAGATCGTAATAAAGTGACGACAAATCTTTTTGCGGAAAAGGGCGAAGTCTATTTAAGAATTAAATACCCTGACTTTCGAGTTATTTCTAATGATGTACCAATTAAAGAATACGGCATTATTCCCGGTGAAAGTGAAGTTTTGTATGAGTTTCGAAATAATGCATTTCACTTAATCGAAATGAAGACTAATAATAAAATTATTCGAGATTTATTATTAGGTGCTAAGCCAGGTGATCTAGGTTTTTTCACACAAAAAAAATATAAAGATGATTTTATTTTGTCGGACTCACCTAAGCTTCATTCGAATAAAAAATCTCAACCTCTCTATTATTTTCTTAAAAAGTTGGATGATGCTCTTGTTGTAATGCACGGAGGTAGCGAAGAAAATATTTTAAAATTAGAGCATTTAATTAATTTAGTGTCACAAAGAAAAATTGATTTAGCGCAATATATTTTAAACAGAAATTCATCTGAAAGTGATTTAATTGATTCTCAATTAACAAAAACTTTAAGAATGTTAAACGAAAAAAAACTGGCTTATCATATTGAGGTTTATAAGAATGATAAAGCGCGCCAGCTAAACCAATTTATTCTGGATGGTGAAGAGTTTTTTCGAAATATTAATAAGTTAAGACGTCAATGTGAAGCTTTAATTAATAGTGATGAGCATGTTGCAAATATTTCCGAGGTTGTGCAAAGCTACACAGATCAGATGTCTCTGTTAGAGCATGGCCTTGAGAAAATCGAAGAATATATTAGACAAATCAAGTCTGAGAAGTACGAAAGTAGTATTTCTGAAGTGCGAGAAATCAGTAATGAATATTTAGAAGATTTAAATTTATTAAAGAAGAGTTTAATTTTTGAAGCTAATAAGTATAAAGAGCATACTCTGCTTCTTCAGAAAACTGTTGAGAGTATAAGTAATCCATTGCCCTATTTTATTGCCAGATCACAACAGTATATTAGCACTCTTAGAGCAACGCAAACGACGATGAATTCAAATCAAGGTGCTTTAGCCGCAGTTTCTATTGTTAAAAAAATCAATGAGACAAAAGCTTGGCTTGCTGTGATAGAGACAAAAAAGCATGATGAAATTCTAGATGATCGAAAAGCTATGCTTCCGGAATACCAAAGCCAATTAGAAAACTTAATTTTAGAATATGAAAAGTCCAAGAATGAAATTTATAAAACATGTCAGGAAACTGTATGTGCGCAAACTATAGCAGGGT
>DHXK01000176.1:0-1164 GCA_002413665.1 Legionellales bacterium UBA5158 | reverse complement strand
GTGTATAAGAGACAGAACTATAGCAGGGTTGGAAAGTTATCGAGTCTCAAGAAATAAAAAATATTCTAAAAGAGATTGGGTCGGTTCTTTGTTTTCAAGTTGTTTAGGCTGTTTTTTTGAAGCAGAAAAAACAAGAAGGGATAATTATATTAATATTTTAATAAAAATGGTAACTGAATTCAAACAAGCTACTGCTGAAAATGAAATTACAAATATGACGGCTCGCATAAGTAAAATGATTACAGTAGGGCTAAATGCATTTAGTCCACGAGCTTCAGAAGGAAAGGCGGGATATGAAGATACTCTTCATTTCCAGTTGAGTTGTTTGGAAGCGAAGCTTGTCGATCTGAAAGCAATACGACATGAATCGTTTATATCTCCTACAGAAAATAAACCAAAAATGGCAATCACCCCTCGTAGAGCTTAATTATTTTAATAGACATATTCGTGATGCTTTAAGACTTTCTTAAGTCTACCCATGCTAGCTTTAGTATTATGCCCGTCATATTCGGATATGCAGCATGACATGGTTGGACCGCATACAAAGTCATTTGACTCATAGCTTGCAACGTATGCAGACCTCTATTTCTTCGATTGTCTCACCTATTGTTCAATCTAGTTTCATACGCAGTAATGTAAAGTACATATGGAGCGGTTTACAGCAGCCATTTCGTTTGCTTCATCTGGGAGAGGTTTTAGTGCACTCTCCAGAAACAAGGCAAGTCTTGGTGCAATCCCTGAAAGAAAACCTTATCTATTATGCAGCGCCTGTCATTTTATTTGAGGGACTTATAAAGCCAGCAATCCGTACCTTGCCTTATGGTGAGGATGAGAACTTAGAAAATACGCTTAAAGTAGTCAGCAATCTTATTTTTATGCGCATCGCCATGCGATTATTTATTAATAATTCTAGTTACAATGCCTGCGTAAGTCATGTCGCAGCAAATGAAATACAAAAAAATCTAGTAGGTTGTGACTGCAGCTCTATTGAGAAAGCAAAGAGTAGTCTGACAAGCCCATTTTATTTTTTAGGGAATATAGTTACCACAGGTCTTATCGGATACATTCCACGCGTCGGCAAGATGTCTAACGTACTTTTGAATAATCTAGCTTATGGGCAAACCTTAACTGAATATAAATATGCCTGTCTCTTATACACATCTC
>DHXK01000002.1 GCA_002413665.1 Legionellales bacterium UBA5158 | reverse complement strand
GACACAATAGGGTGTATTTGCCTTTACTAGGGCTTTCTCTCAGGCATCTAAGCAATACTTTCCCATCTGACATTTGAACGATGCAATCATTACCTATTAGTTTAGATATATTTTTTTTATATCGTTTAATACCTGCCACATAATCATTGAGTAAATATTGAGGAAACATGGCATCGTCTTCCACAAGATAATCAATTGATTCCTGGTGTAGGCTACGAAAAAATAACAGCTCTTCAATAATTAATTTTTCATCATCTTTTTTTGCAGGTGTTATGGGCTCCTCAATGTGCTTTTGTAGGTTAGTTTTAACTTTATCAAAATTTGCCAAAACTGCGGGGCCAGTTCCTATATCATATAAGAGCCAATTTAATGTGCATTGCACTCCTTCTGTAGAGACACAATCGATAACTTTTTTTGCTCCGTTCTCGGTTAATCCGCCGTGCCTTGCAACTTCCCATCCAATTAAAGTATCTAGTTTTATACCAGAATCATTACACATTTCTTTTCTTGATAAGTTTGCCAAATTTCTAAGACGACGAAGGCGAGCAGCTCTATTCTCGGCTGAGCCTTTAGATTCATCTATTACAGATTCGTTGTCTATTTTTAGGTTAGCTGTCATTTTGCACACAATTAAGTAGTTTTAACATGTATTTCATTAAATCATTATAACATAGCTTGATATTTAACAGGTATCATGTTAAAAATACCGGGAAATAAATAATCTCAGCTAAAGCCAGCAGCAAAACTATAGCATGTTTGAGTAAAGTATAAAAATATTAGTAGAAACAATGCTGAAGTTGTATGAGGTGGACCGATTCCGGATTGTAGGAAATTGTTAAATACAGTTAACAATATGAAATATAGGACAAGTATGAATAACAATAATGCGCAAACGTTAGACCAGTCTAGTTGGGATAGCGATTTTTCAAATAATCGACACGATAATCTTAAAGAAGTTAACGTAAGGGATTCAATGCTTATATTGCCAGCTATATTTCAGCCTTTTTTAACATGGCTTACAGCTAAACCAGCAAGTAATGAAGCGTATAGGCACAGAGGTCGTAATTACCAAATTATTACTACTTTCTTATCTATTATTACTGGTGTGGCAGTATCAATATTTTTGCTGAAGCAATCTGGGTATTTTTTATTGCTTTTGCCTTTATCTTTAATTGTTACTACCTCAGGCTTAAGAAAGCTTCAGGTAGTGATTTTCCATAATTGTGTCCATGGGCTAGTATTCGATAAAACATATAAAAATCTCCTGTTTGGAGAATTTATTTCTATTGTCATGATGTTAAAAGGCTACCTAAGTTATAAGAAAGAACATTTAGCGCATCACAGTTCAAAGAAATTATTAACTTTTGAAGATGACACTATTCAATTCTTATTTAACTTCATTGGATTCACGCCGGGTATGAAAAAAAGTCGTCTCTGGATGACTTTATACGGCAGTCTAATTTCACCATTTTGCCATCTCCGTGGAATTTTTAGTAGGATCACTGTTTGCTTGTTTTCGCACTCTGCTATTCATAATGTCATTGCAATTAGTTATTGGACAATACTTTTTTATACTATTACAAGCCAAGGTTTATGGGGTTTCTTTATAGTTGCCTGGTTGTTGCCTTTGTTTGTACTCAATCATATTAGTACAACGTTGCGCTTGATTGTTGAGCATAAATGGCCTAATCAAGAAAATATGAATGCTCGTGGAAAAGAATTCATATGTTTGTCAACCTCTGCAGTTTTTCTTGGTGAAGCAGTGCCAAGTATTTCCGGTTCAACTATTAAAAAATTAACTGCATGGTCATCATGGATTTTGAAAATGATTTTCGTTCATTTATTTTCAAGAGTATTTGTTATGGTTGGTGATACACCGTGTCATGATTTTCATCATCGTCGCCCTTCAACGAGGCGTTGGTATAACTACATTTCAGAAAGACAGTTAGATGAAAAGAATGGCTGCCCTGGCTATCCCATGAATTATTCAGAATCATGGGGATTATTTACAGCTATTAATAATAATTTTGAATGTTTATCAAAAATGTCGACGAGGTATTGATCATGAAACAAAGGACAGTATTATCAACCTTACCTTCAGATTCACATAGCTGGAATTTAGTTTATTTACAATTGTTGTTAGAAGAGTTGGGTCATGAAGTGATAAACGCAGGGACCTGTGTACCAATAGATGTGCTCATCCAAAAATGTCATCAATATAAGCCTAATAATTTAGTGATAAGTTCGGTAAACGGTCACGGGCATCTGGATGGGGTAAGCTTAATGCGAGCAATAAGAAAATATCCGATGTTAAAAGATATTCGAGTAGTGATCGGAGGAAAATTAGGTACTGAAGGATGTGACAGCAAAAGCTACGCTGAAAAATTATTAAAAGAAGGATTTGATGCTGTATTTTCAGAAAAAGAAATTCCTGAATTTATGGAACTAATGACTGAAAGCTTAGAAAATAATATTCAAAAAATAGCATTGTAATAACGCAGTTAAAGAGAAATTTAGATGATTTATAACTTTTCTGACTACATGAACGAAATGAAGATAGCTGGCAATCTTGTCGTACAACCACGTATGGGCTTTAGTACACTTGAAAAAATGGAACAAGGTTTAAGGGCTGTTGCTAATTGTAAAGCGCCAACCATAGGTACGATAACATTAGATAGTTACACGCGTGTTAATGATTTTGTTTCACCTAAAGTTGCTCTTGATAACAACCAAGAAATTAATGGATTTCCTATTGTGACTCATGGAGCAAAAGCAACGCAAAAATTATTGGGTAATTTCGTTGAAAAAAAATTTGCAATTCAGGTGAGACATGGCACTGCATTGCCCGTGGAGATTATTAAAGTTCTCTTAGCTTCAGGAATTAATGCAACGGAAGGTGGCCCCATTTCATATTGCTTACCTTATAGTCGTTTACCCATTGAAAAAGCTATTTCTGCCTGGGCTGCTTGTTGTGAATTACTTGCTAGCTCTAGAGAGAAGGGCATTGTTAACCATTTGGAAAGCTTCGCTGGCTGCATGCTCGGGCAATTATGCCCCCCCTCATTATTGCTAGCGCTTGGGATATTAGAAGGTATCTTTTTTAAAAGGCATGGTCTAGCAAGTATTTCTTTAAGTTACGCACAAGGACCAAGTGCAGTGCAAGATTTGTCTGCCTTAGGTGCTTTGCACACTTTGGCGAATGAGTACTTGTCTGATATTGATTGGCATATTGTTGTATATACATATATGGGCGTTTTTCCAAAAACAAAAGTTGGTGCAAATACAATTATTAAAACAAGTGCTCAGATTGCTAAGGCTGGAAAAGCTCAACGGTTGATTGTCAAAACACCTGCTGAAGCCTATCGAATTCCAACGATAGAAGAAAATGTTGAGTCGTTAGAGCTTGCATTTATTGCATCTAAAAATGTAGATAACAATATAAATTTAAATGTTGATTTAGAAGAGCAGGAAAAGATTTATCTTCAAGCTAAATTTTTAGTGGATAGCGTGCTTGATTTGCATTGTTCATTAAATAAAGGATTGCAAATAGCTTTTAGTAAAGGTTATTTGGATGTTCCTTATTGCTTGCATCTTGATAATAAAAATTTAACTCGAAGCATTATTGATTCCAGAGGTTACTTGCAATGGGCTAAAACTGGCAATATGCCCTTTAATCGTGATTATTTAAATGATTTCCCAAAGCGTAAAATTCCAATTACGTCAGATAGTTTTTTGTATATGTTAGGTTTTGTTCAACATAAATATGACAATTTTAAACCTGATTCACAATTTTTATAAATTAAATATTTTTATTAAATGAAGAGAAATGTTATGAAAAAAGTAATTTTGTTACAGAACCATCCTGTTTTCACTTTAGATATTTCTAAAATAACTAATCCTGAAAAGTATGAACTTTATTTGATCTCAACGGAAATTTGTGTTGAGCAACTAAAAAATAGAGATCAGCATGATTTTTTTAAAGGTATTCATGTATCAAATAATTTTGATATGACAGAGCTAATTGGTATTGTTAATGCAATAACAAAAGATAATTATGTAAATTTTGATATTGTAACCAGCTCTGAACAAGCTATGGATATTTGCGGGAAACTGAGGGTCTATTTTAATTTAGATCAAGATGACTTAGAAAGATACGCTAATAAAATTACAATGAAGGAATCGTTATTTAATTCTGACGTAAGGTGTCCAAAATATATAGAATTTAATGATGCGGAATTTTTGATTAGTCCAACCAAATATTTAGAAAAGATTAGTAAAGAAATTCCATTTCCGATGTTTGCGAAACCAATTAATCAAGCGGGCAGTATTGGAAGCGCTTTGATTAAAGACCATGAAGAATTAATAAAATGGTGCTCTCAGAAGGATAATACCAAATTATTTGAAATTGATGAATATGTTGAGGGTGTTCTTTACCACTGCGATTCATTTATTAAAAATAGTAAAACATTTCATACTCAAGTATCAATGTATTTAAATCCATGTTTTGATTTCACTTTAGGAAAGCCAGTGGGTAGCCTCACTTTACCTAGTGACACTGAAGATTTCAAAAGGATAAAAGAATTTACTGAAAAAGCTTTGCAAGCCATGGTTATGCCTAAAAATGCAATCACTCATCTTGAGGTTATTAAAAAGGCTGATGGAGAATTGGTTTTTGTGGAGGTTGCAGCAAGACCTCCTGCATCGATGGTCCCAAAAACATATAAGAAGCATCTAGGTATTTCTATTATGGAATCTCATATATTATTACAGATCGATGATGATTATTTACCTAATATTAACTATGGACCTTATAGTGCATTTGTAATTTACCCAAAATTAAAAGGTATTGTTTCTAAATTTAATGAGCCAGTCATTAGCAGTTCTTATGAAGTATCCTACAATATGAAATTAGGGGATGAATTGACTGCAGCGGAAAAGGTTCGTGACATTGCCGCATCTATTCTTTTTTCAAATGATAATCCAGATGAGTTAATGCGTGATTATTTGAGCCTTAATATTTTTCAGTTGTATGAAGTAATAGCTAATTAATGCGATTAAAATTTTATGAAACAATATAGTATTTACTTTGTGCGTTTATTGTCTGCCTGCTGCTTTTGCCTAATTTTAGCAAAAGCTAACACATGGCTAGATACAATGAATAATACAGTTCTAGTATTTGGATATAGAAGTTTTATTTTGCTTGCTCCATTATTTTTAATGGTCACAAAAAGATGGGTAACATTTTATTCATTTTTAATCAGCACAGTAGGAATGCTGCTGTGGCTTAAAGGCGAATATTTATTGGGGACTATTTTATTTTCAAGCGGTATGGCTGTAGGTGGCTATGTTCTTAAATTTTATGCAGCAAAAACACCTGAAGGAACCGCAAATAATAGAATAGCAATGAACATAGGTGGTATTTTATCTGGCCTTGTTATTGCTTTCCCAAGTGATAATAATTATTTCTTATGGTTAGGTCTGGGTATGTTGGTCGTTACTCTTATTTGTATTTTCTTGACACAAAGAAGCTCAGATATTGAAGGAATAGATGATCATAATCAAAAAACAAATTTTTCATTTTCGCAGTTAAATAATTTACGTGGTTTATCATGGGGTATAGTTGGAATTATTACCGGTGTAAAAATAGTGAGTATTACGTCTATTTTACCTCAGTATTTAATTCACTATTATGGATACTTGCCTAGTTGGTACGGTTGGGCAATTTCATTAAATTGTATAGCAGTTGTTTTTTTACAAAAACCTGTAATGCATGTAATGAAAAAATTTAGTTTAAATCAAGCTCTGTCTGCGCTGTTAGCAAGTATGTTGGTAATAGCCATGCCTAGTGTTTTTCATTGTCAAGTATTTGCTGGAGCAATGCTTTGGGCTTTTGCATTGACTCTCATTGAATGCGCAGTTAGCTATCTGGATGTGTTTTCCAGGCGAGAAGGTGGTTTACTTATAAAAGAGTTTTCTGTTGGCATTGGAATGGCTTTAACAGTATTAATTATGCGAAGTTTCGTTCCTGTGACCGCTGCGTTTTTCATAGGTTTTGTTGGTTTTGTAGCGATAATTGTAGTGATGAAAATAT
>DHXK01000110.1:39767-44425 GCA_002413665.1 Legionellales bacterium UBA5158 | reverse complement strand
TAGATAATTTGCTTAGGCTGACTCACGTTCCATATAAAAGCCTAGATTAAGTTCACGCCACCTCTGTGCCGGATATCACTTAGGCAGTAAACAGGTTGCCCCTAAGTTTTATTATAAAGCAGCGAATAATGCTTTAATTTCGATATCGTCTAAACTGTTTCGACAGGTTAACAGTGGTTTGCTTGCGCTCGTCTCCATAATCCTCATCTGGCAAAATCAAGTTTCGCCTTTTCCTTAACGCTCACCACAAGGGCTCTTTACCAATGCAGCTTAAGGTGATTTGATGCCTGCTCCTGCAAACCGACATCGAGGGGCCTTCCCTCATCATTTATACAGCCTCGTGACACACATTCGCCTAGTACAGGTGATCGATGAGCAAACCAATGTTTTACTCATCCTCATTGAATGATATGTTTAAAGTGTAGCGTGTACTTTTAAGTTGCCCTGTTTTTCGCAAAATTAACTTTTCGACTAAATCAGATAAATCGCGAGTAGCTGTAGCACGTGATGTATTAGCAATGCTGATATAGTTTTCCGCGCTTAATCCGCCGGCAAATCCAGATAATCCCTCCCCAAACATACGAGTGATAACTTTTTCTTGTCTAGCATTTATTTGATATTTAGCTTTTTCGTATATCCTCGTTTTTTCTACTAAAAATCGAATTAATTTTTGAGTATAGGCTTGTGCTGATAAAATTGTGTGGGAAAAATAAAGCAACCACCTGGTTATTTCATTAGACTTATTAGCTTTTTCCAACGCTAAATAATAATTTTTTTTATCGTTTGCAATAATAGTTGAAAGTGCAATTAAGCTAGTATGGCCTATGCATTGTGCTAAAGCCTTTTCGACCAGAGCCCGTCCTATGCGTCCGTTTCCATCTTCAAATGGATGGATAGATTCAAAGTATAAATGGGTAATTGAAGCGCGTATTAAAGCAGATAAAGGATTTTTACCAGCAGGACTTGTTTCATTAAACCATTTTATAAAACGAGACATTTCATGTTTTACCTGCTTCGAAGGTGGTGCTTCAAAATGGATTTTAGTTTTGTATGAATGTCCCGAAATAACTTGCATAGGTTCTTCATGTGTTCTGTAGCTGCCTACTCTTATTAAATCAAACCGTGTTTGAGTTAATAAAAGATGCCATTCTAAAAGTTGCTCTGTAGTGAGAGGTTGATTAAAAGTTTGATTAACCTTGAGGGTCATCTCAACTATACTTTGTTCTGCGGGTGATATTTTGTAATTCTCTGTTTGTAGACCTAATTTTTTGGCCATTGAAGACCTCAAGCTGTCTCTATTTAAAAATTCTCCTTCAATTTCAGAGGTTTTTAGAGCTTCTTGACTGAGTAGATCTAGTTGTAAGGCGTGTTGTTGGCCCTGAGCGAGAAAGTGGTAAGCTCCTGATAAGAAGTGGTTTTTTTCAGAAAAATCTTGCTCTAAATTTTGTATTTGTGCAGCATCGTAAGAAAATTGGGGCCAGTCTTCTTGTTGCCAGTTCCAGCGCATAAGTCATATCCTCGTATATTATAGCTCATATAATAACATATTTTGAGCTATATTATAACTGGGTATAACTCACTAAAATAGCGACAAACATTCTAGTATTATTGATCTATTGTGACAAATTCGTCGGTAAATCACTTTGGAAAAAGTAATCATCTAAATTCATATCGTTATGGAATGGTATTAATTATTTGAGAATGAATAAAAAATAAAATAGCTTTCTTTATTCCTAAACGCTCAAGATCACAGCTTCAGATCGAACAACTCAACTAAAGGTTTGGATATTTTTCTTACGTCTTCAGCGGTTGTAGTATGTAGGTTGGGTTGAGCGCTTTTTTGCGAAACCCAATAATTACTCTTGAAAATTATACCCGCCAATTGTGTCATCAACTCCCCAACCTTGAGGATAACCACCTTTATTTTTATAAAAATTAAAGCTTGAATATAACCAATCAGAAGGATCGGCAACATATCCATACTTTACAGGATTGTAATTAATATAATCGACATGCTGAGTAAAATCATTTTCATCTATTATCGCATGTTCCCAAAATCGTCTTTGCCAAGTGCATTTTTCTTTTTTATGTACTCTTGATTTTGAAGGAACATCAATATTATTTTGCAGACAAGTTCTCGTGAAATAACTTTTGATTAATCTCCAACGTGTAGAGTAATCTGTGTCGTTGTCTGGTAGTGTCCAGATGCAATGAAGATGGTCTGGCAATATTACATAAGCGCGCATTTTGAAAGGGTATTGTTGTTTTATTTTTTTGATACAACTCTGAAGTAATTTTATATTGCTGTGTTCTTTAAATAACTTTCGTCGTTGATATGTGACGAGAGCGAAGAAAAATGTACCTCCCGGAATATACGCGCGACGATAATTCATTTTGTATCCTACTTGGGCTTGAGGTTACAGTTAAATGGTTGTGTTGGGTTTCGCTAAGTGCGCTCCACCCAACCTACATGGAATATAGAGTTATCAAAATCATTATGTGCATTTACCTTTTGTTCCATCTGGTAAAATAGCATCGCATACAGATCGAGCATCACTTAATTGTTGAGATGTGATCTTCGCTCCGTATAAATTTGTATGGGAAAAACTAGCTCCACGAAGTACTGCATTGCTGAAATCAGCATTCGTAAAATTTCCACTAAATTGCGCATCAATTAAAATAGCATTGTTAATTTTTGCATCTGATCCATTTGAAATATATGCTTTCGTGCCAATAACATTTGTAAAATCAGCCATGGTGTTATCACCTTGGAATGAAGCATCAGAGATATTTGCATCCACCAAATCTGCATGCCGATGATCACCATAAATATAAGCATTGCTTAAATTACAACTGCGGCATGCATTCGATTCTTGAAATTTTTTTAAATCATTTGCATCATAATTTGGCTTCGCATAACACGTGCTAGAAATAATAAATAAAGCTGAAAAGCATATTAATTTAATCTTCATGTTTTTTTCCATTTTGTTAAATATATATTATGTTTTTAAAATTTTTATCGCACTTTGTATCTGTGATACTCGATCCTCAAGTTTTTAACGCTTGCCAGTTTTTATGCATCCATGTTATTACGCAACCTTCTTATATTTCAGTGATGCGCTTGGTTCAAGCCGACCTAGTGTACGATGATTTAAATGCTTACTCGATGGTGCAAGTATCACAACTTTTTTTATTTGTTCGATACTTTCTGCTAAAGCAGCTTCGGGATTGTCACAAGATAACAGTTGACGCATGAATTCAATAATAGCTTCAAAGCGAATTTTTTCTCGCAGACTCCCCACAGTTATTGCGGGGAGTTTGTGTTTTAATAAGGCCATCTGATCTGGATGAAGTAGTAGAGCATGGTCAGTCAACAGGCTCAAGATCAAACCTCTGTTCGATCCATCGACACCAGGTTGCTTGGCCATTTGCCCCCACCCTTCATACATTTTCCAGTCTGAAAAAAACACCTCTACGAGCCACCTAAGTGTATACGCTGAGACAATGTCTGTCATCCGCCACGTCATATCGGTAGCAACAATATAACGGCTTTCTGACTCGCCCTCATAACGCAGGGCGATAACAAATCGCTTCTTTTTGTGCGCTTTTACGCGCAATCTAGCACCGCCTATTACAACAATTTTGGGTTCCCCGGCACGAATGGGAATAGTTGTTTGAATGCCTGGATGAGACTGAAAATACTCGCTGACTGTTTGTGTGTAATTCCACATTTGAATAACTTGATTACTACGTAACTGACTAATCATTTGGACTCCGCCAAATAATTTGCTGGCAGGCGTCATAAAATCTTTATTTCCATAAAGTGCATCTGCCAAAATGCATCGGACCTTAATTTCTGGAAATTCTTTGGAGAATACTCGTAGCAATTTCAAGGCCAAGTTTTGTTTAGTCGGATAGCGCGGATCTCTTGATGGCTTTTTAGGTCTCTGTTTTTTATCCACCTCTTGCTTCTTTAGACGCTTGTTTTCGGTCTGCCATGCTTTCCACATTGGATCAGGCTCGTAAAATGCAAATCCAACGGGAATACTAATTTTTGGCGACACCAAGAGTAGCAATACAATATTTTGTCCCATCATATAGCCATTTGTTTTTTTATCTTTTATTTTATGTACGTGGGCAATTTGAGTTGTATTTTTTGTCCTATTTCGATCTGAATCATCTAATGCTAATACGCCTTCCGTTATTCCATATGCTTTTAATAACGTCCGCACGCTATGAATGAGCAAGCGATCCCATGAAATTTTAGAACATTTAAACATCCAAGAAAGGCCTGCTAGCGTTAGCTTTCCAAGACTGGCACGCTCAAAACGCGCCCAGCACACACTGTTCGTTATGAGAATGGCTGTTATACAAAAAGCAAGCCACCATCGCTGGTGACGCGACAAGGCGCTGCCAGGCTTTTCAGCAACAATAGATTCATTCAGTTTTTGGATAAATTCTTTTGCAAATTCCAGTGGCTCTTTGAGTAGCATCCGTTAACTCTCGAGTAAAAATTGCCCGAGAATTTAACAGATTTTCTTAATACATCATACCGAGTAGTGAGGTCAAACTAAAAAAACTTGAGGATCGAGTGATAGGCTTTTAACTCATCACTCAAAATTGTTAGCTTGGGGGAATTTTTTACAAAAGCTAATAGC
>DHXK01000110.1:38325-39584 GCA_002413665.1 Legionellales bacterium UBA5158 | reverse complement strand
GAAATAATAGCAAAATAAGTAATTGATTAATATACGTTATTTTCGACAGGCGATCGTTACAATTGCCCTGGAATGCACAACGAAGCATAACAATACACTACTCAGTCGCACCAAAGTCGCACCGCGATTTAAACGAGAAAAATGTTTTTCATCGCTTATCCTGTATATATGTTGTTTAGCAATGTATTGCACTTTTCTACACAATTATGTATACTAAATGTATATAAAGAGGTGCATCAGATGAGCCATCCACAAGCTAACGAATCAGTGTCTATTAATCTTCGAGCCAAAGCGCGTCAACGTGATCTCATTGATCAAGCTGCTGAACGACTGGGCCGTAGTCGATCGGAGTTTATGCTTGACGCAGCTTGCCGCCAAGCAGAAGACGTACTCCTTAACCAAGCATTTTTTACAGTAGACGCTGGTACATTTGAAAAATTTCAAGCACTGCTTGATAAACCACTACCAGCAACTGACAAACTACGCCGATTACTCAAAACGAAGGCGCCATGGGATAAGTAAGTGTGCAAAAACTATTACCTCCAACTCCAATATTAGTCGATCATGCGTTTGTGAATTTTAATAGTGGCGAAGCGTCACTTGATGAATGGCTAAAAAAAAGAGCGCTTAAAAATCAAGCTTCCGGTGCTTCACGTTGTTTTGTTTTGTGCGACGGAAAAACCATCATTGGCTACTACACTCTATCAGCTGGCGCAATCAGCCATGAAGCCGCACCCAAAACGATGCGACGCAATATGCCGAACCCATTGCCTGTGCTGTTGCTCGGCAGATTAGCGATAGATAAACAACATCACAACATGGGACTTGGAAGCGCCATGCTGCGTGATGCAATGATCCGCGCGGTTAGCGTGGCTGGAGATGCAGGTATTTTTGCTATCCTGGTTCACGCCTTATCAGAACAAGCCAAGAGGTTTTATTTATCACGAGGTTTCGTTGCATCTCCATTGCAATCGATGACTCTTATGATGACGCTAGAAACCGTTCGCTCAATTCTAGCTGAATCCGAATAAAGGAACGCACTCATATATGGACTCTGAAGGTTTGTATTTATTTTAATCAATTCTGTGGTATCGTTCTATTTTAGAGTCAGATCAGACAAAAGATCTAGAGCATAAATTATTAGAATTAAAATCATCTTGTCTTGCTGGAGAGTTAATTACAGTAAGTTTTCGAAGTCTCCTTGTTTTTGAGTGATGATGAGGTGTGGTTGCTGGCTTTATTTATAGCGATGTGGTGAT
>DHXK01000110.1:37810-38115 GCA_002413665.1 Legionellales bacterium UBA5158 | reverse complement strand
ATTTATAGCGATGTGGTGACAGCGAAAATATAGAGGGATTGAAGTTTAAACTAATGGAATGCTGAAAATAGTTGAAGATAAAACAGGATTAAAAACTTGGAAGAGTGGCAATAACTCAATGGCAAAATACCAGAAGTTACTCTGTCAGTGCAAGAACATTGCGTTGGAGTGATAACGATGCAAGCATATAAGATTTCAGTAGCGCAAAAGTCGCACGTGGATTTTTAAGACTTGCCTGAATGTTATAATATAACACTGTAGCTTTTTGATTAGTTTAGTAATTTTGGTGGGCCGTCTGCGATTCG
>DHXK01000110.1:27336-37656 GCA_002413665.1 Legionellales bacterium UBA5158 | reverse complement strand
TTTGGTGGGCCGTCTGCGATTCGAACGCAGGACCAACAGGTTAAAAGTTATCAGCTCAAAATATATATGATTGATTAATATAAACTTATAGGACTGTGCGACCCTTGCAATTAGCACAACAGAGCATAACGAAGCACAACCTAATCACGAAAAAGTCACGAAAAAGTCACGAAAAAGTCACGAAAAAGTCACGAAAAAGTCACGAACGGTAAAAACCATGTCGAACCTTGATATAGTACCATTTTATGGTACTATGCTACAATGAATAAAAAGCATCAAAAAACATTAGAACAAATATTTCAAAATCCTGTTCAAGCAAGTATTGCATGGAGAGATATTGAAGCGATGCTTAGCGCCTTAGGTGCTGAAATCTCAGAAGGGAATGGTTCTCGGGTACGAATTGCGCTAAACGGTATCCGAGCTGTTTTCCACCGCCCTCACTCAAAAAAAGAAACGGACAAGGGTGCTGTTATCTCAATGAGACGATTTTTAAAAGAGGCAGATATCAAATGTTAATTTATAAAGGTTATATGGGACATGTTGAATTTGACGATGAGACAGAAATTTTCCATGGCGAAATTATGAATACTCGCGATGTGATCACTTTTCAAGGCTCATCTGTTGCTGAAATTAAAAAAGCCTTCAAAGAGTCCATAGATGATTACCTTAGTTTTTGCAAAGAACGCGATGAACAACCAGAAAAAACCTTCTCTGGAAAATTCAACTTACGTATTGAACCTGAACTACATAGACAAGTTTATATCGCTGCAAAACAACATAAAATAAGCTTGAATCAATGGATTGCTGAGGCGATCAAACATCATATACAGGAATAACATCACCGATACATTTTGGCAAAAGGTTGGAAGTCAGAGATCCAAGCCTGAGCCTCTGCTTTTATAAACACAACCCCACACAGAGAATTAAATGAATACCCTCTTCGCAAAACAAAACTGGAGGCAGCTGCTATGTATTCAAATTGGCGGAGCTATTTGCTTGCCTGTGATAATTACCGGTCAAATGCTAGTAAAAAATTACGGTTACCTGTCAGCACTGGGAGCAATTATCCTAGGTAATTTTTTTCTTATGATGTATGCGTATTTAACTTCATCCATGGCGACAAAAGAACGAAAAAGCACTGTTGAATGCGTGATAACAATTTTCGGCACAAAAGGCACCCATATTTTTGGATTCGTTTTTATTATTTCTATGCTAGGTTGGTTTGCTATCCAACTCAATTTGATGACAGAAAGTTTAATTCACTTTTTAACATTTCTGTTTCCTAATCAAAAAATAAATCCATTACTGATAAACCTCCTAATATGATCTAGCCCCGACTTCACGGACACCCCATTAAGAGAGTAGCTCTCTAATATTGAGGTGAAAAATGAACGAAAAAAACACAAAAAAGTCAGTAAATCGAAAAAAATACAGCCCCCAGTTCAAAGATCAAGCACTTGAGCGCGCGACCAAAGACGGGGTGTCTCAAGCAGCGGTAGATCTTGGTATCAGTGAATCCATGCTTTACTACTGGCGTAGCCAGCAGAAAAAAGGCGGAGATACGATTGAAAACCAAAAGTTACAGCAAGCAGAAATGGCTAAACTTAAACGCGAGGTTGCCAGACTACAAGAGGAAAATTCTTTCTTAAAAAAGGTGGCAACGTACTTTACGAAAGAGTCGGAGTGAAGTACGCCATGATCAAAGAAAACAATCTGCGTTACTCAATAAAAATGATGTGTCACATGCTCTCAGTATCAACGAGTGGTTATTACGATTGGCTAGATCGCCCCGCATTTTTGCGCGCACTCAGCAATGTTGAATTAACAGCTAAAATAAAACATATTTTTGACGACGAAAAATCACGTGCTGGCGCCAAACGCATTACAAAAAGGTTGAAAATAGAAGGCACATCTGTGAGCCGTCATCGAGTGACAAGGCTCATGAGATCGAATGGTTGGCGTGCCAAAGCTGCAAAAAAATATAAAGCAACAACGAACAGTAATCACAAACTACCCGTCGCGCCTAATTTATTGCAGCAACATTTTGAAGCCAGTAACCCCGATGAAAAATACGTAAGTGACATCACTTATATTTGGACAGATGAAGGATGGCTTTATTTGGCAGTTGTCATGGATTTATATTCTCGCATGGTGGTTGGCTGGGCGCTGTCCTCGCGCATGACATCATCTCTTGTGATAGACGCCTTACAGATGGCTCTATGGCGCCGAAAAATGCCACGCGGAGTTATTGTCCACTCCGACCGCGGTAGTCAGTATTGCTCGTATGATTATCAAAAGCTATTAGCTGATAACGGGCTAATTTGTAGCATGAGTAAGCGTGGTGATTGTTTTGATAATGCCGCGATGGAAAGCTGGAATCATAGTTTTAAAGTTGAAGCAGTACACGGCGAAAAATTTGTAACACGTGCTTTTGCAAAAAATCATGTGTTTGATTATATCGATGTGTATTACAATCGCAAACGTCTTCATTCTAAGCTGGGGTATTTGAGCCCAGTGAATTTTGAAGCGCAAATGGTCGCTTAGTGATGTGTCCGTTTTTTCGGGGCGAGATCATCTAATAAAGTTTGTGAGAGCCACACGAGGCCAACACTCACTTTGTTAAGGACAGATGCATCACTCAGTCATGCAAAAGTCATGCACGGACATTTGCGAGTGGTTTGAATGTTACAAAGTAACGCTGTAATTCTTTGTTTCTATTAGTGAATTTGGTGGGCCGTCTGCGATTCGAACGCAGGACCAACAGGTTAAAAGCCTGCTGCTCTACCGGCTGAGCTAACGGCCCGTACATTAAAAGTTACATAAACTCGAGGCGCCTATAATACAGAATCATAAGAAAATATCAACGCCCAACAACGTCTCCCCACAAATATTTATGTAATTGAATCTGTAAACGCACATTTAAATGATCTGCTAGTATCCAATCGGCCAATAATCCTACAGGTTGCTCCTGATAACTTGGAGATAATAAAATTTCACAAACATCTGCTAGCTTATATTTCTGAATAATATCTTTTGACCACTCATAATCATCTCGATTACAAATAACAAACTTTACTTGATCGTGAGGCAATAAATATTCCAGATTAGACCATAGATTCTTAGTTACTTCCATTGAGCCTGGAGTTTTGATATCGACCACTTTGACTATACGTGGGTCTACTGAGGCTATATCCAAGGCACCACTGGTTTCTAATGATACTTCATAACCTGCGTCTGCCAACCTAGACAATAATTCTAGGCTAGGCTTTTGCGCCAGAGGCTCACCCCCTGTCACTGTCACGTAATGGGCGCTAAAACTGGCAACTTGCGTTAAAATCTCATCGATTTCCTGCCAATTACCCCCCTGAAACGCATAAGCTGTATCACAATAGCCGCAGCGTAAAGGACAACCTGTTAAACGCACAAAAACCGTAGGCAAGCCTACCGTGCGTGTTTCGCCTTGCAGGGAATAAAATATTTCTGTAATTCGCAGTCGGCTCAACTCAATGGCCTGCTTGTTTAATCTGCTTTAGCTGTTCTGATGCCAAGCGTGCTGATGGGGTCCCTGAGTAATGCGTGATTACCATTTTGAAAGCTGTTTTTGCATCCGACCATTTAAATTGAGCTGCGTAAATTAAGCCTAATTTTAATTGTGCATCTGCTAACTTAGGGCTCTCTGGGTAGTTCTGAACGACAGTTGAAAACTCAGTCACCGCCTGATCATTTTTGCCTAATAAGCCATACAGCTCACCTAACCAATAATGTGCATTAGCTGCAAATTGACCGGTAGGGTATTTTTGCAGCATTTTTTGCAAAGTGTTGGCAGCTTGGCTATATTTCTTAGCTTTAATTAAACTGTACGCCGCCTGATAAATTTCTTGCTCTTCGACTACATTCGGCTGAGCTACAGGAGTTTTGATAGGCTTAACAACAGGTTTGTCCAAAGCGGCCGCGGGTGCGAATTTTAATTTATTCTGGGGGGTAGCAGGGATAGTATCATCCGCTTGAGTATTTGGTGTTTCAGAGGCCGTACCGGCCGATCCTGTTAGCTCACGATTAATAACGCGTTTATCTAAATCGGAATACATGGTTTTTTGCAGAGCTTGTAATTGTTGAACTTGATGCGTGAGCTCTTCAATTTGCCCTCTTAAAGCTTGTACATCGGTCTGTACAGCGCCAACTTTAGCAGCCTGGTCATCATGAAGCATGTTATTGATTTGTTGCTCTACACGACCTACACGTTGATCTAAAGACAATGAAGAGTCAGAAACAAAAGACTGTGGCTGAGTGTCTACTGACGAAGGTTGAGGTCTCTCGGGAACAGCGCTAGGCATTGGTGCTGCAGCAGAAGTGTTACTGTCATCCTGGCCATCAAATTGAGGAGGATAATTGTCTACATCATAGACAGGAGCTACATGCGCATAAGCATTGAGTGTTACTAAAGAAAATAACAATACGACTAAAGTACGTTTCAAATGGGAAACGATCATCTTTTTATTCCTTGTACTCGTCGCACTGATACAATTGCGTCAGTGACGGTTAAAAAAAATCGCCTATGTGTATCATCACAAAGGCGACATGCTTTTTATTACTGTTGTAAATAAACTAGCACCGCACGACGATCTTGTTGATAATCTTGTTCGGTATGTCCAGCAGCTGCAAGACGTTCTGCCCCATAACTAATGACACGAATTTGATCTGAGCCAACACCTTTAGATTTCATGAGATTCGCAACGGAGTTTGCACGACGCTCACCCAGCGCCACGTTATATTCACGACTACCACGCGGATCTGTATGTCCCTCTAAGAGTACTTTCGCATGTGCATTTGCAACTAAATGATTTGCATTTGCCATGATGGCAGGCTTGTCATTGTCGCTGACATCGGTTTTATCATATTCAAAATAATAAGTTCTTTTTGCTAATAATTGTTCAGGAGTTAAGTTACCGCCACCAAAATTGCTACTATCACCCGCTCCATAGGTTTGAGAACCAGAACCATTTGCATCAGATGCGCCTGATTGATCACCATGTTTTTTCATAGAGCTACATGCAGTCAAACCCATAATCGTACAGCTAACCAACATCACTTGAACTAACGTTTTTAACTTCATTAATGCATCTCCTTTTAAATCCTAAATTCACCTTGCTCAGGCCTTTTTGTAAATTTTTTAATCTCACATAATCGAAAGAGTATACCGTGAAAAATACCCGCATCAAGACAAAAATGGTGACCATGCAGGGTCCTGCACTTCGCCATTTCGTGCGGGTAAGCGTAGCTGAACTTTTCCATCACTGGAAACCATGCCTAACATGCTGCTTCCGTTATAGAGCGTGCCATATAGCACCATACTGCCATTAGGAGCCACACTGGGAGACTCGTTATCTGTACCGTTACTCGTCAACAAATGAAATCTTCCAGCATCTAAATCTAGCAGACCAACATTATAAACACCATTTTCACGATGCAGCATAGCAATGTGACTTCCATCTGCTGTAAATGATGCGCGAGCGTTATAATCTCCATCGTAACTTACTCTAGAAACCGCTTGAGTTGCTAAATTAAGCTGATAAATCTGCGGTGCTCCCCCACGATTCGAGGTGAACACTAAGCTTTTACCATTTGGAGCCCAAGCTGGCTCAGTATTAATGGACCAATCATGCGTCATCTGAGTTAGCTGTCCGGTGGATACAGTCAGCGCATAAATATTAGGTGAACCATCTTTAGACAACACTAGCGCCAACTTACGACCATCAGGAGACCATGCCGGTGCGCCATTAATTCCGTGGTACTGACTAACCACACGACGACTGCCATTGGCAACATCTTCCACATAAATTGAAGAACGTCTATTCTCGAAAGAAACATAAGCGATACGCCGACCATCCGGAGACCATGCAGGTGACATAATAGGGTCCTTAGACGACAGCAAAGGATGAGAATTGTAACCATCTTGATCTGAGACTTCTAAAACATGTAGCGGTGGCTTGCCCGGTGAGCGCTGGACAAGAACATAAGCAAGACGTGTGGAGAAAATTCCACGCGTACCTAGAATTTGTTGATAAATAATGTCGCTAATATGATGCGCTAAAGGGCGCAATTGTGAGCCTGAAACAACAAATTTATCTTGTAGCACCACTGCTTGAGAGTTGTGAGCGCTATCTTTTCCTTTAAACACATCTAGTAATGCAAAATTAACCTGGTATTGATTACTGCCCACTAAAGTAATCTTACCTATCACCAGCTTTTCGGCACCTAGGCTACGAAAATAACTATACTGAATGTCATTTACATCACTGGGATATTGATTCATAGCATCGTGGCCAAACACTTTAAAGCGACCACTATTTTGCAAATCGTTGCTGACGATAGCTGAAATATTTTGTGGAGCTGATGCACCTGCTCCACCAAAAGGAGAAATAGCAATCGGAACTGCACCTGACACACCTCGTGTTAGCTCTAAACTTAACAGCGCTGATGCACGACCTGAGATTAGCAAGCTGAAGAAAAATAGTGTAATTATTAATTTTCGCATATTTTAAACCCTCATTTTAAACTTAACCTGACAATACACTTTCTGGCTTAACGCGTAAAACAAATTGTCGAAACTGAGCAAACTCTCGTGTTTCAGTCGGCACAGGCAAAGGAGATGCTTTAAAAACAGCATCACGCGCTGATCGATCTAGAGCAATATCACCACTGCTTTTAGTAATCTGGACATCGAGAACTGCTCCTCCTGGTGCTAACCGAATTAATAATTCAGAATATAATTTTTTATTGACGCCAGCTGGAACTAACCAACGTTCACTGATGGCTTGCAATATCAGCGCCTTATATTTATTAACTTCCCCTTGCATCTTCGAACCTGCTAAACGAACTTGTTCTTGATGCAATTGGCGTTCCAGATTTTTAGCCGCTTGATCTTTTAACTCTTTCGCAAAATCTGCTTCTAGTGAGCTTTGCTTTAGTTTTAATTTTAATTTTTTTTGCAGTTGTGCTTGCTTTTTTACATCCTCTAACAGCTGCTTAGCTAACGCTTCTTTCTGCGCGATAATTTGTTTTTTACGTAGCAAATTTAGGGCAATGGCTTGCTGTTTTTGTAACAATACTGGATCAGGTTTTGGAGCAGACTTGACGATGGGAGGAGGTGCACTTTTTTCTATCTGTGGTTGTATCTGCGGAGTGGGGATAGGCGCGGGCATAGGATTCGGTGTCTCCATCACGACTGCGCTAATCACTTTCATATCTTTATCAGAATTTTCAACCACTGGCATTCTTGAACTAAATTCAAAACTAATAATGAATATTGCTAACACCAGTATATGAAATATAACGGAGAAAAAGAAAGCTGGGCTATATCGTTGTAACACCACTATCTTCACCCTTTTAGAACAGTATGATCAGGCGTAGTTGGCTGAGTAATTAAACCTACCGTCTTAGCCCCTGCTTGCTGTAACACCACCATCGCTGCAACTATTTTGCCATAGTTAGCATTACTGTCCCCGCGTACCAGAACAGGGCGCTGCTCAGCATTATCTGCTGTTGCTTTTAATTGCGTAGTGGCTAAATAACTCAGTGTTTGTTCAGTAATCGGTTGATTAGGTTTGTCAGAAATATTCAAATAGTAATTTCCAGAAGCATCGACTGTCACAATCAAAGGTTCTTTTTGATTGGGTGGAATTGCTTTTGCTTCGGTCTTAGGCAAATCAATTTTAACGCCCTGAGTGAGCAAAGGAGTTGTCACCATAAAGATAACCAACAACACCAGCATTACATCAATAAAAGGGACTACATTGATTTCCGCCATTTGGCGTTTCGGGCCATTACGATAATTTTGCATAGTCATATGCTTATCCTTCTACCTCGGCTTGATTCCGATTTAAGCTCATTTGAGCCTGCCTTAATAAAATATTTGAAAACTCTTCTTGAAATCCATCGAAACGATTTAACAAACGGTTTATGTCATTAGCATAACGATTGTAAGCCACTACTGCTGGAATAGCCGCAAAGAGACCCATCGCTGTGGCAATTAATGCTTCCGCTATTCCTGGCGCCACCATAGCAATTGTAGCTTGTTGGACGTTAGCCAGAGCACGAAAAGATAACATAATTCCCCATACCGTTCCAAATAAACCCACGTAAGGACTGGTCGAACCTACTGTTGCCAATACCGGCAAATGCATTTCTAACTTGTCTTGTTCGCGCATTTGAGAAACCCGCATGGCCCGTCTAGCACTTTCCATAATCGCATCTGCAGTCATACCAGATTGTTTATGTAAGCGTAAAAATTCTTTAAAACCTGCTTGGAAAATTAATTCAAGGCCAGTAGCTTGTGATTTTTCTATGCTTTCATTATAAAGTTTTGATAAATCACCACCTGACCAAAATCTTTCTTCGAAGGCTAATGTTGCCTTGCGAGTATTACCTAAATAAAAACCTCTTTGCACAATATAAGTCCAGGAAACGATAGAGGCGCAAACCAATAACAGCAACACGAGCTTCACCACCAGCCCTGCATTTACAAAATAAGTTAGAAATGAAGAATCAATATTCACACTAGGTCTCCCGTTAAAATGTCATAGTCATAATCAATGGGTAAAGCGCAAGGCTGCATTAGCTTATTGACACAAGCTACTTTTACTATTGCCTTGCATAATAGGGTATTGGGTTCATTGGTCAAGCGCAAATACTGATCATACACTAAACTGGCTGGTCCTACTTTTATAATTTTACTGACAACGGCATAATCGGTATCTTCGGTATAGACTTTCAGGGGGAAAATAAATTCGTTCATAGTGCCGGCCTTGCTATTTAAACGTGTGACAAGTTTAAACTAGATTCGTATTTTTGCCTATGTTCGCGTGTGTTTATGACTTAGGTTGTTTTTACTTTCGTTCTTTAGGTGATCGTTTTTTGCGAGCTTCATTTTCAACTATGGGCTGCTTTTTTTCGGCTAGCAATGTGAATGACCGCTCTAATTTTGTGAGTTTTTTGATGATATACCCTTTCCGAAATACATCTGTATGGAGAGCAACTTTTTTATTTTCCAATAAAATAATACGTGTAGCCGGGCATGTTTTCTCATCAGTCTTTAGCCATCCCAGTATGGCTTTTTTATTAAAAGTATGGCCTGAACTCATAGTGATGGGATCATCCATTAAACTTTGATCTATAGGACATTTGTTTTCAATAACAAATTTATCCATTTTGTCTTGAAGAACCTTAATATTAATTTGCAATTTTATATTTTTACTTTCTGATATTTTCAACTCTGACAGCTTAGTTTCTAATACGTCCATCCGACTTGATAACAAAGATTCATCAACGACATCTTCTTCTACTTGGATTTGCTCTAGCTCTGGTTCAGCCGCCACAAGCTCTATCGCATTTTCTTGCCTTAATTCAAGTAAGCTAGCATAACTATGGCTAACAATATGATGAATTAACCAAATGAAAAAGAGCGAAATTAAAACTCCAAATACAACTTCACGTTCAAACTCATAATTAGCTTTTGGTTCATAGCCTTTTATGAGCATTAACAGGCAGTCAACCAACTTATCTTGCTTCACGGTATTGGCAATAGAATATAAGCCCGCCAGATAGCCTGAGGGGCTCCATCCAATCCCACTAATTAACCGCACTGACCCACCCAGAGGGGAGAATACAGAATCATCGAGAATTCTTTCGTAGCTCAGCAATCCTACTGGGCGGCATTGCTTTAACAATTTAAGCAAATCAGAAGTAGTCATGAAATCTGCTGAAAACAATTGCAGTAAATATTTTCCATTATTATTTGCACTTAATAAAAAACGTGGTTCGCCATGTGCGGCTCCAACAGTGCGTAATTGATACATCATTCCTAACATGCCCATCAAAATTGAGCGACTTCGTTTTGTCATAGATGAAAATGAATATTGAATATTACGTAGCAAATGGCCTAAGTTTGCAGGTTGCAAACTTAGGCCATTATTGTCAGAACCAGAAGAATTACATCTAAAGAAAGGGGCACGCGGGAATAATCTGTTGCTAAAAAATCTCACCAAGTTCTCCAGCTAACTATTTCACATCTAACATACAATTGTGTGAAAGCTTAACACCGATTAGACTTGAAGGAATTTTCTTTTTTATTATAATTCCCAAGATCTTCTAAGATTTGCTTAGAAAGTGGGTTATTTATCATCAATAACTCTTCAATATAGGGGTCATTTTTTAAAATATAGGAAATAAGCTCAACTGCTTTTTCTTTTTGATAATCTGGCAAGCCATATGTTAGGCCTTCAAGATCTAATATTTCGATGCCGACCAGATCTACACTGGATC
>DHXK01000110.1:19127-27245 GCA_002413665.1 Legionellales bacterium UBA5158 | reverse complement strand
GACCAGATCTACACTGGATCCACATTTTTTTAAAAAATCAGCAAATTGTATCAAACCTTCTATGGTATAAATTTCAATCGTACGAGACGCATCGCGAATGTCAACCATAGCAGCTCTCCTCGGCAATTAATCGGTTAATTATCCCATACTGACCAAATCTTATTGTATCACATTTGCGCACTTATTTACAAAAAAATCTTCTTTCTTGTTGATTATAATAACTATTTAATTAAACATGTTTACGTTATTCAGTATCTTCCAATAAACTTAAATTCTTCTGCACAGCAATTTTGTCTGGCACTTTCAAACCAAAGTGCAGGTATGCCTGAGGGCTGGCAATACGTCCTCGAGGAGTGCGCATCATGAACCCTTGTTGAATTAAAAAAGGCTCTATTACATCTTCAATAGTGCCCCGCTCTTCACTGATTGCAGCTGCTAAGCTATCAACCCCTACAGGACCGCCATTAAAACGATCAATTAAGGCTAATAGCAATTTCCTATCCATCATATCAAAGCCCTGATCATCCACATCTAGCATGTTTAATGCTGATTGAACGACATCTTGAAAAATCTTACCGTTGGCTTTTACTTCCGCATAATCTCGTACACGCCTTAATAAACGATTTGCAATGCGTGGTGTGCCTCGCGAGCGTTTAGCAATTTCTTGCGCGCCCGCAGGATCGATAGCAATTCCCAAAATAGTAGATGAGCGTTGCAAGATGCTAGTGAGATCAGTCACGTTATAAAATTCTAAACGCTGAACAATTCCAAAACGATCACGTAATGGCGAAGTGAGCAGGCCGGCACGAGTCGTTGCGCCCACCAGCGTAAAAGGGGCTAAATCTAATTTAATAGAACGTGCAGCAGGCCCCTCGCCTATCATGATATCCAATTTATAATCTTCCATGGCTGGATATAAAACCTCCTCCACTACTGGGCTGAGTCTATGAATTTCATCGATAAATAACACATCATTAGGTTGCAAATTGGTAAGCAGTGCAGCCACGTCACCCGGCCTTTCTAGAACGGGGCCTGACGTTTGACGCAAACCTACCCCTAATTCATTTGCAATGATGTTAGCTAAAGTTGTTTTACCTAATCCTGGTGGACCAAAAATTAAAACATGATCCAAGGCTTCTTTACGTGCACGAGCAGCTTGAATAAAGATTTCCATTTGCTCTCGCACTGCGGGTTGACCTACATAATCTTGTAATGTCTTAGGACGTATTGCACGGTCTACAGTATCCATTCCTGATTGCTCAGGATTGAGAATGCGATCAATTTCGCTCATGTCACCATCTCCCGCAATGACAGTCGAATTATTTGTTCACTAGTCAACGTACCATCATCGACTTTTGAAACAACCCGACTGGCTTCCTGAGGTTTGTAGCCTAATGCAATTAAGGCTGAGACGGCATCTTGGCTATTTTGATTACGCGAACCACGAGATGCATCAGGAATCTCATTGACGCCCATGGGTTCTGCATGTTGCCAATTTGCAACCTTATCCCGCATTTCTATAATTAATCGTTCCGCCGTTTTTTTACCCACCCCTGGAATACGCACTAAACTGGCAGTGTCATTATTAACGACACAACGTATAAATTCTTTAGGATCAATACTGGACAAAATAGTCAGTGCTAATTTAGGTCCTACCCCGTTCACTTTAAGCAACGTACGAAACAATGACCGCTCTTCGCGAGCATGAAATCCATATAATAAATGCGCATCTTCCCGCACGACAAAATGAGTAAATAATGTAATGGTTTGACCTATCTCAGGTAATTGATAAAACGTATTCATAGAGGCATCAATTTCATAACCTATGCCATTTACATCCAGAATCAATTGCGGAGGTTGCTTTTCAAGCAGTATGCCCTTTAGCTGTCCAATCATAAGTTTCCTTGGGAATGCATTAACTTTAACTGATTTTACCTGAGGGAAAGCATTAGATATAGACATCTCTTTTTAAATAAACGAACGCTTCAGACCTTGCTCCATTCTATCTAAATCATCAGTCATGCTTTCTTCATCGACGTCTTTATGAAAACAAGGATAATCTGACTTTACTTCCTCTACGAATTCCTTACCTACATTAAAAAATCGCTGCGGCCAAGCTTTCATATAATGCGTCCAACCAAAGAATCTATCGCGTACATCTGAGAGACCCCAACTTGAAACACTGCTCTTGCCATATACTTTTTCTAACAAGGGTTTTATACCAATTGGCTTCCCATCTAAATTTTTATCGTAGCCTGCGATATACTGTGAAATGCCTGCAATTGCACATACACTCCCAACAATGGGTTTTAAAAAAGTTTCTGCAGAATCCAAATCACAAGGAAGGTCAATGCCAAGCTTTTCAAACAAATCGGGCAAGATTGACAACACTTCACGACCACCTACATACCCGGTAAAATAATTTCCCGCCATTTTAATAATTAAATTCCAGATAGCAGGTGGAATCACTACACCAATCAAATCATTCACCAAACGACCATTTACTATATTGCCAATTGACTCATTATAAAGGCGAATAATAATATCAACCACATGTGCAAACCCTAAAGGTGGATGCGTGTCAGCTAACTCTTGCACATGTTTAATAATATTTACGCTATAACCTTTTTGTTGATACCATTCACCACTACAGACTAAAGTGGAAAGCATCGCACAGATTATTTTATTTTCAATACGTCTTTGTAAAAAAGCATTAAAAGCAAGCGCAGGTAGCAACCCTTCTATCGTCGGTAAAAAATCTCTGACCCAACTATTAAAATCTATCGCAAAAGGATAAATGGGTGGGAATTGCTGGGTTAAATTAGCGATTTTTCCGATCTTAGTTGTGGAGAAATTTTTTCTTCGCTCGATAAAAATTTTCTGGCCATCAGCTTGCATGGTCGTGCCTTGTCGTAATTTAAAAGCAACAGAGGCTAAAATAACTTTAGTGGCAATATTAAAATGATTTGCATCTGCAGCCAAATAAACTCCCACTGCAAATCCGGCTCCTTCTGTAATGGATGAAATAATATTTACGCCAGCCATGAGCTCATCTTTCCATGTTGGTATTTGTGTCAGATCTTCTGGCCCTTCGACATCGATAACTTTTGAGCCACTAGCTGATTTTGCGATAAAGTCATATTGAACCCAAAAATTACAAGCTGCACCAATTAACGCTACGGGAACTGCAACCAATGTTGGTGCACCCATTCCTAATAATATGACGCCTGTCCCTAAAAATTTATTAGTGGCTGAATAAATGGGAGATAGGACATGTAAATTACAACCTGACCTAGCCTGAGCAATAACCTCTACTTCTTCTGGCAATTGAGTGACAACATCATTAGCTATATATTTTTGCCACTGTTTATCTGAGAAAGAAACAAGAATGTTGTTTTCAACAATTGCATGATTTAATTCATCCTCCGATTCCATTTTTTTAAATCTTTGTTTTGAGATTTTCAAATAATGTGAGTAACTAGACTTATTTTTAAAATTATTTTTCTTCGCAATATTTCTTGGAATATGAAAAAATGTCATGAAAATTCCTGAGCAAATCTTAAGAAAAAAAGTTAGACATTATCGACTACCGCCACACTTCCAACACACATCAAACTGCCCTTCCAACATTTCTCCACACGCAATACACATCCAATTGGCTTTGGGGGTTTCAAGCTCCATTTTTTCATTTTCAAAAATGCTTTCTGCTTCTGCAAATCGCTCATCATCCATTACCCATAATTCAGGCCACGCAATATCGGGTGGAATTTCACCTGCTAAAGGAGGCTGTTCGTTCTTGATAAAACATTCTATTCCTTGCTCCTTGAGTCTGGATTGCAACACATAAAGAGATACTTTATTTTGCGTGGTATAGAGTTTTTTCATACATTACTCCGGTATGTAATCTCTCCAGCGATTTTTTTTAACAAGCTGTGGAGATTTTTTTATTAATAACATTTTATTGATAGAGAGCCGTGAATGCGCATGGCATAACGCTATCGCTAATGCATCAGCAGCATCGGCTTGTAATTTTCCTGTAATATTCAGCAAGCGACCCACCATATGCTGAACTTGTTCTTTTTTAGCAGCGCCATATCCCACGACAGATTGTTTGACTTGACGGGCAGAATATTCTGCAACAGGAATCGTCAGTGCAACGATAGCCGCACCTCGTGCTTGACCTAACTTTAAAGCAGAACCCGGATTTTCGTGCATGAATACTTGCTCTATCGCAGCTTCCGCAGGTTGATGAAGTAAGATAATCTTTTGCAATTCGGAAAAAATAGTTTGTAGTCGCTGAGGTAATTTATGTTCTGTGTCTAAATGAATGCAGCCACTCGCTATATAAAAACTTTGATTCCCATCTATACGAATAAGACCGTAACCTGTATGGCGCGAACCTGGATCAATTCCAATGATCACTGTCATGTTGAGTCCTTAATGTGTTCTTAAGTATGGATAGAATTTCACTTGCTGACACGCGTTGCGCCCCTTGCTCGGCAACGTCATGAAGAATTAGGGTTTTTTAAAACATTCTTTCGCTTCTCACCTTTGCGAGAGAGGCGAAAGATAGATGAGAATTTTTTTATTAAAACTACTCAAGCTCCGACAATATCTTTTCAGCTATCTCTGCATTGGAATAAACTTCCTGTACGTCATCCAAATCTTCTAACATATCTATTAAACGCATTAACTTTTCTGCAGTATCTTTATCAGTGATAGCAGCACTAACTGCAGCAATCATACTGATATCAGAGTGCTCCGGTTGAAAACCTGCTTCTTCTATGGATTTTTTTATTTGAAGAAATCTTTCAGGTGAGGTAGTGACATCAATACTTAAATCATCATTCACTATCAAGTCATCTGCACCTAATAATAAAGCTAAATCAGTAATCCGCTCTTCATCAACACCTGGAGCAAACGTAAGCTGACCTAACTTTTTAAATAAATAAGAGACCGAACCATCGGTACCCATGTTGCCGCCACATTTGGTAAATGCGTGTCGTACTTCAGCAACTGTACGATTACGATTGTTCGTCATGCAATCCACCATGACAGCCACACCTGAAGGGCCATAACCTTCATAACGAATTTCTTCAACGTCATTTCCTTCCATGCCGCCGGCACCGCGTTTGGCTGCGCGGTCAATAACATCTCTGGACATATTAGCAATTAACGCTTTATCAATTGCGGTACGTAAACGCGGATTCGCATCTGGATCTGCTCCGCCTAATTTTGCAGAGACAGTGATTTCGCGAATTAATTTTGTATAGAGCTTTCCTTTCTTCGCATCTTGCTTACCTTTGCGATGCTTGATGTTAGCCCATTTGCTATGACCGGCCATACCCTACTCCTTACTTTTTTCTTTAATTTCAATCTTAGTTTTTTCATCTGTTTCTTTCTTCGCGGGAGCTTGAACTCGTATTCCTAATTCAATTAACTGCGCTGGATCGACTGAAGAGGGAGCATCTGTTAACGGACAAGTTGCAGTTTGTGTTTTTGGAAATGCAATCACATCACGTATAGAAGCAGAATCTGTCATCAACATGGCGAGTCTATCAATGCCGAAAGCAATGCCTCCGTGTGGAGGACAACCATATTTTAATGCAGTGAGTAGATGACCAAATTTTTCGTTGGCATTTTCTTCACTAATTTCTAACGCTTTAAAGACAGCCATTTGTAATTCAGAAGAATTAATACGAATAGAACCACCACCTATTTCACTACCATTTAAAGCAAGGTCATAGGCTCGCGCTACAATTTTAATAGGCTCATGTGCCAATTCACTCACTTCATTAATTTTAGGTGCAGTAAACGGATGATGACAAGCTGTTAAATAACCTTCTTTTGTTTTTTCAAACATAGGAAAATCAATTACCCATAATGGGCGCCAACCTTTTTCTACAAGATTTCTATCTTGTCCTATCTTACTACGCAAAGCACCCAAGGCTTCATTGACAATACTAGCTTTATCCGCACCAAAGAAAATAATATCACCCACTGTTGCGCCCGTGCGCTCTAAAATTTGTTGTGTGATATTTTCTGGAATAAATTTTAAAATCGGTGATTGCAATCCTTCTATGCCTTCACCATTTATTTTGATATACGCTAATCCTTTAGCGCCATAAATACTGACATATTTAGTATAATCATCAATATCTTTACGACTGATATCCGAGCCTCCAGGTATGCGCAGGGCTGCAATTCTACCTTCAGGATTATTAGCAGGACCTGCAAATACTTTAAATTCTACATCACGTAGCAAATCGCCAATATCGATTAATTCTAACGGAATACGCAAATCAGGTTTATCAGAACCAAATCGTGACATGGCTTCTGTATAGGTCATACGAGGAAACGGTTTTGGCAATTCTACTTTTAAGACTTCAGCAAACATGCCGCTAATCATTTCTTCCATAATATGTTGAATTTCCTCTTCATTTAAAAAGGAAGTTTCAATATCAAGCTGTGTAAATTCAGGTTGCCTATCTGCACGTAAATCTTCATCACGGAAACAACGAACAATTTGATAATATCTATCCATGCCTGCCATCATGAGCAACTGTTTAAACTGCTGAGGAGACTGTGGCAATGCATAAAAAGATCCAGGCTTAGTTCGACTAGGAACAAGATAATCGCGCGCACCTTCAGGCGTAGCTTTTGTTAAGAAGGGGGTTTCGATATCTAGGAATCCATTATCATCGAGATAACGGCGTAAATATCGCGTGATATGCGCACGCAGTTTCATTTTGTTTAACATCTCTGGTCTGCGCAAATCTAGATAACGATAGCGCAAACGAATGTCTTCACCCACATCATGAAATTCATCAATTGGAAAAGGCGTGGGTTCTGCACGATTTAAAATAGTAATATCGATAGCATCAATTTCGATTTCGCCAGTAGATAAATCTTTGTTAACTGTGCCTGCTGGACGATGTCGCACTTTACCTTTGATTTGCAAAACATATTCATTGCGCACAGTTTCAGCTGTTGCGAATGCGGCTTTATTTTCTGGCGCAAATACCACTTGCACCAACCCTTCACGATCTCGTAAATCTAAAAAAATCACGCCGCCGTGATCACGTCGACGGTGCACCCATCCGACTATCAATACTTCTTCATCTAACAATTCTTTTGTTACTTGCCCACAATAATGACTACGCATACTTAACCCTTCGTTTATTTTATTTGATTTGCTAATAATATAGCTTCTGCAGAAATGGGATTTTTCCATATGGGTTGCACAACCCCCAAGGAGATAATAAATTTCAAAGCTTGATCCACACTAATGTCAATTTCTATTACTTCTTTACGTGCCACTAACATTAAAAACCCGGAAGTCGGATTTGGTGTGGTGGGAATGAATAAACTGACCATAGGTTCTTTTATGATATGTGATTGAATTTGTGGTGCCACATCTCCTGTTTGAAACGCTAAACTCCACATGCCCACACGCGGATATTCAACTAACAGTACTTTTCTAAAAGATTGTCCACCTGGCGTAAATAATGTTTCTACTACTTGTTTTACACCCGTATAAACTGTACGAACCAAAGGAATACGGCCTATCAACGCGTCACCAAAAATCACCAAACGCTTACCCACGATATTTGCAGCAACAACACCTGTTACAAAAATTACCGTCAGCGTAATTAATACGCTTATTCCAGGAATATGAAATCCAAATAGGACATCCGGTTGATAGCGATGAGGTAACAACAATAGCGTATTACTCAGGATGTCTAATAAAAAAGTAATGGCTAATAAGGTAACCCAAATTGGCAACCAAACCAGTAATCCAGAAATAAAATAACGGCGAAAAAGTGACATCATAATTAAGTCTTCTTAGTATCAGTTGTACTTGTGGTTGCGGCGGCAGGAGCTGGAGTAGAAACAACAGAGTCACTTACGGGTTTATTTTCAGTCGAAGTATCTTTTTGAGCTGGGGGTTTGGTTTTAAAATCAGTAGCATACCAACCGGTACCTTTTAACTGAAAACTACTGGCTGAGACTAGTTTTTGTAATCCTGCCTTGCCACATTCTGGGCAATCGATTAGAGGAGCTTCATTCACTTTTTGCAATGAATCAAGCTTATGGCCGCAAACAGTGCATTCATCT
>DHXK01000110.1:18835-19008 GCA_002413665.1 Legionellales bacterium UBA5158 | reverse complement strand
GCCGCAAACAGTGCATTCATATTCATAAATTGGCATAACTTTACCTTTAAAAAATCATTTGTGTATCTATTCTGAGAAAACGGCAATTGCTGTTTTTCCGCACTCAACTTGTTGATTTATAATAATATTCGGCTCTATTCTTTACATGCCGAGCCGCGACCGTTAGGAAGCGT
>DHXK01000110.1:14019-18686 GCA_002413665.1 Legionellales bacterium UBA5158 | reverse complement strand
CCTGACGGTCGCGGCTCGGTTGAACGATAAATATTTTGGGCGTAAGGACAAAGCCGTCTATTTTACCAAGATCCTAGCAACCGTGGTAGCGTTCTTTCATACCCTAAAGCGAGTAGTAGGCGTCGCCATAAGGGGGTTTTTGTTGACTGGCGTTGAAAAAAAGCTAAAGAATTGAAAAAGACACCGTTGACTCTCTTTTTCTTTTGCCTCCTGAATGTCTTTTAAAGATGTTTCTTTCAGTTCGGATTCTGCAATATCTGGGCTAGCAGGCATTTTTGTGACAACGCGCTGGCGCTTGAATTCCTCGATATCGATAGAATTCATCAAATTATAACTACCATCAAATTGAAATCTTCTACGATTTAACCTTGAATAGCGGGCAATTTTTTTAACGCTTAACTCATAATCACAATCTATACCACCTGACTCGTCGCCTTTAATTTCGCTCAATAACTCAGGCGTTGCAGTACCATCGTATTGATATAAGAAAGCAGTCGTATTATAAGGAATCAAATCTGAATGCTGACTAAAAAATCTTTTTAATCCCGCAAGAATATCGAACTCTCTATCATCATAAAAATGATACAGGATGTCAGATTCCGGATATCTCATTGCGATCCTATGCATTTGTGCATACAGAACAGTGAGCTTAGAATCATCAAAAACCCAGCCGGCATGCTGTAATAAGGCTCTTCTTGTGGGATCATTTTGGGCAGACAATATTTTTTTAAAACTTTCACCGGCGGGTAGATTACCGTAAGTATCCGCTAATAAATAATAATCTATGCGACAAGGCACATTGACGCGGCGTTGCACCTCTGCTCGTAATATTTCCATTTCGGGAAAACAAGTTCCTTTCCCAGGTTTGAAATTAATAAGATCAATAGCTTGTGACTGTCGATTGGACCCTACCATCAAAATCACTTCGTCAGCTTTATCATTTTGTATCTTTTTCACTATTTCATTAAGTAGAAGCTCATTATTTTGAATCAGCTTCTTATTTCCTTTTTGCCAAATATAATTCATATTAAAAAGACAACCATCAAAATCTAACGATTGCACACTAATTTGTTTGCGACGATTCTGCATAAATATCCCTGAGCTTGATCTGAGTCCATTTAATTCAAATACTATAAATGACAGGGAGAGATAGATAAAGAAAGTTTTTTTAACTATGATAAGCACCTTCTTGCTGCGAACACAAAGGGATACAAAATGCCAAAATCAATACTCATTACTGGTTGTTCCAGTGGCATTGGTTTGTGCGCAGCTGAAACATTACACAAAAAAGGTTATCGCGTTTTTGCAACGGCACGCAAAAAATCTGATGTTGAAAAATTACTCGCGTTAGGATTAGAAAGTATTGAGCTCGATGTAAACGACTCTGCCTCTATTCAGAAAGCACTCACCCACATTTTAGAAAAAACCGACGGAACGTTAGATGCCGTATTTAATAATGCAGGTTATGTTCAACCTGGCGCAATTGAAGATTTAAGTCGAGACACAATGCGCGCGCAATTTGAAACAAATGTTTTTGGTGCCATGGAATTAACAAATCTCATTATTCCTGTTATGCGAAAACAAGGGTATGGTCGAATCATACAGAACACCTCAATTTTAAGTATAGTCGCTATGCCCTATCGTGGCGCTTATAATGCATCAAAGTTTGCATTAGAAGGATTTACGAATACATTACGTCAAGAATTAAAAAACACCCAAATTCATGTGAGCATGATCGCCCCGGGACCGATAGTGAGCAAGATACAAGACAATGCACATCAGCATTACCTAGAAACGATAGCCGTTAAGAAAAGTATACATGCAGCGATTTATAAAAAGATGGCAAACTTTTTTGTGATCCCAGAGGGCACTAAAGCTTTCATTACATTAAAGCCTGATGTCGTTGTTAAGAAGCTTATTCATGCATTAGAAAGCACTAAACCCTCTGCCCATTATTACGTGGGTCTGCCCGCAAAAGGCTTAGCTATTTTACGTCGATTATTGCCTGATAGCTTGCTGGACTGGATAGCAATTCGATCGGTTCAGACTTAACTTAGTTGTTATTGCGAGCAAGCGCTAAAGTTAGAAATTAAATTACTTCAATGACAGCCTGTCGTAGTCAAATCATATAATAGGAAATATTCATGCATACAATTTTAGTTTTATATTATAGCCGTTATGGCTCTGTAAAAAAAATGGCGCAATTTATTGCACGCGGTATTGAATCGGTCTCAGGAGTGCAAGCCCGTATTCGAACTGTACCTGCCGTATCAACTGTTATAGAAGCAACTGAGAGTGCTATCCCAGAAACAGGTGCTCCTTTTGCAACACTTGATGATTTAAAAGAATGTGATGGTCTAGCATTAGGAAGTCCTACACGATTTGGTAATATGGCAGCACCTATGAAATATTTTCTCGATTCCACTAGCAGCATTTGGCTAGCAGGAAACTTAGTCGGCAAACCAGCAGTTGTATTTAGCTCATCATCTAGTTTACATGGCGGACAAGAAAGCACTTTGTTAAGTATGATGCTACCTTTACTCCATCAAGGATGCATGCTGTTAGGTATTCCCTACACAGAGCCTGATCTTAATTCTACATCAACAGGCGGAACCCCTTACGGTGCGACACATGTTACGGGCAGCCAGGGAAATAATCCTGTCAGTGACGAAGAACAACGCTTGTGTTTTGCATTAGGAAAACGGTTAGCAGAAACGGCAATTAAATTAAAAAAAGAATGATGAAAAAAATAGTAGGATTCAGTTTACTTGAATTAATGATAGTCATTAGCATTGTGGGCATACTGACTGCAATTGCCATACCTAATTATTCTCAATACATCGTTAGAGAAAAACGCTTTGAAGCTCAAGCTATGTTATTACGTTTATCTTCTGCGTTAGAAAATTTTTACACGCAGAATAATACTTATGTTGGCGCTTCATTAGAAAAATTAGATATCCCAGCAACATGTGCTAATAATCAATATCAACTAGCAATAACATCTGTCACTGGAAACAACTTTCTTATCATTGCAAATCCTCTGGGACAACAAACAAAACGTGATAGATTGTGCGGAGCATTAACGTTAAATGCTAGCAATCAAGAAGGGATTACTGGTGCGGGAGATATTAGAAGTTGCTGGGGTTCTTAAATCGATGTTAATAGAAATTGCTTACTTGGCTTAACACTCAAATTCATTTTTGTTATGCGCGTCTTCGTTATCATTATTAATAAATCTAGCTCTGCCCAAGTGATTTATCTTAATTAACCAAGAAGGATTTTTCATATTTTTTTCACAAAACCAAAATGTTCCATTTTGCGAATTGGTCAATCCTGAGGGCAAGAATTGCAAATAATCTCGATGCAATGATGACTTCCATAATAATTTTCCTGATGCCCTTCCGGAAAAAACTGATAATACATGAGCAGCATTTATCACGTGTCCGTTTTGATTTTCATCTGCAAAAATAATTTGTCCTTCTTCCCAACTCCCCAAGCAATTTGTTTGATCGTTCGATTTACAAAGCGATACCATTCGTCCGCGCAAAATAGCTTCGCTGCGCGCCATGCTAATAGCACGCAGTAATTGCGAACTTAAAACTTGCGAAGAGGCTCTATCGAAAAATATTTTTTGTGAGGGGATTACTGATATTAATAATATGGCGCTTATGAGCATAATTATCATTAGCTCAAGTAAAGAAAATCCATTTGATAGTTTTATTTTATTAAACATTGATTTTGATTCTTCATAATGGTGGCTTTGTTGAATAAATCATTTTTTACACAGAAATTCTGTGCAAAAAATATAATAAATGCAAAAGTTATAGTAAATTATTCTAAAATTTACACAACAATTTGCGCAAACTTTGATTTATTCAACAACGCCCACAAGGGAAGGGGAGAGGCGAAAAAAATTAAGCCATTCTGCAACAAAGCTTTCTGCATAAAATATAAAAAAACACAAACTTCAAAATTAAACTTTAGAATATTAATAATAAACTTTTTTCTTATCGTCGAATTACAAGCCCTACACCGTCCACCTCATAATCCACTGGGGGAACTTCTTAAGGTGGGTTAGAACGAAACCAGCCTAAATCTTCACCTTCTTCTGGATGAAAATAAATATCGTCAGCCAATGAAACAAAATCTAGTTTTGCTAAATCAGGAACAGCCAAAGGTAAAAAAGGGTTACGATAACTAGGGGTCCTCACTGCTGAATACTGAGTAGAATTACCAGCTGAAATGTTAGCAAACTCAGCTTTGTTTATCTTATTTTGATAAACGTTATGCAAAATTATTTTATAAATTTCTTCGAAAATTTTAGCAGTGAGCTTACGAGGCAACCACCACTCATTTATTTCAGAAGAAAGCTCTGTAGTTATAATACCTAATAACTGCTTATGTTGAACATTATCTAACTCTTTATTTTCAGGCAATCTTTCTGTAAAAAGAATTAGTGCACGCATGCCGTCCGATACAGCTGCGTAAAAAGGCATATGCTTTCTACCCACCCCTTTCTCAACATGATATTTATTTATATATCCAAGCAATTCTGTCTTATTCATATGATTATTCTTTATTTGGTTTCATGTGTGGAAATAAAATTACATCGCGTATAGACGATGAATTTGTAAATAACATCACAAGCCTATCTATGCCTATACCCT
>DHXK01000110.1:9732-13967 GCA_002413665.1 Legionellales bacterium UBA5158 | reverse complement strand
CCCTATCTATGCCTATACCCTCTCCTGCCGTTGGAGGTAAACCATATTCTAATGCAGTCACATAATCGGCATCAAAAGGCATAGCTTCATCATCGCCTGCTTCTTTATCAACAACTTGTTTGCGAAAACATTCTGCTTGAGCATCAGCATCATTTAATTCCGAAAAGCCATTGGCAAGCTCTCTACCCGCAACAAACAATTCAAATCTATCTGCAATAAAAGGATTCTCATCATTGATACGTGATAGTGGTGAAACTTCCGTGGGATACTCAGTAATAAAAATAGGTTGCTTTAATCTATGCTCAACCGTCTCTTCAAAAATTTCTACTTGAACTTTCCCTAACCCAATATTATCTTTTAAAACAATTCCTAAATTTTTAGCGGTCGTTCGTGCAGCATCAAGATTATCAATATCACTAGCTTTTAAGGTAGGATTAAACTGTAAAATAGAATTGAATAAAGTGAGCCTAGTAAACGGTTTACTGACATCATAAACATCATCTTGATATTTTATTTCAGATGAGCCCAACACATGCTCGGCAAGATAGCGAAATAATTCTTCAGTTAAATCCATCAAGTCATGATAATCAGCATAAGCTTGATAAAATTCTACCATGGTGAATTCTGGATTATGTCGTGTCGATAATCCTTCATTTCGAAAATTACGATTGATCTCAAAGACACGTTCAAACCCACCCACGACTAATCGCTTTAAATAAAGCTCAGGAGCAATACGCAAATATAAAGGCATATCTAAAGCATTATGATGTGTGACGAAAGGCTTAGCAGCAGCACCACCAGCAATGACTTGCATCATAGGTGTTTCCACTTCTAAAAAATCTCTAGTCCGTAAAAATTGTCGAATCGCTTCCACTATTTTTGAGCGTATGAGAAACGTATTTCGCGTGTCTTCATTTACCATTAAGTCTAAATAACGTTGGCGATATCGTAACTCTTGATCGGTTAAACCATGATATTTGTCAGGTAGTGGACGCAATGATTTTGTCAGTAATTGAATTTTTTTCACACGGACAGACAGTTCACCGGTTTTTGTTTTAAATAAATTTCCCTCAGCACCAATAATATCGCCTATGTCCCAATGCTTAAATGCTTCATACACTTCATCAGAAATTTCATCTTGACGTACATACAACTGTATTCGTCCAGACATATCTTGCAGATGCACAAAACTCGCTTTACCCATCAATCGTCGTGTCATAATACGACCGGCAATTTTAACTGTAAGAGGTTGCGCTTCTAATTCTGTTTCTGGCATCTCGGAAAACTCTGCAAGAATTTTCGCAGCTAAGTGATCACGGCGAAACTCATTTGGAAACGCATTACCTGTCTTACGCAAGTCTGCCAATTTCGCTCGACGTTGTGCGATCAGTTCATTTGTATCCACTACTGGAATGTCTTGCTCAGTCATTTTATAATCCACTCAATAAACTTGCTTCAATAAATTTATCTAAATCGCCATCTAATACCGCTTGGGTATTGGCAATTTCAACTCCAGTCCGTAAATCTTTTATACGTGACATATCAAGTACGTATGACCGTATCTGACTACCCCACGTAATATCCATTTTATTTGCTTCTAACTCATCTTGTTTATTGCGCTTTTTCTGCATTTCTAATTCATATAATTTAGCCCGTAACTGCTTCATGGCCTCTGCACGGTTTTTATGTTGCGATCTGTCAGCTTGACATTGTACAACGGTATTCGTGGGAACGTGAGTAATACGAATAGCTGAATCTGTTCTATTAACATGCTGACCTCCTGCGCCACTGGCACGGTAAGTATCCACTCGTAAGTCAGCTGGATTAATATCTATCACTATGCTGTCGTCTATCTCTGGAGAGACAAACACAGATGCAAATGAAGTATGCCTACGATTGCCTGAATCGAAAGGCGATTTTCGGACTAATCGATGAACCCCTGTTTCTGTACGCAGCCAACCATAGGCATAAGGGCCTGTGAATTTAATCGTGGCACTTTTAATACCAGCTACGTCTCCAGCAGACACTTCAATAAGCTCTGTTTTAAAAGCATGATGCTCGCCCCAGCGCAAATACATGCGTAAAAGCATATTAGCCCAATCTTGAGCTTCCGTTCCGCCTGAACCCGACTGAACGTCCATATACGCAGAATTGGCATCCATTTCACCAGAAAACATACGCTGAAATTCTAATTGCTCAATGGTCTTAGTGCTCAAATCAAGCTCAGCTACTATCTGAGCCACAGTAGCCTCATCTTCTTCTGCAACCGCCATTTCAAATAGATCTGCCGCATCTTTCAATCCTTCTGCAATCAGATTACTTGCGCTCACAACTTCATCTAATTGAGCCCGTTCACGACCTAAAGACTGGGCTTTTTCAGGGTTATTCCAAATACTGGGATCTTCTAATTCTCGCTGCACTTCATCCAATCTTTCTTGTTTGTTATCAACGTCAAAGATACCTCCGAACTTCATCTAGACGTTTTTCGAGATCTTTAATGCGCGCATTAATTGCTGTTGTTTCTATCATGGTTATCTCTGTTAAGATTTATTATTTTAGTAGGGACAATAGTAAACTACTCGTTGGGATTTGGGTAGTAGCCCATTCAAGCATGCAATTCTTGAGAAATAACAGTTACTGAGTATAATATTTTTCTTTTCATCTAAGCGACCCTATCCACATGCATAATGATCCAGCTCTTGAATTTCTAGTTGATGTCACTGCTTTAAGCAAAATAAAATGTCTAAAACCCATACTCGCTAATTTAGTTTATGCAACAAATGACAATTTTGTGGGTCGCCTAGTCCAAGGATATTCACCATACGCTCGAGATTTTGCACTCATGACGAAGACTGCGGCCATAGCTCTATGCGAAGTACAAAATGAATTATTGAAACAGCATAGTTTAAGTTTATTAATTTATGATAGTTATAGACCTAAACGTGCGGTGCTTGATTTTATAACTTGGTCTAACGAACCATCCAAAGATCAGCAAGAATTAGCCATGAAACAAAAACATTATCCTCATATTGAAAAAAATCAATTATTTGATTTGGGTTATCTTTCAGCTGATTCGCAACATTGCTACGGCCATACTGTAGATCTTGTTCTACTCGATAAAAATCTTAACGAAATTCCTTTGGGCGCTTGTTTTGATTTCATGGATGAACTTTCTCACTTAACCGCTATGCCACAACAAATAGGGCAAGAAGCTTTCGACAACAGACAAATATTATCTGACGCTATGCAACAACAAGGATTTATTCCTTATCAGTTTGAGTTTTGGCATTTCAGCCACAAACTGCGAGAAATTCATCAGTCTATCGATATTGAAATCACAGATAATTTAAAAAATATAAATGTAAATTGATAGGTTCTTTAATGAATACTCGAGCTATTACGGAAGTTCTTTATGAAGAATAAATTCTTACCCGAGAATTTTAACAATTAATATGACTTAAGCATATTATCGCTTAAGTACCGCAGTAAGAACTTCACTACCATCATTTGCTAATTGATCAAAGATAGGTTTAAGCTCGCCTGCGTGCATATTCCCACGCGGAAAATGATAACAAGTTAATCGTTGTGGTTGAAACTGCTGACTCAAATATTCCATCACTTTTTTCAAATCTACATTTTTATCAAAAACACATAAATCAATAGAAGCATAATCATACTCTGGCCAATCATGTATTGTTAAATGAACACCATCCCCCAGTGCCACAGCGCTAATGCCTTGAGGTTGAAATTGATGCACATAACTAAAATGATTTTTACAGCCACCTAGTGATAAGCCTTTATTAAAGGTATCTAACACAAATTCCGCAGAATTAATAAGACCAGGATTACAATAATAAAATTCTGCAACTATGTGTTTTCCTAATGCGGGAGTCATCACGGGGGGTTTAAAAAAACATAACATAGCCGCAGCATTAAGAGCGGCAATGCCACTTACGAAAGAGGAGTCAGAACGATCTCTGATACCGCGTTTAAATTCAATTTCATCATAGGGTTTTGCTTGCACTTGCGCTTGAATGTAAGCTACCGCTTTTTCAAAATTAATATCACCACAAGTAAATGCATCTATCGCGAGAAAATTTTCCTTTGCGATATAGTGTGCGCTAAAGTGAGACTCTTCAATAATCACGATCGCACAAATATCACCGGAATGATTTTGTTTGAATGCTGCTGATTTTAAAACAGTGGCCTTTGCCACTATCGCTGCGCCTAAAATA
>DHXK01000110.1:0-9617 GCA_002413665.1 Legionellales bacterium UBA5158 | reverse complement strand
GCCTAAAATAATATCTTTGATGATATTTTCTGGCTGTGATGAATGCAACAAATTAAATTTTAATAAATCTGATTCCACTTTAAATTCAGCCAGCATATGCCTACCAAGATAGCTTGAGGAAGCTAAATCTTTTTCATGACAAGACAACATTTTTTGTGCGCGCACTATCCGGATTGCAGCTAAAGCTAAATTGTCTTCACTTTTTAAATATTGAAACAATTCACTTTGTTCCGATGATGATGCAGCACTGCATGACTTTTTTATCAAAGCCGTTTGCAAAAATGTGGGGCGACTTTCACTCAATTCTACTTTCCTTTCTTAGATTTAATAATAATCAATGCTCTCGCGTTGTTTTAAATTCTATATCTGGCCAACGCTCGGCGGTTAACGCAAGATTCACTCTCGTGGGCGCAAGATAAGTTAAATTATCACTGCCATCTAACGCAAGATTATCAAATGCTTTCTTTTTAAATTCTTCTAACTTTTTTTCATCCTGACAATATATCCAACGTGCTGTCACGACCGATACATTTTCATAAACACAATCCACGTTATATTCATGTTTCAAACGATAAGCGACCACATCAAATTGCAATAATCCCACCGCACCTAAAATTAAATTATTACTATTAAGAGGCTTAAATAACTGCGTAGCACCTTCTTCACATAATTGCTTTAAGCCTTTCTGTAAGGCTTTTAATTTCAAAGGATCTTTCAGCCTAACTAAGCGAAATAATTCCGGTGCGAAATAAGGAATACCCGTGAATTTTAAATTTTCACCTTCCGTAAACGTATCACCAATTTGAATAGTGCCGTGGTTGTATAATCCGATTATGTCTCCTGCCCATGCTTCATTCACTTGCTCACGGTCAGATGCCATAAAAGTTAGCGCTTGATTAATTTTAACTTCACGCCCTAAGCCCGCTTGATACATTTTCATGCCTTGTTTAAAGGTTCCAGAGCACACGCGTAAAAATGCAATACGATCACGATGAGCGGGATCCATATTGGCCTGGATTTTAAAAACAAAACCAGTGAATTTTTCTTCATTAGCTTCAACAGCCCGCGTGTGGGTTTCACGATACTGTGGAGGTGGTGCATATTCTGCAAAAGCATCCAATAATTCTCTTACCCCAAAATTATTAATAGCAGAACCAAAAAAAACAGGGGTCAATTCACCTTCTAAAAATTCATCTTTTTCAAAAGTATGACTAGCACCTTTTACCAACTCAACCGTCGAACGTAATTCTTTTGCTGCATCACCTAACAACTTGTCTAACTCTGGATTGTTTAGACCTTGAATTTTTTCACTTTCTTGTAAAACTGCATTTTTACCTGGCTGATAAAGATAAACTGCATCTTCATACAAATGATAAACACCTTTAAAATCCCTACCCATACCTATAGGCCAAGTAATAGGTGCGCAACGGATTTTTAAAATTGTTTCTATCTCATCTAATAAATCAATAGGCTCGCGACTATCACGATCTAATTTATTAATAAAAGTAATAATAGGTGTGCTGCGTAGGCGACAGACATCTAATAATTTAATGGTGCGCTCTTCCACACCTTTTGCCGCATCGATCACCATCAAAGCGGAATCTACTGCCGTCAAGGTGCGATAAGTATCTTCTGAGAAATCTGCGTGACCTGGGGTATCCAACAAATTCATCACATTATCGTGATAAGGAAATTGCATAACGGAAGTCGTCACGGAAATCCCGCGTTGTTTTTCTAATTCCATCCAATCAGAGGTTGCATGACGAGACGCCTTACGTCCTTTCACGGTACCGGCTAACTGAATAGCGCCCCCAAAAAGTAATAACTTTTCAGTTAACGTTGTTTTTCCCGCATCCGGGTGAGAAATAATAGCGAAAGTACGTCGTTTCGCGACTTGTTTAAGCAATTCAGACATATATGATCTACATAATAATCGAGGATAAAAACCGTGCCATTTTACACAGTTTGTACAGGCAAGAATAGTAACGCGGAGAATCAATTGCACACTGATCAATCATTGATCGATGTCTTCTTGATCTTCTACACTGATATCTCGAGCTAACACCAAGGCATCTTCACCGCCTTCTTCTTTAGGGTAATAGTTTTTACGAATGCCAATTTCACTGAAATGCATTTTTTGATAAAGCTTAATAGCCCGTATATTAGAGCGTCTTACCTCTAAATACACTATCATAGCACCCTGCTGCTTGGCCCAGATCAACGCGGCGATCATTAACTTACGGCCTAATTTTTTACCTTGGAACACCGGATCTACACATAAATTTAGAATATGACACTCGCCAGCAGATAGCGAGATCATGACGAAACCCAGCAGTTTACTGTCTTTTTCTAGCACCCAGCCAGGGTAATTGGCCTGCCGACAGCGTCGAAAAGCTTCTTCTGTCCATGGTGAGCTTTGGGTTTTTTCTTCAAGCACCAGTAATTGGGGTATATCTTCATCGCACAAATCGCGCATTGTGTGTTCAATTTTTTCTTCTTTATCAGGCATGTGAGACTCTAGTTGTGGAGTAACTGCTGTCATCGTAATTGTGCTTGAATCTGCAGTCAACAAGGATACAATCTTTCACTGTCTTAAATATAAAGGAATGTTTGCCATGGGTTATCGACTTTCTAAAATTTACACACGCACGGGCGATGATGGCAAGACAAATTTAGGTAACAACTTACGTGTGGCAAAAAACCATCCTCGCTTAGATTTGTTGGGAACGCTAGACGAATTGAATAGTGCAATTGGTATGGTCTTAACTCAACCGCCTATAGCAGCATCTATACAGCAGGCACTCACACAGATTCAACATGAACTATTTGATTTAGGTGGTGAGCTATGTCCGCCATTTCATGTTGTCATTACAGCAGAGCATACTACTCATTTAGAAAAAATTATTGATGAATGGAACGCTTCATTGCCACCTTTAAAAGAATTTATTTTACCCAGTGGAAATATTCAAGCCGCCACTTGTCATTTAGCAAGAACAATTTGCAGACGCACAGAGCGAAGTGCTGTGACATTAAATAATCTTGAGAAAATTCCAGGTGAAGCGATTCGTTATTTAAATCGGCTTTCTGATTTATTGTTTGTGGCGGCAAGGATGTTAGCCAGAGTGACTACAAGTGATGAAGTTATGTGGGAGCATGAGCGTAAATGATACTTTTTCACTTGTTTTTTTTTGCTTGTCGCCTCTCCCCTTGTGAGAGAGGCTAGAAGATGTCTCTTAAGCTTTTGCTTCAACTTTCTTTTTAGGCAAATATAAATCTGTTACCGTGCCTTCAAAAACTTCCGCAGACAATGCGATGGTTTCAGACAGCGTTGGGTGTGGATGTATGGTTAATGAAATGTCTTCTACATCACAGCCCATTTCAATCGCCAGTGCAACTTCTGCAATCAGCTCACCTGCATTTGGCCCTACAATTCCAGCACCTATAATACGATGAGTTGATTCATCGACTAATAATTTTGTTAGACCTTCATCACGACCCATGCTTAATGAACGACCGCTGGCAGCCCAGGGGAATACGCCTTTACCGTATTTAACACCTTTTGCTTTAGCTTCGTTTTCTGTTAGACCTACCCAAGCAATTTCTGGATCAGTGTAAGCTACACTAGGAATACATTTAGGATCGAAATAATGCTTCAAGCCTGAAATTACTTCGGCAGCCACTCGGCCTTCCGGCATCGCTTTATGTGCCAACATTGGATTTCCGACTATGTCTCCTATTGCAAAAATATGCGGCACGTTAGTACGCATTTGTTTGTCTGTAGTAATAAATCCGCGTTCATCAATTTTTACACCTGCTTTTTCTGCACCAGTTAAATCACCATTAGGACGACGACCTACTGCAGATAAAATTCGATCAAATTTTTCTGGTTTTGTTGGTGCATTCTCACCTTCAAACGTAACGTACAAACCATCTTTTTTGGCTTCTACTTTTGTGACTTTCGTCTTTAAGAAAATATTTTTATAACGTTTTTGTATGCGTTTTTGTAATGGCGCAACAATATCTTTATCACATCCCGGAATGAGTTGTTCCATCATTTCTACAATGGTAACTTCTGCACCTAAGGCATGATAAACCGTCGCCATTTCTAAACCGATAATCCCGCCACCTAACACTAATAATTTACACTTGGTTTCTTCTAATTTTAATGCACCAGTGGAATCAATAATACGAGGATCATCTGGAAGAAAAGGTAATTTTACGGGTCGTGAACCCGCAGCAATAATGGCATGATCAAACTTAATGGTTTGTTTAGTTTTACCGTTTTCAACAATAATTTCATGATCGGATGCGAACGTACCCACACCTTGTATGATTTCTACTTTACGCTGCTTAGCTAGCATTTTTAAACCGCCAGTCAATTTGCTGACAACTTTATTTTTCCACTCAGCTAATTTTTTTATATCTATTTTGGGTGTGCCAAAATCAATTCCGCTTTCTGCAACATGTGCAGCTTCATCTAATACTTTTGCTACATGCAATAAAGCCTTAGAAGGAATACACCCTACGTTTAAACATACACCACCTATGTTTTCATAACGCTCAATTAAAATAACTTTTTTACCGAGATCCGCTGCGCGAAATGCTGCAGTATAACCGCCAGGACCGCTGCCTAACACTACTACTTCTGCGTGTAATTCATTGCTCATTTTTTTTTGATTCCTTTGTTTACTTAATAAGTTACTTTCTTTTTACAATAATAAATTTCTGATATCCGATAACATAGCTGAGAGCTTCATGATAAATCTTGCTCCATCTGCACCATCAATGACTCTATGATCGTACGATAAAGATAATGGCAACATTAAACGTGGAACAAATTGTCCATCTTGATAAACAGGTTTATGCGATGCTTTAGATACCCCTAAAATAGCAACTTCAGGAACATTTACTATAGGGGTAAATGCTGTGCCACCTATTCCACCTAAACTTGAAATAGAAAAACATCCACCTTGCATATCATTCGCAGTGAGTTGTTTATTGCGAGCTTTTTCACTAACAACATTTAATTCTTTTGCTAATTCTTTCAAGCCTTTCTGATCAACATCACGAATGACTGGCACGACTAAGCCATCTGGTGTATCTACTGCAACACCGATATGGAAATATTTTTTTAGAATTAAATTTTCACCAGTACTATCTAGTGAAGCATTAAATTGGGGAAATTCTTTTAATGAAGCTACGATTGCTTTCATGATGAAAACTAACGGTGTTAATTTTACACCTTGTTTTTCCATGGCTTCTTTTTGTGAAATTCTAAAATCTTCCATGCTAGTAATATCGGCGTCAGCAAATTGTGTAACGTGCGGCACGATCAACCAATTGCGGTGTAAATTTTTTCCGACCAGTTTTTTAATGCGTGATAACGTTAAAGTTTCGACTGGCCCAAATTTAGAAAAATCTACGGAAGGTGCGACAGGCAAGCTCATACCACTGTTTGTAGCTGGCACTTGCGCTAAGCGATTTTTCACATAACTTTGTATATCTTCTTTTAACACACGGTTCTTGGGTCCTGTTGGAGGAACTTCAGCAAGCTCCACACCGAATTCTCGTGCTATACGTCTTACTGCAGGTCCTGCATGAATATCCGATAGCTCACCTTCAATGACTTTCGTAGGTGGGGTGCTAGCTTCTGCTGCAACAGGTGAGGATTTTTTTTCTTGTGGTGCAGGGGCAGTTTTTTCTGTTTTCTGAGTGTTTTCTGGAGCGACAGCTTTTTCTTCTTTCTGAGTTTTTTCAGGAGCGGTTGTAGCCTCTGTTTTATCAGAAACTTCTAGCGTTAAAATAACAGAGCCACCTGACACTTTATCGCCTGGCTTAACTTTTACTTCCTTCACTACTCCGGCATCTGCTGAGGGGACATCCATCGTTGCCTTATCAGATTCTAATGTTAGTAAAGGACTATCGATACTGATGGTATCACCGGGTTTTACTAACACTTCGATGACATCTACGTCTGTTGCGCCGCCAATATCAGGCACGGTTATATTTTTTATTGCCAAGAGAAGTACTCCTTAATAAAAGCCGTTATTGCGAGCTATATTTATTTTTGTCGAATAAATACTAAAATTCTTTCACACCGTCACTGGATTCGGTTTATCTGGATCAATCTTATATTTTTTCATTGCGGCTGTAACCTTATTTGCAGGAACTGCACCTGTCTGTGAAAGTGCAAACAACGCAGCGACTACAATATAATAACGGTCAACCTCAAAAAAATGTCGGAGTTTCTGACGTGTATCGCTACGCCCAAAACCATCTGTACCTAACACTGTGTAGGAGCGGGACAAGAATGGTCTGATTTGCTCAGCATAAGTCCGTATATAATCCGTCGCAGCAATAATGGGGCCTTCATGTTTTTGTAAACATTCTTCAACATAAGTCAGCTGTGGTTTTTTCTCAGCAGATAACATATTATTTCGTTGTACTTCTATACCATTACGACGCAACTCGTTAAAGCTAGTGACGCTCCAAATATCCGCTGTGATTGAAAAATCTTTTTCTAATAGTTCTGCTGCTGCTATCACTTCACGTAAAATTGCACCGCTACCCATCAACTGAACTTTTAATTTGAGCTTCCCTGCGGCTTTGAAAAGATAAATCCCTTTGACTATCCCTTCTTCAACTCCCTGTCGCATCGAAGGCTGTTCATATTTCTCATTCATCGCCATGATGTAATAAAAAATATCTTCTTCTTCCTTAAACATACGACGCAATCCATCTTGCATAATCACAGCCATTTCATAACCAAATGTTGGATCGTAAGCACGACAATTTGGAACACCTGCAGCAGTAATTAAACTTTGTCCGTCTTGATGTTGTAAACCCTCACCTTCTAATGTTGTTCGACCCGCTGTTGCACCGATTAAAAATCCACGCGCTCGCATATCTGCAGCGGCCCAAATGAAATCGCCAACACGCTGAAAACCAAACATAGAATAATATGTAAAAATAGGGATCATCGGTAAATGATGCGTTGAATAAGATGTTGCAGCGGCAATCCATGACGCCATACAACCAGCTTCTGTAATGCCCTCTTCTAATAATTGCCCAGATTGTATTTCGTGATAATTCATTAACTGTTCTTTATCTTCTGAAACATATAATTGACCTACAGAAGAATAAATTCCAATTTGTCTAAATAAAGATTCTAAACCGAATGTGCGTACTTCATCAGAAAAAATAGGCACTACGCGTTTACCTATATGCTCATCTTTGAGTAACACATTTAAAATACGACCTAACATCATAGTCGTAGAAGCTGTACGTTCGCCTGTCCCTTTCAATACAGGTTCGAATGCAGATAATTCTGGAACAGTTAAACTTGAAGAAAACTTTTCACGCGCAGGTAAATAACCACCTAACTTTTTTCGTTGTGCATGTAAGTATTTTAATTCAGGACTTTTTTCTTCAGGTTTATAAAAACTAAAATCTGTTAATTGTTTATCGGTTAATGGTAATTTAAAACGTTCTCGAAATGTTTTTGCTTCCGCTTCTGTCATGTCTAAATGATTGTGCGCAACGTTCCTGCCTTCTGCTGCAGCTGTTCCTAAACCATAACCTTTTACACTTTGCACTAAAATAACAGTAGGTTGATTTTTATGTTTTACAGCAACATCATAGGCTGCATGAATTTTTATTGGATCATGACCACCGCGATGCAATAACATTAAGTCATCATCCGATAAGTCTGCCAGTAATTCTTTTAATTCAGCATTTTCACCAGAAATAAATTCACGTGTATATGCACCACCACGCACATAGGCACTTTGTAAATCGCCATCGACGCATTCACCTAAACGCTTTAAAATAAGGCCTTTTTTATCTTTGGCAAATAATGCATCCCAATTGCTATCCCATAATACTTTGATAACATTCCATCCGGCGCCGTTAAATACACCTTCTAATTCTTGCACAATTTTACCGTTGCTACGCACCAATCCATCTAAACGTTGCAAATTACAATTGACGACATAAATAATATTATCTAATTTCTCACGAGCAGCCATTGGAAGCCCGGCAATAGATTCGGGTTCATCCATTTCTCCATCACCACAAAACACCCATACTTTTCTGTCATTCGCAGCGATTAAACTACGGTTTTCAAGATATTTTAGAAAGCGTGCTTGATAAATTGCTTGGAGCGCTCCCAAACCTAAAGAGACGGTCGCAAATTGCCAAAAGTTCGGCATCAGCCAAGGATGTGGGTAAGAAGAAACACCAGGGCCGTCGACTTCTTGACGGAAATTGACTAAATGTTTTTCGGATAAGCGACCTTCTAAAAAGGCCCTTGCATAATTTCCTTCAGATGAATGACCTTGAAAATAAATTAAATCACCACATCCTTCCGAAGTTGTGCCGCGAAAAAAATGATTCATACCAACTTCATAGAGTGTAGCAATGGATGCATAGGATGATAAATGACCACCCACACCCCCAACTTCTCTTTTTGCTCGCAAAACCATAGCAACAGCATTCCAACGATTGATCGCCTCAATACGTTGCTCCATCTCCAGATTGCCAGGGTATTCAGGCTGGTCTGCGACTAAGATGGTATTGCTGTATTGAGTCTTTAACGCAGCTGCACTGGCTTGAACACCTTTTTGGTTGGCTTTTTCTAATAATTTTTCAATTATAAATCGTGCGCGTTCTGGACCTTCATGCTTAACCAGAGAGGCAAAGGCATCTAGCCATTCTTTAGTTTCTATGGGGTCAACATCATCCCAGGCTTTAGTCATGCAAAAAGTTCCTTTAATTTTAATTATAGCTAATCCACCATTTTAACAAGAACAGCGCCAAACCAAAAGGCGCAATGTTCTTTAATCAGGCAATTTAATTGAGGCTTGTATTTCGAGTACTCGACACTGCGTATTTGCTGATCTTTTTTTTATTATTGTCTCATATGTGTAATCTTGCTACACTTCGACCGGTTGATATTTTCAACATAAATTCAAAGCATCAGGCAAAACATGGTGCATACAAAGCGCTTTGAAAAACCTAACAACAGGTTCCATCATGTCACAATTTGAAAGTAGTTTCAGCAAAACAGCTTCCAGTTGTCATAACGCCGAAATCGGTGCCAGAGCTTTTGGTATTGGATTAGGAATTATCCTAGGAGGATTGGTTGGTATAGCCATTCTAGGTTGTGCTTGTGTTGGTGGTTACGCAGCTTACAAACATTGTGAGAGAAGAAACCCTAGTAATCGATTTATAGTTTAAAGTTTAAAAAAGGAACCGCGTAACCGTATTTTACGGTTACGCGTGTTTGATTAAATCAACAACACACCAATCGCTAATATCACCAACAAAATAATGAATGTACGATCCAATAATGCCAAAGTTTCTTTCTCTGCTGAGCCATCTATCGGCAAGACTTGCAGCTCGAGTATATCCAATGCTGCAATACCACAATCTGTTAGAAAAACATCATTCGCCACAGGCGCTGACCAAACACCGCGTTTCCAATGATGAATTACCGCAGTAAAATGTCCTCCCAATGCAAAAAAGAAAGCTAACATGCGCACAGGTAGCCAATCTAAAATACCCTGCATTTGAGTTGCAGCAAACTTCGCAGTAATACTTCTTAATTTACACAAATC
>DHXK01000102.1:16108-25657 GCA_002413665.1 Legionellales bacterium UBA5158 | reverse complement strand
ATAATATTGAATTTCATGAACTTACCATAACGTTTTGCGGCGTCAGTTACCTGTGCAGCTAATTCACGTGTAGGCGTTAATACTAAGATGCGTGCTCTGCCTGTGCTTTTTGTTTGCGTGAGACGTTCAAGGGCTGGAATAATAAAAGCAGCGGTTTTGCCGGTTCCGGTTTGTGCGGTAACTACCAAGTGCTTACCTTTTAAAGCTTCAGGTATTGAGCGTGCTTGAACTGGAGTAGGTGTGTCGTATCCACAAGCAGTAATAGCTTTTAAAATCAGTGGATTTAAATTCATTTCGTTAAACAACATAGATAATTTTCCTCAAAAAATTGCGAATGCAAGCCAAACAGGCTCGGTGTTCGCAAAAGGCGAAGGATAGACCTGGTTTATGGCTGGCGTTAAAAACATCATCGCCAACGTAAACCTAGAGTAACTTCAGGCAGTGTCCCACCTAAAATTCAGATAATCTGGAAGGGGGGAAATAATTGGTAATGATTAACTACACACGTAGCAGCGCTATGATCACTGTTTACGCAAAAAATAGCAAGCTAATTATTTGGGGTACAATCTAGGGTGGCGTTGGATGGATTTTTATAAGATAATCAATGCGTTATGTGGCAAAAATATCTTCATTACTTCTATTACTTGATCATTCATAGCACCCTTTTTTTTTTCAAAAAAATGAGATCTAGAGTAATCTTCGCGCAGTTAAGAATAACTAACGTAAGACTTTAACTAGAGTAATTTATGATTATTCCAGCTAATCCTGCATCGAATCCCCTTATACTTCTATTGTATGGTAGCTGGAAAAAAGTACTAAAATATCTCAATTTTTCGTTAGCTATAGGCGAAATATTATTATTTTAATAGACTGATTTATGATACAGCATTGATGTAATTGAATAATAAGGTTAGATTTGTCACACGTAAGCTATTACCTAAGGGTGAAAAATGAAAGCGAAAATGTTAGGCGGAATTTTATTAATCGTCGGTACCACTATCGGTGGTGGAATGCTCGCTTTGCCAATCGTGACCGCACAAGCAGGCTTTTGGGGATCCCTATTTTTGCTCACTACGAGTTGGATGGTAATGACTTATTGTGCTTTTTTATTATTAGAAGTGAATTTGTGGTTACCCATGAATAGCAATATAATTTTAATGGCAAAGAAAACTTTAGGAACAGCAGGACAATTTGTTGCATGGTTTTGTTATTTATTATTGTTCTATTGTTTGTTAGCAGCGTACATCTCTGGTGGTTCTGATATTTTACATGGATTGATAAAAGCTTTAGGTTTCAATATTTCTGTACAATTAGATGATATTGTTTTCACTATCTTGCTCGGCGCTGTTGTTTACAGTGGACTTCGTTCTATAGATCATGTGAATCGTTGGTTGATGTTGATAAAGTTATCCGCATTTTTTTTCTTAATTTTATTTATAGTTCCTCATATTGATGTTAGCCGTTATAGCAATGGAGAAATAAAATATCTTGTGCCTGCTATTACAGTTGTGATGACATCGTATGGTTTCGCAACTATTATTCCTAGCCTGAGAGTGTATTTTAATAATGATGTAGCAATACTTAGAAAAGTTATTTTAATAGGCAGTCTTATTCCTTTAGTTTGTTATATTTTGTGGGTAGGTGCAATTTTTGGAGGAATTCCTTTCGAAGGTGAGCATGGAATCTTAAGCTTTGTGGGTACGGATCATTCTACTTTAGCTTTAACTCAAGCATTAATATTTCATTTGAAAAGTTCGTGGATAACAACATTGACACGTATTTTCACTTCTGTTTGTGTGGCGACTTCTTTTTTAGGAGTGTCATTATGCGTAGTAGATTTTTTTGCGGACGGTTTTAAACTTGAAAAAACAGGAAAAGGAAAAGTATTTTTACATCTTGTAACTTTTATACCCCCTTTGATAATTGCATTATTTTATCCTGGTGCATTTATTGTAGGCTTAAGTTATGCAGGAATTTGTTTAGCAATATTAATTATATTTTTACCAGCACTAATGGTTTGGGTTGGACGTTACCATAAAAATATTAAAGCAGATTACCGAGTAATTGGTGGTAAAGTGCCATTAGTAGGAATGATGATTGTTGCAATAATAGTTATTGCGCAAGGTTTATTCTGGCATTAATTAAGAAGGAAAATGTATGCCGAATTTTTTAGAAAAAAAGAAAAGTTATTTCCATGCCTTTATACAAGAAGATTATAAATTTTTGTTAGAAAGGATTAGGAAAAAAGATGAAGAAAAAAATATTCCTCAGCGTAACTGCACGGTCTCTTCTTTTTTTTCATTTTTTAAAACTTCAACACAGTCTGTCGTTGTGGAAACAAAAAGCAACTGCAGTGGGCGCAGTTGCTTTGGTAGCGCTAGCGGCTACAGAAATCACTGATCTGTACTAGTGCTTGCTTTGCAGCAATATTTGCTGCAATTACTCCACCGTATGGAGAGTTTTGCAAAGTTGGTACGAAAATAGAAAATGCTTTGCTACGCAAAATCCGACCTGATGTAGCATCCGTTAATTGTGCTTGTAACCTTAATTTCGAGACACTGGGATTTTTTAAGAAGTCTTGTTTAAGCTCAATTAATTGAGTATTCAATACGTAATCGTAACGCCCTTTAAAAATTGGAGTGACTACAGACTTAAATGAGTGCGATTTTTCTAATGTTTGAAAAATAAGAGATTGCAACATTTTAGCAGGCGTTTCAGCCCATTTGTTTTTAGCAAAATAAGCTATTTGGTAAGCTTGAGTTGTGTACGCCATTTCAGTTGTATTATAAAGCGAGCTGGTTTCTACTGGTGCTACCATTATCACTTTATTACGATGTGTTTTATTTGCGTTGATTTGAGGTAAGGTGTTTAACACATATAAATGCTCATCCGTTTGGACGGGTGAGAACAAAGAACAACTTGATAATAAAAGCATAGACAATATAAATGAAATATTTTTTAAATAGTTGTCAAAACGCAGAGTGGTTATCATTTTAATATTCTCCTGGCCCTAATTTTTGTTGAGCTCGCCCACGTATTAATAACGATGGATTTTGTTTAATTTGGCTCGATAAATCTGAAATATTGGTACTAGTATTTTCGAAGTTAGAGATAACTTGAGCGCTAGAGTTAATTAGATTTGGAAATTGTTGAGTCGCTTGTGATGTGTTTTTAAAAATTTGGTTAAATTGATTTTTATTTTTTGCAAACGTATCGGTAATACTTTGTAAATTAATAAGGCTTTGATGGATAGAACGTTGATTTGCAGGGTCCAATAAAGTTTGAATGGATCCACTCACTTTGTGCATGTCAGAAATTAACTGAGTCACAGCATTATCTAAACGGAAAAGTAAGGAAGGCGAAGTTCTGATAATAGGATAATATTCGTCTTTTATAATTTCAAGAGGACGTCTATCTTTACCTTTATCTAATAAGCTAATGAATGCATTTCCAGTGAGACCTTTGATGTTTAAAGTTGCTGTAGTGCCTTCTGTCACGGGTGTGTTGCTTTTTACTTTTAACAGTAAAATAACCAGATTGGGATTGTCAGCGCTAATTTCCATTCTCTCAACCGAGCCTACACCTACACCGTTAAACTCCACGGGTGAATCAATATTAAGTCCACTGACAGACTCTGTCATGTAAACTTTGTAGATTGCATTATCTTGAGCAGAAAATCCCGCCGATAGCCAAATGACGGTAAGCACAATGGCAGCAACAAGACAAATGACAAATGTGCCAACGAGGGCATAATTTACTTTGGTTTCCATGTGGGCTATTTACCTTCTTGCTGATAGATGTCTTGAACGACGCGTCCCCGCGGCCCATTAAAAAAATCTTTTATCATAGGATTTTTATTCTTCACTAATTCTGTCATAGCATCTACACATAGCACTTTCCCTTCTCCTAAGAAGGCTACACGATCAGTTATCGTCCATAAACTATCAAGATCATGAGTGACCATTACGATAGTCAGTTCCAACGTTTCTTGTAAATTTAACACTAGTTCATCAAAACCTGCCGCACCTTCTGGGTCTAATCCCGAAGTGGGTTCATCAAGAAAAAGTAATTCCGGATCGAGTACGATAGCACGCGCTAAACCTGCGCGTTTTTGCATTCCCCCACTGAGTTCTGAAGGATATTTGCTAGCGGCATCAATAGGTAACCCGACTAATAAAATTTTTAATAACGCTAATTCATTGATAGTCGCAAGGTTAAGAGTAGTGTGTTCATGCAAAGGAAAAGCTACATTTTCTAAAACAGTTAACGAGCTAAATAAAGCATTTTGTTGGAACAAAACTCCCCAGCGACGCTGTATCTTCAAAAGAGTAGTATCGTTGGCAGTCATGAGTTCGTGATCAAAAACCCGTATAGAACCTGAATTTGGACGTTGTAACAATAACATCTCACGTAATAATGTGGTTTTTCCTGAGCCACTTCCACCGACTATCCCTAGGTTTTCTCCTTGCAGAACAGTGAGGCTTAGACCGTCATGCACCCATTTACCGCCTAGGTTAATTTTTATATCTTTAACTTCAATGATGGGCTGCGTCATATGTGAAGCTTACTAAAGATAATTGAGAAAATAGCATCAACAATAATGATAAAGAATATCGATAAAACCACACTTTTTGTGGTTTGTTTCCCAATACTGTCTGCGCTGCCGCCCACTTGGTCGCCTTCAAAGCAACCTATGGTTGCAATGATCAAAGCAAATACCGGGGCTTTACCTATACCTATCACAAATGATTTTAAAGAAACAACATGGTGAAAACGACTTAAGAAATCTTGCCAACTAATGCCAAGCATATTTTTTGACATTATCATGCCACCCACAATACCGAATATATCTGACCACATGGTTAATAGTGGTAGGGCAACAGTGAGCCCGGCTATTCTTGGCAAAAATAATAAACCTGCAGGACTGACTCCCATGGTATTGAGGGCATCGATTTCTTGGTTAATTTTCATCGTACCTAGTTGCGCTGTGAATGCTGAACCTGTTCGGCCTGCCACCATAATAGCTGTTAGTAAAGGTGCAAATTCTCTTAGGATGGCTAATCCCAATAGGTCGACGATAAAAATATTTGCGCCATAGGTTTTAAGTTGTAACCCCATCTGATAAGTCATTACAACACCTATCATGCACGATAATAATGCAATTATCATAAGCGCATGGAATCCCGATGATTCAATAATGGCCATGAAAGCTCGCCACCGGAATTTACTTGGATGTACCAAGATATATAAGAATTCTATTCCTACTTTGCCAACAAATTCTAAAAATAAATAAAATTCTTTAGCGTAGTCTATGGTTGCTTTGCCAATTCTTTCAAGCAAGGACAGATGCCTAGGGGCTGGAACGTTAATGGTATCTTTGCTATATTCTGAGACTAGGGATAATAATTTTTCTTGGGGTTTTGAAAAGTTTTTGAATTGGGCTTTTGTTTCAGTAGTTGAAATTTTATTTAAACATTGTGTCAATAACCATGCACCTGCGCTGTCAATTTTACGGATATGACTGCCATCAATAGCAATAGTGGTTGATTTAATATTCTTTAATTTATCGATTGCATTTTTTAATTGAGGTAAATGCGCTAAAGTCCAATCACCTTCGCAGATAATGATTTGGTTTTTTTCATCAAAATGTATAGAAGCTGTTTCATGCATAGACATTAGCTACTTTAAATTAAAAGTTGATTATTTATTTTTCAATATTATGACGCAAAAGTACTAGTCTATGCAGTATAGTGGTTCATTTGTACCATGAATCTTAGAAAAATGCTATAAGGTTATCTATACTTTTTCTCTCACAAACTAAGGTGATGTTTTTAAAAAATGTGTGCATATCTTAGTCCAGAAGGGGAGAAAGAGAAATAGTTAAGGCTTTATAGACGTCATCCACTTTAATATACAAACTAATGTGAAATATTATTATGAATCTTTTTTTTAGACTTCTTTGGACTTTGATATGTTCACCTTTTCGTAAGGCTTGTGAACTATTAGGGCCATGTGAAACACCTTTTACTACATTACCGAATGATTTAGATGTATTGCTGCATATGAACAATGGCAGATATTTAACATTGTTAGATCTTGCTCGTTTGGATTTATTAATACGCTCGGGGTTACATAAAAAAATCAGTAAAGATTATTATCCTGTAGTGACCGCAGAAACCATTCAGTTTAGAAAGTCTTTAAAAGTTTTTAACAAATTTTCGGTGATCACTAAAGTAATGGGTTGGGATGATAAATATTTTTATTTAGAACAGTTTTTTATGCGTAAAGAAGAAGTTATTGCACTTGCTTATGTACAAGCCAGAATATTACATAAGGCTGGTGATACTGTGGCACCTGCTGAAGTCATAAAACTAATGGATTATCAAAACCCCTCCCCTGAGTTGCCAGAGTGGTTGCAACGCTGGAGTAGTGATCAGCAAATGTTAAAATTAAATAAAACTGGACAGTAGTGGAAGTAAATCAACTGAAGGGAACCTTTCCTTATTTATGAATTATTAACATCGGAAGAGTCTTGAAGTCCTTGATTGCTGCGCATGACTTCATTAACGTGAGAAAAGGCAAGAGCAAAGCCGTGAAAAGCAGCCACACTTAAACGTAATACAAGCATATCGGTGCCGGCAATGACAGTCGCTGTTCTTAATCCAGTAAGAGAGTAAAATCCTGTTTCATTTAAACCTATGGCTTCACCGGGATTAAGTGTTGCAACAGTCTGAGTGGTTCTTACGCCATTTTTTAAGCTTATATGCTGCACTTGCGCAGTGCCTTTGACAATGAGGTAGATGCTATCAACTAGTTCGCCTTCCGTCACCAGTGTTTGTCCGGCAGCAAATTTTTGTTCTTTTAATAAACCCGCTAATGTTTCTATCTCTTCCGAGGTCAGCCTTAAAAAACAAACTTGTTTTAGGAGAATAGCTATTTTGGCATCTAAATCAATTTTTTCATCCATGCTAAGTATCCTGCTAGAGATATTATGTCGTTAACCTAAATCTTATGCGAAGTTGGGTATGAAAAGCTAGTTGTGGTTTTAAAATTAAAGTTTTTAGAGTATTTATTGAACACATCAAGCCAAAGTATAATTTTATAGGCGGCCTAGGCGATGCTGAGCTTACCGATATGAGTTAGAATAGACTGAAGGTTAATATTTTTTATGAGCAGATGATAAGGAGTTTCATTTTATATGAAATCTAACAGACCGGAATCTTCATCAGCTGATGAACTACAGAATTTATATACAAAAATAGCAAAATTGATTACTAGCACTCTAGAAATCAACGAGGTGACAGAAGCTATCATGGAGCAAGTTCATTTATATTTTCAGCCTCTCAATTGGAGTTTATTGCGGATAGACCCTATTACCCAAGAATTATTCTTTGCAGTTGCTAAAGGTATAGATGCTAATGAAATTAAGCAGGTACGTTTAAAAATAGGAGAAGGAATTGCAGGGCATGTTGCACAAACAGGTAAATCACAATACGTAAAAAACGCTGCTACAGATCCATTTTTTTCGCCTATCGTGGATAAACTTTCTGGTTTTAAAACCCATTCTGTTATTGCGGTTCCGATTATATTTAGGGAGCAAGTATTAGGTGTTATTGAAATAATTAATACACCAGATTCATATGAGTTTACGGATAACGAGCTTAAAACTTTGCAAACAATTGCAGATTTTTCTGCGATTGCTTTAACAAATGCAATGCGTTATGACCGGGCTTTATCTTTGGCAACTAGTGACACACTGACGGGATTATATAATCGAACCCGACTAGATAAATTAATAAAGATGTGTGAACAGGCTCCTGTCATTTCAGAATATAGGCGGATAGCAGATGTGCCTTGTATTATTGTTATTGGTATTGATGTAGATAATTTAAAAGACGTCAACGATAAAGACGGTCATCATGTCGGAGATCAGTTATTGATAAAAACCGCTCAACTTTTACAATCATATTGTCGCGGAGAAGATTTAGCATTTAGAGTAGGTGGCGATGAGTTTTTACTTATCATACAAAATATAACTGAAAAAGATATGCCTGATGTCATTGCACGATTTCAAGAAAAAATAAAAAGTGATTCTAAAGATATTAGCTCACAATTTAGTTTCTCATTTGGTATTGTCGGAGGAATGAAGCACCGATTACTCGAATTAATTGTTGCGGCAGATACTGAAATGTATAAGAGCAAAGCGTTAAAGAAGAAAAGAAAGTGATAGTTTATATAACTTGTCCTGCAGCCCAGCCTGAAGACCAAGCCCATTGAAAATTATAACCGCCCAGCCATCCACTAACATCCAGTACCTCGCCTATAAAATATAATCCTGGTACATTTTGCGCTTCCATAGTTTTAGAAGATAGACTATCACAATCTACTCCGCCCAATGTCACCTCAGCAGTCCGATAGCCTTCAGTACCATTTGGTTTTAAAATCCAGTTCTGTAACGACGAACAAACAACATCAATATCTCTTTGTGAAATAGAACGTATTTTTTTCTCAGCAAATTCTGCATTTAAAAATATTTCTATGACGCGCTTGGGTAAATAGTCTGATAATACAGTGTTAAGCTGCTTTTCCGGAGAGTGTTGTTGATGATAAATAAGCTCATCTAATAAATTTATTTCTGGAAGAAGATTAATAAAAATATTTTCACCAAAATGCCAATACGAAGATATTTGCAAAATCGCAGGCCCACTTAGACCGCGATGTGTAAAAAGAATGTTTTCACGAAACTGATTGTGTTGGCTACGTACCAAGCAATCAATTGCTACACCAGAGAGAGTAGAAAGTTTTTCTTTGTCTTCCAATTGTAAAGTTAAAGGTACTAAGCCTGCACGTGTGGGCCAAACAGAAATGTTAAACTGTTCTGCTACTTTATAACCAAACGGACTTGCACCCATAGTCGGTATAGATAATCCTCCGGTGGCAATAACAAGTGATTGGCAATGAAAATCACCTCGAGTGCTTTTGATTTTAAAATGGTGATCATTTAATTTTTCTATTTTTTCAACATGAGTATTGAGTCTGATTTCTACATTATTTTGTTGGCACTCTGCTAAAAGCATTTCTAAAATATCTTTAGATTTATGATCACAAAATAATTGCCCTAAGGTTTTTTCATGAAAAGGAATATTGTGTTTTTTAACCAATTCAATAAAGTCCCATTGAGTATATCGAGATAAAGCAGATTTACAAAAATGAGGATTATGAGAAATAAAATTGTCAGCGACTATGTGATAATTAGTGAAATTACATCTTCCACCACCCGACATCAGAATTTTTTTGCCGGGTTTATTTCCTTGTTCAAGCACGATCACCTGACGGCCACGCTTCCCAGCTTCGAGTGCGCACATTAATCCGGCAGCCCCCGCGCCTATGATGATGATATCGATTTTTTCCATAGCTTTAGACTTTAATAGGATATTATTGAGTCTAAATATACACTAATTGTAAAAATTTCGGAAAATAAATGTAGGTTTTCAAGAATTTAATTTGGTTCCTAGGCAATGGCTTTGTTAGAATGCCACTCCTTAATAT
>DHXK01000102.1:15309-16045 GCA_002413665.1 Legionellales bacterium UBA5158 | reverse complement strand
GTATAAGAGACAGCCTTAATATTATACCACGAACTAATTTTTATGCCTTTTACAAAGCAAGCTTTCGAAACACAAATCAAAGATCTCACTGCACCATCACAATATTTTTTACTAAAAAATGCTTTTGACAATAAACAGTTCTTAGGAAATACAGGCTTTTTACCTCCACATATGGAATTAAAAAGTTACTTCGAACGTGCAACATCCTACATGAAAGATAAGGAAGCAGTCACTGCTGCTGAGAAATTTTTTAAAAATTTACCTGAAAAATCTGACTCGCAGTTAGCTTCATCTGAATCTGAATCTGAAATCAAGACCCAAAGTTTACAGATTGCTTTTGAAAAAGTTGCAAAAGAAGATGCGGATAATTATGTTAAAAAAGAAATTAAACATGAAGTAAAAATGGAAAATGTTTCTAGGAATACGCTGATTTAGTGTTAGTTTAAAAAATTAATTAAAAGGATATATCACGTTTAAGAGATTATTGTCAGAGTCTTCCACTGGCTCAGATGATAGCTAGCTTAATCCTTTTGTTAGTAATAATTATCCTAGAGTGTTATTTGCTTATACTTTCTCATCAGCTGAACAAAACGTTCAGCTAAAAGAAGTTGTTAAAGATGAATTTTCAGACGAGCGCATTGAAAAACATTTTATCTTAATTATTGATATAAATAATATTTTAAAATTAAAGTAAACAATGAGGCTCGTGCTGAATTATTATCAGATTATATGGATG
>DHXK01000102.1:3881-15241 GCA_002413665.1 Legionellales bacterium UBA5158 | reverse complement strand
TTCTAAAGCAGAGGTCAGTGACTAATGAAAATATAATCAGAAAATGTTTGTAACACTAATAAAGAAGTCATAGTATCAAGAATCATATGATTTTTATTTGCTATGAGAAGTAAAGATAACATACAATCGATTGCTTATAGGCTATTCATGAGGATCAAGGAAGATGAAAAAATCTATTTTAATAGTTAGTCTGTTGTGCGCATTTGGTTTCTCACTATCAGGCAATGCAATGCCTAAAACACTCCTGACGAGTACAGCTGTATTAGCTTGTGGCCAAGCTACTCCTACTACAGATCCAAATTTTTGTCCTACGTTTAAAGCTGTGGCACAGTGTCATTGTGTTTCTTCCGGATTACCTGCAGGAATGTGCCAAGACATGAGTCTTTTATATCAACGCATGGTGAGCATGTTTGGTTCAATACAAAAAGCGTGTGAATACCAGCATGATACTTCAATACAAAATTGCGTCAATGATTGGAACTGTTATCGTATAGGTGGTACTGATTCAACCGGTGGCTTGTGTAGTTCAACCGGAAGAGCATGTTGATTAATCGCTTATACAAATAGTTAATAAGAAAAGTAGAGTGGTGAAATCCACTCTATTACTTTCTAAGTTGATGAGTATTTATGACCAATAAAAAAAAATTACCAATATTTTTTCTTATTTTTACTTCAAGCCTTATATCTAATCTAGCTCTATCCCAACCTATGGATAATTTCTCTCATCCGTTATATGTGGGTGTTACAGGTGGCTACGGTTCAACAACTTGGGGTCAATTAGTACCATCCGAAAACAAAGCTAGTGTTGCAATGAGTATGTCTACTCCCACAAGTGTGACAGAAGGGGGGGCTGTATGGGGCGTATTTGCAGGATATGAACTTATTCCCGTCTTTGCATTCGAAGGAAGTTATACCCGCTATCCCACTGCAAAAGTAAATTTTGATAGTATGAGTTTGTTTGCTTTTAATCATGATGGTCGTCTTGCGTTTACAACTAAAACAGAAAGCGCTGCATTAGTTGCTAAATTTATGTTAATCATTCCTAACACTAAAGTAAGAGCATATTCTTCCGCTGGTGCTGCTGCGTTGCATCGATACGACGTGATCACAGATCGCTGGAGGTTAAGCCCTACCTTTGGGGTGGGCTTTAACTATAATTTGACTGAGCACCTCGCAGCTGAGGTAGGAGTGAATTACACGGGTGGTTATGGCGAATCAGAATTAGATCCAGCTGAAGATTTTGTGCCTTTTCTTTATTCTGGTTTTTTGCGTTTAGCCTATCGTTTTTAAGCAGTCAAAGCCGTTAAAATGCGTCGCTTTCCACTAAACGGCGCTCTCCCATGCATAGATAGTATATTATCTAACACCATGACATCCCCTCGTTTCCAAGGAAATGAAACAGTACTTTGATTTAATACATCTAACACATGATAAAGTGATTGACGTGGTATCAGGCTTTTATCGGCAAACATGATCTCATGTAAACGCATAGATTTACGCATATAGAATAGTTTGGCTGCAAGGTACCTTTTCCACCCTAATAGTTTAGGATTAAAGTCATAAAGGTGGGCCTGATTAAACCAAACGTCTTCCTGTGTTGATGGATGAGATAGCGTGGCAGGTCGGGTTTGTTGTATTTCCAGCCAGTCATGCTTCAGCCACTGCCAATCAAATTCATTTGTAAGGCACATTTTTTCTACGTCTTGCTTGCTATATGTTTCAAAAACCTCAGGCCAAGACTTATGTGAGCGTTGAATACGGTTAACAAGCTCCATCAGCTTGCTCTGATGAAAGTAATGAGAAACATAGGTTAAACCTTTTTGTTGGAACTGTTCTTTGACGGAAGGATGGATAGATTTAAGTACGCGTCTTGCATCTCCAATTATCGTTGCACCACCGACTTCTGGTTCTACTTCACAGTAAAAATAGATATGCTTAGGATGATTTTTGATAAAGGAGAGTTCTTGATGTAATGGTATGTGTAGATTCGCAGGAGCTTCAGTAGACGTATACACTTTATCTTTTACTTTATCACGCGGACTATCACCACCGACATAATTAACAAAGTTACCCAGCTCTAATGACTCAATGATATCTGAAAAATCGGTCGCGTTATTGATCGCAAAGTTACGAAAAACCAAAGCACCATGTTTTAATAATAATTCATGAAATAAATTTTTATGATCCTCAATAATATCACTGAGATCCTGTTTAGTTGCATTTTTACAGGTAGAGGAAATGAAGACAGGAAAGGCTTCTGTAATACTCAACCTATTAATTTTCATCATCTTTTAATTGCGTCCTTGCAAATTCACATCACAGTATATTAGCATGGATGTTTAACCTTCAAAAGATTGGTGAAATGGATTTTTATAATTATCTAAATTATAGTCTAGGTAACGAAGATTGGAGTGTTGAAGAACAGGCCTTGCGCGTGAATCCTGGAGATTCTGTTATTTGTGTGACTGCCAGTGGTGATAGAGCGTTACATTTACTTATGACGGATTGCACAGAAATTGTTTCTGTTGATATGAATCGTATTCAAAACTATCTTCTTGAATTAAAGATTGCTGCTATAGAACAATTAGATTTTGAAAAGTATTTAGCTTTTTTAGGTGGAGAGTCCACCATCCATCGTTACGATATTTTTAAATATTTAAAATCTCACTTATCTCCCGTAGCAGCTGCGCATTGGGAACAAAATAAAAAAATGATAGAGCGTGGTGTCATTTATCAGGGCCGAGTGGAGCGTCTTACTTACTTTGGTTCAAAATTTCTGAATCTTATCCGCCACAAAAAAAATAAAACACTATTTACTTTTACAGATCTTAAGTCACAACGTGAATTTATAGTTCAAGAGTGGGATACGCCTTCATGGCGTAAGATGTTTGAATTATTACTCAACCCGAAATTCTCTAAATTAATATTTAATGATCCTGGATTAAATTCATTTGTAGAATATGATCAGCAGCCTGGTAAATATATTTATCAAAAAATGCTATCTTATTTACAGAATAATCTTGCACGCAAAAGTGTGTTATTACAGTTAATGTTTTTGGGCAAAGCACTACCTGAGGCTTATTTTCCTTACTTAACGTTTGAAGGGTATACAAAAATACGCAAAAATACCCAGCGTTTGAATTATAAAACAGGCAATATTATTGATTATCTTAATAATCACGCAACAGATAAATTTAATTGTTTTTCTATGTCAGATATTGCTTCATACATGCCGCAAGAAGTTTTTGATAAGTTGTTACAAAGCATTCATAATGGCGCTAAGCCTAATGCCCGCTTTTGCATAAGAGAATTCATCAGTAAGCGACATATTAATGAACCATTGAAAAACATTTTCCGTAGAGATGAGCAGCTAGAAAACAAGTTAGAAAATGAAGAATCAAACTTTGTTTATCGTTTTATGGTGGGCGAAATACAAAAATAAACTCAATATTTGTGAGCACCGCTATGTGGCAAACACTTAGAAAAACAATCTGTCCATTATTACTTATTTTAGTTTGCCCCCCTTTTGCAATAGTGATGTGGTATGTCAATACAGCATTATCTGGCTCTTTTAGTGAGCTAGGAGCAATGTTTTATCAAACAGGTATACTACCAACTCTTTATAAAATAGCACAACCTGTGATCTTAGGATCACCTCTAGCTTGGTTAATTATTACTGTTTTTGCTGTTTTCCAACTCGCATTCATGAAATTTTTACCCGGTAAGATTTTTTATGGAGTGATAACACCGAATGGAAATATTCCAGTTTACAAATCGAATGGTGTCTTAGCTTTTACTGTCACAATATTAACATTTTGTGCGACAACATTTTATTTTCATCTTTTTTCTCCCACAATTATTTATGATAATTTAGGATCGATTCTAGGTGCACTTAATATTTTTAGTTTGCTGTTTTGTGGAATACTTTATTGGAAAGGAAGATTCAAGCCTTCATCAACAGATAGTAATATCACAGGTACTTTTATTTTTGATTATTACTGGGGAACTGAACTTTATCCGCAAATATTGGGTTTACATATAAAGAAATTTATTACATGCAGACTAGGCATGATGAGTTGGGGTGTGATTATACTTTCTTATATGGCAAAGCAATATCAGCTTTATGGGTACATTAGTAATTCAATGATTATTTCTGTCATCTTACAAATGATTTATATTTCTAAATTTTATATTTGGGAGACAGGTTATCTGTGCTCTCTAGATATGATGCATGATCGAGCGGGTTTTTATATTTGCTGGGGATGCTTAGTGTGGGTGCCTTGTGTATATACTGCAGCTACTATGTATTTAGTGTTGCATCCCATTACCTTAAGCACTTTAGTAGCAGGTTTAATCCTTGCTGGTGGAACAATAAGTATTTTTATAAATTATTTTGCAGACAGACAAAGACAGCTCGTTAGGTCCACTCAGGGAGACTGCAAAATTTGGGGCAAAAAGCCCAAGGTGATAATTGCAAATTATGAAACTGAACAAGGTAATAAAAAGACAAATCTAATTTTAGTGTCAGGATGGTGGGGCATAGCTAGACATTTTCATTATGTACCTGAGATTACTGCTGCCTTTTTCTGGACTGTTCCAGCCCTGTTTTCAAATTTTTCTCCTTATTTTTATGTTATTTTCTTAACGATGCTTCTTTTTGAACGAGCTTTTCGTGATGACATACGTTGTGCAAAAAAATATGGATCTTATTGGAAAGACTACTGTGCATTAGTTCCCTATAAAATTATTCCTCACATTATTTAAAGCTAAGGGAAAAATCTGTTTATGCGAGTAGATACTTTTTATAATTTAGGAAATGCCATACAGAAGTTGCGGTGGCCCATTATTATAGCTTCGATATTAATGTTGATTTGTTCCTTGTCTCTTGCACCCAATCTCATGCATCCTTTTAAATCAATTGGATTTACTGACCCAAGCTCAGAGAGCGCTCGCACAAATCAAATGTTAAATGATACCTTGGGATATAGTTATAATCGTTTTATCGTTATGTACCACAGCGATAAATTGTTATTGAATAATCCATCTATTCAACAACAAATAAAAAAATCATTATCCGATTTGGATAATTTTCCTATCACTCACCAAGTTATTTATCCTGAAATAAATAATAAGCAAATTTCTAAAGATAAGCATACTGGGTATGCCGTGATACTTTTTAAAAGTAATCAAGAAGTTGATTCTCACACACTTAATTTGTTAAAAAACAGTATTAAGAAACCTGACTTACTAGAGATGCGTATAGGTGGTGAGCCTATATTTTTAGAGGATACAAAAACTCAGACACAAATTGATCTTTATAAAGCAGAATATATTGCAACGCCTGTTGCAGCCATTACCATGCTCGTTATTTTTGGATCAGTAGTGGCAGCAAGTTTGCCAGTAGTTTTAGGTGGCGTATGTGCTTTAGGTATACTCGTAGCCTTATACGGTTTAGGGCATGTATTCACCCTTTCTGTTTTTACAATTAATATCGCATTATTATTAGGTTTATGTTTAAGTTTAGATTATGCAATCTTAATTATTAGTCGCTATCGAGAAGAATTAGCTCGTAGTCAGAATACGGGTGTAGCGATCGCGATTACGCTCACCACCGCAGGAAAATCCGTTTTTTTTAGTGGATTAGCCGTTTTTATTAGCTTAAGTGCACTATTACTTTTCCCTATTAATATTTTATTTTCAGTGGGTGTGGGTGGTTTAGCCGCAGTGACAGTATCCGTTGCTATCGCTATTATATTGTTACCCGCTATTTTGGCAGTTTTAGGTCATCGAATTAATGCTTTCTCTATTTATCGTTATAAAGTAAAAGTGTCAAGGCGTTCATATTGGCATTGGCTAGCCACTCATGTAGTGAAGACACCAAAGTTTTTTTTCGTGACAAGCTTGTTGTTGTTACTATTTATGGGATATCCATTTTTGCAAGCAAAATTGGGGATTTCTGATTTTCGTATTTTACCGAAGACGATGGAAAGTCGGCAAGTTTTTGATAGCTTCAAAAGAGAATTTGGCGAGAGCCGATTGGCTCCTATTTTAGTTATTATTAAAACACCAGATAAAAGTATATTAAATGCAAAAAATATTGCTACCCTTTATGATTTTACTGAGGGTCTAGCAAAAGATGGTTCGGTTGAGCAGATTACAAGTATAGTTAATACTGATCCGCATCTGTCAAAAAAACAATATCAAAAGCTGTATTCCATGCCTAAAAAAAATCTTCCCAAGGATTTAAAAAAGTTACTTGATATTACAACACATGATGATTTAACAGTCATATCAATAGTCAGTAAGTTCCCTAGTAATTCTAAAGAAACTAATATTCTTATTAATAAATTGCGAACAACTAAACTAGGTAATAATTTAAAGCTGGAAGTGACAGGCACTTCTGTCAACACAATCGATGTTTTAAAAACTATCTCTAAAATATTTCCTTATGCGTTTTTATGGATAGTTGTTTTCACTTATTTAGTTTTGTTATTTTTATTACGTTCAGTTTTTCTGCCTATAAAAGCGATTTTAACGACAATTTTAAGCCTATGTGCAAGTTATGGTGTTTTAGTTGTGGTTATTCAAATGGGGTATCTTCATAAGCTTTTAAATTTTGAACCTCAGGGAATGTTAGATATTAATTTATTAATAATCATTTTCTCAGCGATATTTGGCATATCGATGGATTATGAAGTATTTTTATTAACCCGTATTAAAGAATTTTATGAAAAAACGGGAGATAATGTTCAAAGTATTATTTCTGGAATAGAGTGTAGCAGTAGAATTATTTCTAGTGCGGCCATCATTATTATTTTAATTTGTTTTTCGTTTATGTCAGCAGATATTTTGATGGTAAAAGCATTCGGCTTAGGAATTGCTGTGGCAGTCTTTGTTGATGCATTTATTATTCGTACAGTATTAGTGCCCGCTACTATGAAATTAATGAATACTTGGAATTGGTACCTACCTAAATTTCTAAATAAAATATTACCAAAAATTTCCTTTAATCATTAATACATTTTAAGTTTCAGATTTAGTTAATTTTGTTTCTTCTGCTCCTATTTTTTATCTGATGCTTATTTTTTTGTGGGTGTGCGATGTAAGTCCTCTTTTTCAGACGACGATAATGGCTGTGATTTACGACGAGAGAAAAAAGGGTGCTTGCGTGCGTAATGGAGAACCAATGAACCTAAGACAAAGCCTAAGGCAAAAGTAGCGTTTTGGTTAGTGTTAGATAAAATATTATTCGTTGGGTTTCCTACATTTATATTGTCAGGTGTAATCTCTAAAGGCTGAGGTAGAGACGTGTCTGCTATATTTTGTAAAAGGTGCATCTCTGACTGCACTGTACTTTGAGGAAGAGAAAAAAATCCTAGTGATTTCATATCACGCGAAACAACAGAATTTGCCGGGGGCAGTTTGGGTAACTCAGTAGTTGATTTTAAAGTGTCTGGGGTTATAGCAGGGATTAATTCCTTATTTGGATTTTTTATTAAGATGGGTAATGAGTTCAATATGCTAGGTAAAAAGATATTTTGGTTATTCATTTTAGTAAATAGTTCATTCATTGCCATTTCCAATTCTTGAGCGGCATCACCTGAGTTAACACTATGTACTAATTTTTTCATGGCCTGCTGATATTTGATCATGCTTTCGGTAGCGTGATTACAATATTTTTCAAGTTGAGCGTTAACCGTTGTACCTTTTGCAACTTTTGTTTCCAGTGCTCGGAGATTTTTTTCGAAATAATTATTTTTAATATAAATCGTATCAGGATTAGATAACATTATATTTAATCCATGATCTGCAGTATGTAACAGATCTTTCAATAATAATTTTGTCTTTGAAATCAGCTTTATAAAATTGTCAGCGAGTATATCGACTTTTTCTAAATAATGCAGCGCAAACACGTAAGTCCCAATTCTAGGTAAAATATTTTGAAAATGTTCTAATATTCTCCTAACATTTGTGAGTGCTTCTAGGCTCGCAACTGCTTCTATATAATTATGTTTATCGTTTTCCGTCATAAATGAAGCGAATTTAATTTTTGCAGACAATTCACTTTTTAAATTTAATTGAACTTGTAAAGTATCGACTTCTTCATCAATTTTAACTAGATGATAAAATTTATTAAACTCTGCAGTGTTTCTTATTGCGACAGAGGATGTTTTTGAAACTTCATTATAAAGTTTACATATAGGTGATTGATGACAATTTCGTGATGATCCATTAATATAATCGGGTGAGAAATTATCTGTAACTTCTTCATTAATTAATAAAAAATGTAGATAGGTGCCTATTGTATTTTCTAAGCCTTTACTTGTGATGATCGTGTCTACTAAAAATTGAGGAAGATCTTTATTTGATATGCAGCTTAAAATAATTTTTTCTGCTTTTTCTAAGCTTTGGTGAAGTTCATGTAAGTGTAGTCGGTCTGGACCAAAGTGAGGAATGTTATGAATTAAATTTTTAATGTAGCTTTGTCGTTTTGAAATATCATCCATTGCTTGAGGGGTGCATTCTTTAGTTGAAAGTATTGAGAAATACCATTTTTTTAATTCTTCAAAAGCTAGCATCACAGGATCATTCATTAGATCGCTGTTTTGATTTTTTGTTCTTTCACTTTGCCAGTTTGCAATTTCTCTTGCCATATTATCAGCATAATGCCAAAGGGGATAAATCTGGCTATTTTTGGGTTCTTGAGTGGGTAGAGTAAACGATTTGGTAGCTAGCTGTAGGCCTAAATAAGGTTTAATACAGGTCCACATTTCATAGATTTTTTTTTCTATTACCAAACCAAAATAACTTTCTGCTTTATTTGTTTCACTGAGATTAGCGTGTTCCGTTTCAATTTTTTGAAGAAGAGATAGATCGCTTTCATCGTAGCAAGACTGATAGTGGGAATTCCATCCATAAGTATTATAACGATTGGGTCTTAGTGGATAAAGAGGAGTTGAGATCTTATCATCGACAATAGATCGCATTGACTAACCTCAAGCGTGCACTCTGAAAAATCAATTTTATTAAAATTACGTTTATTTAGCCCATTTTATCCTCCCTTATCAAAGGGAGGGTAGAGTTAAAAGAATGTAATGTTATAAAGAGAAACGTGGTGGGCTTTCAGGTTCTAACAATACACTTTTAGCAAGTGCTTTTTGCTTCGCACGTGTAGTGAGTATTCTCTTAGTTTTAGGAGTGGGCTTAATTTTGATTTTGTCAGATGGAGCTAAAACCGGTGAAAGATCTAAACCCTTAAAGGGTGAAATGCTAGGTAGTTTAACAGGGTCTGCTGTTTGTAAATTGGAACTCCCTTGTGAAACTAATGCTGTTGCTGCTGTGATTTTTGCAGTGGAAGTTGTCTTTGATTCTTCAACAGGTGCCTGAACTGCAGGTGATGAAGCAGCAATAGTTAAGTCTATTGGTTTATCTTTTTCTGCAATAATTTTATTGCAGATATTGTGTAGCCTTGCTTTATTTAAAACATTATTTTCATAATCATTAAATGTTTTTTCTTCTAATCTCACTGCTTCAGCGTCACGTGCAAGAATTATATTATCAAAGAAATATTGATGATATGAATCTTCAGTTTTATTGTGGGCATTGAGATAATTTAACTTCTCTAATAATTCTTTGTAACTCTCTAAATCAGCTGCAGGTAACTGTTCATTGCCTTGATCAGATTGTAGCTGGCAATTTACATAAGAAATAGCTGCACATAATGTTTCTAGCAATAAAGGACGATCTACAAAAAATCTTCCCATCCATAAATAACTATTTCTTGCTTCATTAGCTTTCACTAATTCAGCTTGTGCTTTAACGATAAAGTCATGTGCTAGTTCAGTCCATACTTTAGCGCTAGTAGCTTTTTGAGTTGTGATAACACAGTCTACACAAACGCCCATTTTAGACGCAGGCTTATAAGATAGAGGTGTCTTGAGGGGTTCTTCAACGTTTAATGACCAACCCGATTTTCGTATATTTAAATATGATTCAAATAATGCAGTTACAACTTCAACATTTGGCAACGACATATGACCTCCTGTCTGTGTATATCCATAGAAGTAATTATTTTAGCTTTAGCAACATTAAGGTAACCTTAAGAATACTTTATATTCAGATTGAATTTTGTGTACTCTAGTCATTTTAAAATACGATATCCTTAAATGAAACTAAAATGGTCTCAATCTTTGCGGTTCATCATTTTCAATCACTTCCATTGGAGTAGAATCTAAAAATTCTAAATCCGTAATAATTTGAAAATGCTGTGAAGTACATAATCTAAAATTCTTGCCCGCTGATAGATAACGTTGAAATAAAGTTGGATCTGATAATTTAACATTTGCAAAATTTTTTTCAGATTTAATTTTGTCACCCCGTATTGCGTAGATTAAAGTTAACGCACACTGAATGACAGCATTTGATTTAGGATGAAAAGAATGATTAATTACTTTTTTTAGTTTGGCATGATTATCACAAGCTACTAATTGTAAAATCCATACTTTATACAAATCTTTATACCAATCTTTTTGAATACAGTATTTATTCGCTAGTGCTAAAATAGATTCTTTATGTCCTTTTTGAGCCCCAGTTTTTAGTATCGTTTCAAATTCTTTTTCTGTAATAATTTCATGTTCGAGTCTGCCTTGCATTGTAGTGAGTTTAAATAGACCTTCTATTGCTTTGGTTTCATTTCCATATAATGCTACTAAATAATGATCTTTTGCGTTTTGAAATTTAGCTATTATTGCATCATTGTTTTTAAATAGTTCAAAACTGCTAACAGATAGTATGAATAAAGGGTACAGTTGCAAATATAATGATTCAGCATAATGGTAAGAAGACATCACATTGCCTTCGTTTCTGAAATGTTTAGTTATACCTAACAAAATATTTTTTAATTCATCAGAGCAATATGTGGATGGTAATAAATAAGAACCTAAGAGTTTCGATATATTGGTACTTTGAGAGATTTTAGAATTGGTTGTGAGGTAGTGAATAAATGTAGGGCTTAGCAATTGTAAACTTTTAAAAATGATAATAAAGAAATCGATAAAACTTTTTATATCCGTATCACTTGGATTGATTATCCTCATAAACTCTACTATAGATGTATTTTTTAACGTTACTCTTTTTTCTATTTCTTCCAATTCTGAGTTTATGTACAAGATGCAATAAACATGACAAATCTTTTTCGCTATCGTTATATCTGCATTATTGGCAAGTAATAGATTTAATAATTGTTCAATGTCACTATTTTTTATGTCGATTAAGCTACCAACATTTTCTTGAAAATAATTAATTAGAAAATTTACCGCACGCAAGTCATGATCTTTTACGGCAGCTAAGCTATATTCAAC
>DHXK01000102.1:2942-3795 GCA_002413665.1 Legionellales bacterium UBA5158 | reverse complement strand
ACAGGTGACTTATCATCAATTAATTCTTCTTTTGCTAAATGAGCATAATAAAAATTCATCCAATCTTGAAATGGTAATTTAGTTAGATGATTTTTTAGTGCTTGCAGGTCAGTTTTGTAGTCAAGAGGAAATGCATTTTTGTCATAAGCTACGCGAAGTAAATGTTCTGCGATATATTGATCTTTATAATTGGAGTGAAAATACAATGGTCCAAAGTGAACCAGATAGATATTTCGCCAGGTGTTGTTCTGCGTACTAAAAAGATTAAAGGTATTATTTAAATGAGAAACCACATTAAAGTCATTTAAAGGAAGAAAGGTTGCTAAATGATGAAGCACCGGCACTAAGGCTTGTTGAAGGAGTTTCGGGCTAACTTTTTTTTTCTTTTTTCGGGCCGGCATCACTTTTATTTCAGGAAGTTTTCTTTTTCTTAAGAACATTTTTTGCCTCTAGTAGGTGATATTTCTAGTATTGCTTATGTAACAGAGCTCCTATATTATAATCAATGATAATTTATTTCTAGGTTATATTTATCATGTGATATGGAGATCAGATAATGTTACGTCGCGCGCAAAGCTCGGCAAAATTGTCAGATAAATGTGATGCTGAGGATTTGACGGAATATAAAGTAGACCCGTTAGAAACAGAAAATTTAGCAGATCAAGAGTCTTCGTTTGAATCAAATTCTTTAATTGAACGTTTTAATACCGATCACGATGACTCTTCTGATGAAGATGAAATTGATGATGCTATTGAAAGATATGATATTGATGCTAGATGGAAAGAAAAGCAATCACAGCAAATTCAAGATACGAAAAAAACTTCTACCTTAGCTGATGATAAATTATTATCC
>DHXK01000102.1:0-2891 GCA_002413665.1 Legionellales bacterium UBA5158 | reverse complement strand
GATGATAAATTATTATCCTTCATAGCTCATGCAGCAGGAATTAAGTTGTTGTATTCCCAACCCGTTAACGAAATTTATTATCCCATCAAGCGAAGTTTGCTTAAGGCCACAGCAGAGAACAATAGTGCAACAAACCAACTACAAAATCTTGTTAATGATTCATTGCTAGAAGCGCTTAATGATGCATTATCAAAAGCTGAACGATTTATCACTTTGACGGGCAAAAAAAATTCTTTATCACAGCAATTTAATGCAGCCAAAGTTGAAATTATAAAAGAGTTTAATACTATAATTGCTGTTGTCATTCCTAAGAATATAGAAATATTTGTTAGATGGTTAAGGTCAGTAAAATTTGTTGTTGAAGCTGAGAAACCTGTTGAAATTAAAACATTTGTTGAGATGATTCGTGGTCATTTAGAAAGCATATTGAAGTCGCATTACGAGATAGACGAACAAATTAATTCTAGAGAAAATATAAAAAATATTCTATTTGAATTAGCTAAGGAACATATATTTCATATTTCAAAAATGTTAAGATTTCATGCGCGTGAACATTTAAAAGGCAGCCAAGAAGCGATTGAACATTTATCAAAATATAAAACAGATTATATAAATATAGTGGAAACAATTAAAGAATTATTAAAAATATATCCTATCAGCAGTAATGTCCACACTACTTTAATAAAATGTATTGAACTCGAGGCCAATAAAAATGAATGTAGAAGAGTATATATTGAAGATTTAATTGTGATGATGAGCACAAAGCAAAGACAAAAAAAAATATTAGTACCTGCCATGTTAGCTTTTAAAGAATATTTTTCATTTAACATACATAGTTTATGTAATGAAATTCTCGATAATTTTTCTTATACATTAAATATAAAATTAAATAATGTCGTGAATTATTTCTCCAGACCTACTTTAGGAAACAACCATCTTTTTGTCAGCAATAATCCCTATCAATTTTATAGTAATTTAAGATTATCTAATCGTTCGCAAAAGCGGCAAACTAAGAATTTAGCGAATAGTTTATTTACGGGTAATAAAGTTGCTCGTGCTTGGCGGCTGACAGATAAGCTGACTGATAGCTCTGACGTCATTGAGACGCAAGAGATTTTAAGTACAAGTTTAGGCCGTAAGGATATGGTAGATAGTTTAGGAAGCTATGCAAAAGTATCAGATATTATTACACATATCAGCAATTACTTTGAAAGTATTAATGCAGAAGTAACACACGCTAATATTGCTGAATGGATACGCACGATATTTAATGGTTCTATCCCTGATTTAGTTCTTCCAAAAAATAATCATTCACTTATTTTACATAAACTGCAATCAGTGACCTATTTATTATTGGGTTGTGAAGCTACTCGTAACCCAGCTATGCATGTAGTCAATCAAATGTTGTTAGATTTAATTCTAGAAGACAAAGAATGGAATTTCACACAAGCATTTACTGGAAAAGATAGTAGCAAGGTCGCGATAAAATATACTATGCCTATGGTGCCTGAAGGCGCGGTTGCGACAGCAAGAGCGCTTGAATCGAATCACCGAAAGCGAATGCCATATCCTTATTATTATCGTGGAGTTGAAGATAAAGAAGGTAAAGATACTAAATTTAAAATTGATGATTTAATCTTATTAGAAGCAAAAATAATGCGAGATTGGCTTAAATTAAAAGCACCATCTCTCGCCCGAATCAAAAATAATTTAACTTATAAAATCTTAGAAGTAATAGAAAGTCATTACCCTAAATGGATTACTGCGTTACCCTCTAAAAAGAAAAATAGTGATGAAGATGATTTAAGTTTAAAGATGACAAGTATGAATCTAAAATAACACTCTCTTTTTAGTTTGTTCTTTTGTGAGGAAAATTATTATGCTAGCTAATCGTCGTAATTATAATGATAATTCCTCAAAATTTTTTAAAAAATTGCAACCTGATTCAGGAACTCAAAAAATATCCGTTGGATCACGCTTGATTTTAAGCTATATGGAATTTAAGACTGCACTGATTGAATTAAGCAAAGAAGTTTCTAAAAAAAAATTATTACCTAAAGAGGCTCTGCAGCGAATAATAGCCTTACCAGAAATTATAAATAAAACTCGGTGTGAAACCATTGAATTATATGTAGATTGGCCTCATAAATCTGGTAATCGTATTGTAACTATTATTGCTGAAAAAATAATAGATGCTGAAAACAAAACAGAAACCCATCTCTTGAAATTTATAGACAATCACCATTTTTTAACTTTAAAGCTTTCTCTTAGTCAACTGATGATAGTTGAGTATGATCTTCCTGGCCCGCAAAATAAAAATGCTTTATGGAGTAAAGATGATATTTATCAGTTGTCGGATGAATTCACTTCCGTCATTAAAGTTAGAAAAGTATTGTATCAAAATATCAAAGAAGGCTCCGAAGAATGCAAGTTTCAAAAAAAAATAAATTATCATTTTAATAAAGATCAATTTGATCGTTTTATAGATCTTTATAAAATAAGTAATCTATCCTATCGCATTAATAATGTGATTATTAAAAATTCTTTATCTAAATTAGATGTCTTTAAGTTTTACCTAAACTGGCCTAATACAAACAAATCTAAAGTGTCCTTAAAAGTTTGTTTTTCTAGGGCAGATAAATTTTATCTTCCTGTTGGTGATGAATCAGGTTACTCGTGGTTTTTTACAGAAAAAACTTTATTATCTACTTTTCCAGAATATAGCCATTCACATGTGAAACCAGGTCAATATTATTATAGCTTGAAGGTGTTTGAGCAATTGCCGAAGTCGTCTAAAGGTAAGGATCACGAAGTATTGAACGTCTGGTTAACGAATGATGGACAATTTGGTGAGCTGCACCTGTCTCTTATACACATCTCCGAGCCCACGA
>DHXK01000055.1:9349-21894 GCA_002413665.1 Legionellales bacterium UBA5158 | reverse complement strand
AGGGACTGCTTCTAGTAATGGCCTTCCATTACCATCCTCACCCCCAATCACGGAATCCAGTGAGATCATATGCTCATTCAATTCCATCATCTCTTGTATATCAGAGACAGGTTTATGCATGACATCGGCGATCTCTTGATAAGTCGCTTCATGATTTTTTGTTTTCATTATTTCGCGAGCAGCAGATAAATAACTATTTAATTCACGAAGAACATGAATAGGTAATCGAATAGTGCGAGTTTGATTCATGATAGCTCGCTCTATGGTTTGTCTGATCCACCAAGTGGCATAAGTTGAAAAACGAAAACCACGCTCAGGATCAAATTTTTCAACGGCTCGCAATAATCCCAAGTTCCCTTCTTCAATAAGATCTAAAAATTCTAAGCCACGATTATAATAATGGCGGGCAATTTTAACCACTAAACGCAAATTACTTTCTACCATTTTAGTGCGTGCTGCTTTATCACCTTTTTGCACGAGGCGGGAATAATATACTTCTTCTTCAGCGGTGAGTAAGGGTGAGTAACCGATTTCCCCCAAATACATTTGTGTGGGGTCACCCGCTTTTCTGGAGACAGCAGCAGTCACTTTGCTGACTGGTTGAACTTCTGCAGCAGCATCTGCTACCAAGTCTTCAGTTTCAGCGATTTTAGCTAGCTCAGACAGATCATCCTGGACGTTTAAGTCGTCTGTCACTGTGTCTGCTTTGGTATTTTTAGGTTTACTTTTCCTTGGCATACAGGAACCCCTTGCCCCAGCTCATTTTAGAAAATGAGAGGGTCTGTTGTTTAGGCTCTACTCTTAATTATACAGCTGGTTGGATAAATACACCAAAGGATTCACAGGCTGACCATCTCTGCGTAGTTCAAAATGTAACATTACTCGCCTAGAACCAGAACTACCCATATCTGCAACTTTCTGTCCTATTTTCACCCAGTCTCCTTCTCTAACGTACACCTTGCTGGCGTGCGCATAGGCTGTTAAAAAGTCGCTATTATGCTTTATGATTATTAAATTACCATAACTTCGTAATCCAGACCCTGAGTAAACGACCCTCCCTGCAGCTGCAGAATAAATTGGATCGCCCAATTTTCCTACAATGTTGATCCCTTTATTATAATCAGAAAACGCTCCTATCATCCGACCTCGTGCTGGCCACCGCCAATAATGGATAAATTGATTAGGCTCATGCTCAGCCATAGGGGTGGATTTTGATAGCTTATAGACTACTTTGGAGTTCAAGTTTGCATTGCTGCGAGCCTGAGCAATAGAATTCAGCAGAAGATTATGTCGTGAAGGGCCGTGTAGATAAATTAAATCTCCCACTTTTACCGTATAGGGAGGGCTAATATTATTGCGTCTAGATACATCTCGATAGTCCAAACCATAGCGCCAGGCTATGGAATAAATCGTTTCACCTTTGACTACGCGGTGCAAGCCACTGCGGGGCATTTTTTCAAATACAGCACTGGTAACAGGCGCATAAGTACGCCTGCTGTCTGAGCATCCCAACAGAAGACTCATCGCTAAAATCAAAACGACAATGCGTATCATAAACAAATTATGCTAATTCCAGCTGATTAACCCATCCAGCCAATTGTTCGAAAACTTTATAATGCGTTAAGTCCAAATGCAAAGGAGTAATAGAAACAAATCCTGAACTAACCGCATGAAAATCCGTACCAGGGCCCGCATCTTGCTCTGGCCCTGGCATGCCCACCCAATAGATTTTTCTGCCACGTGGATCTGCTGCTTTGATAGTAGGTTCTGCTATATGACGCGTACCCAGACGGGTGACTTGGAATCCACGAATTTGTGAAAGAGGTAAATCAGGAACGTTTACATTCAATATGGTGTCAGAGGGTGGCCTATCCTTCATTAAACGTTGCACCAATAGTTTTGCAACGTGGGCTGCCGTATCATAGTGCTGACATTTAGGCCCTGCTAGAGAAATTGCAATAGAAGGCAAACCTAAAAAACGTCCTTCAGTGGCAGCAGCAACGGTTCCTGAATATAATACATCGTCGCTTAGATTAGATCCTTCATTAATACCAGAGACAACCATATCAGGCATTTCAGTGAGCAGCCCTGTCACCGCTAAATGCACACAGTCAGTTGGCGTACCATTCACAGCAAAAAATCCATTTTCTGCAGTCATTACTCGCAAAGGATTATCTAATGTTAAGGAGTTACTAGCACCACTACGATTACGATCAGGTGCAACCACTGTGATCTCAGCAATTTCTTTTAATACCTTTGCTAACATACTTAATCCGGGTGCGAGAAAGCCGTCATCATTACTTAATAATATTTTCATAAGTTACCTTTTTTGCTTATTTACTCGGGTTTTTATCACTACTCTTAAGAGCAGCACAAAATAAGTTTACTGACTTCAATCAGTTTTTAAAATCTGATAAAACGTTTCGTCCTTTTTAATCATGCCAAATTCACCGCGAGCTCTAGATTCAACAGCTTCATTATGAGTTTGTAAATATTGCACTTGACGGATTAATTTATTATTACGTTGTTTTAATTTTTCATTATTCTTTAACTGTAATGCTAACTGTTTTTTAGCACGCAGCATATCGATAATTCCACTGGGCTCAAACCATAAATGGTATTGAATAAAACCCAGTGCTAAAATTAAAATGATGGGAAGTATTTTAATGCGCGCAAATAGCATCTGTTCAAATCTCAGCTAAAGCATAGCTTGTGAATTGTGAAAACACTGTATTACCAGCATAACGCGCATTGTCACCTAATGTCACCGCTATCCTTAACAATTGATTATATTTAGCGACTCGATCCGATCGACATAACGATCCTGTTTTGATTTGACCCGCATTCGTTCCCACCGCTAAATCTGCAATCGTTGTATCTTCCGTTTCGCCAGATCGATGAGAGATGATAGTGTTATAATGTGCTTTCTTTGCCATCGCGATAGCGGCTAATGTTTCGGTAAGCGTGCCAATTTGATTAGGTTTAATTAAAATAGCATTAGCGATTTTTTTATCTATCCCTTCTTGTAATATTTCTGTATTTGTTACAAATAAATCATCACCCACTAACTGAACAATTTTACCTAAACGATCTGTCAGTAATCTCCAACCATGCCAATCATTTTCAGCCATACCATCTTCAATGCTGATAATAGGATAACGTGAGACTAATCTTTCAAGATAATCCACAAATTCTTCTGCTGAAAAAATTTGATCCTCAGCACTTAGATAATATTTTCCGTGACGATAGAATTCTGTACTCGCCACATCTAACCCTAAAAAAATATCTTTACCCGGTTGAAATCCTGCTAGCGTAATAGCTTTTAAAATACAATCTAAAGCGGCTTCGTGACTCGCTAAATTCGGTGCAAAACCACCCTCATCCCCTACGCTAGTATTTAAGCCTTGGTCTTTTAATACTTGTTTTAAGTGATGAAACACTTCAACACCATAACGCAACGCTTCTTTAAACGTAGGCGCGCCTACGGGTATAATCATGAATTCTTGGATATCAATATTGTTATCTGCGTGTGCACCACCATTAATAATATTCATCATGGGCACAGGTAAAGTGAAGGGACCTTTACCACCAAGATACTGATACAAATCTTGATTGCTATCATTTGCAGCAGCTTTAGCCACTGCTAATGAAACGGCTAATAATGCATTTGCACCTAAACGTTCTTTATTTTTTGTGCCATCTAAATTAATTAAAATTGCATCAATTTCTTTTTGCTGATTAACTTCTTTTCCTTTTAGAGCACTAGCAATTTCTCCGTTAATGGCATTCACTGCGTGTAAAACACCTTTGCCTTGATAACGATTTGCAACTTGATCGCGCAATTCCATCGCTTCACGTGAACCCGTTGAGGCACCTGAGGGAACCGCCGCACGACCTTTTTTTCCATTTTCTAAAATAACTTCTGCTTCAACTGTTGGATTACCACGGGAATCTAAAATTTCTAATGCTCTAATTTCTTTTATGACAGACATGCGAATTCCTTTTTTTTAAATTTCTAAAACAGATTTCACAAAGGGTATAGTCAACTTGCGTTGCGCAGCAAGAGAAGCCTTATCTAGTGCTTCTAGTGCGGCAAAGAGCGTAGACATATGGCGAGGGCAATGGTTTAAAATAAACTTACCCACCTCCTCGGATAATGTCATTCCTCTACGATCTGCACGCATGATTAAAACTGAAAGCTTTTCTTGATCTGTTAAAGCTTGTAGTTGATAAACAATACCTGATGATAACCTCGAAACCACATCAGGAAGGGCTACGCCTAATGATTTAGGCATCACATTAGCAGTCACTATTAAGCGACCACCTGCATCGTGTATGCGATTATACACATGAAAAAAAGCTTCTTCCCATGCGGGTCTATTAGCGATCAAATGCAAGTCATCCACACACACTAGCATCAGTGACTCTAGACCGTCAAAAATAGCAGGGGAATATTCGATTAAACTCCCTAAGGGGATGTACACTGCGGTTAATCTATTGCGATTAGCTTCATGACAAGAGGCTTGCAGCAAATGGGTACATCCCTGCCCCCCTGAACCACAAAAATAAATAACCCGCTCTCCCACACCTTCTGCGGCTTTTTTTAATTCTTGAATAAGCGTGCCATTTTTACCTGGGTAGTAATTCGCAAATGTCGCTTCATCTTTTAATCCCACACCCAGTGTTAACTGATTAATCATTTGCAGTCCATATTTATTCGGATTTATACAACTCACTCTTACGGTACTTACGATGTAGATGACGTAAAAATACCATGATAACTGCTGCTACTGGCAATGCTACTAGAACACCAAAAAATCCAAACAAGCACCCACCTGCTAAAATTGCAAAAATAACTGCAACAGGATGTAAGCCTATTTTAGTGCCTACTAAAGTAGGGGTTAAAAACATATTTTCTATAGCATGAATAATAACAAATATCGCCCAAACCAATAACACTGAAGAAAAACTGTGGAATTGTATTAAAGCGGCAACTGTCGCTATTGACACACCTACTATGAATCCCAGATACGGCACTATACTCGCAAGACCCGCTATAATTCCAATGATGAGGCTTATTTGTAAACCTATTAACGTTAAGCTTATCGAATACATTACACTTAAGGCTAACATAACAAGCAATTGACCGCGAAAAAAAGCACTCAGGACTTCATCACATTCAGATAATAATTTCATCGCAGTAGGCTCAATGTTTCGTGGCAATAAATTCTGTATACCTTTCACAAATTTAGTCCAGTCGCAGAGCAAATAAAATGTCACTACAGGAATCAAAATTAAATTGAATGCCCACTCTAATATTGTCAGGCCAGAATGCAGAGCTGTTGTCACCAGCCAGTCTGCGGTGCTGCCCGCCTTAGCCCAATTACCGGCTAAAATAGCTTTTAAACTAGCGACATTGATTAAAGCTTCATTAAAACCAAAATACTCCTTCATCACAGGAATAATGGAATCTTGCAGCCATTCTACTACTGTTGGAATCATATTTACTAAAGTTTGGACTTGCACTTCAATGAGTGGAATCAACAACAGAGCCAGCAAGAAAACAATAATAAATAAGAATAAAAAAACAATGCAGACGCCAATCGTACGCGATAAACCCATTTTCATGAGTTTTTTCACAAGAGGATCCGATAAATAAGCTAACAAAATACCCACCAAAAAAGGGGTGAGAATCGGCGATAACAAATAAAGCAAGGCACTTGCAAGTGCTAAGCCAATAATAACAAGTAACTGATTTTTTTCCATTTCAAAAACCTTTCTTAAGGAGCCCACTTATAAAACAACACATCATCTTGATCACTTGTGCTGGGAAGGGAGATGAGATTTTTTCCGAGTCCAGTTGCTTGAATAAAAGCTTTTTTGCTGCTCCGCAAACTCACATCTACCGTGATTTCATCGGCCACTACGCTTGTTAGCTGAACATCTGCGACCGAAGTTAAATGTTGCAGGTATTTCATAAGATGCATTAAATCCGCTTGTTGTTTAACGGCTTTTATTTTTAATGTTATCTGTGATTGAACATCGTTAGCCACCGATACCGCATAACGTGTCGCTAATGCATCCGCTACATTGTTAGTCGCTCCAACGATGACTTCTGCTAAATTATTTCCGGTAATCGTCCAGTTTTGCTGATCATTATCAACCACTAACGTCCAGTCGCTGATAAACTCAGCATTCTTTTGAGTAATATGGCCGATTAACAAAGCATTGCTCGCATAACGCAGTGCTGCCTGCTGAAGGTTGTTCACCTTTTTTTTCAAGACATCATCGACCGAAACCTGAGTTAACTCTGTAACGTCCATGAGCGGTAATATAACCGCTAAACCGCGTGCTCTAGCATTTTTCTTCATTAAGATTTGCACTTCGCTAGGATTGGAGCCGTCGACGAAATCGGCAGGAATGCGCGGTGTTTCATAGACTATCCAGGCTAGAATCAAGGGTCGATTTTGACCCCAGATGGGAGAGCCAGCGTCATTTAGCATTTTATTGACAGCTGCTGCATCATATTGAAGAGTTAAAAGATAAGGGGTGCTTTTAGAAACATCTTTTAGCGCAGTATAGCTAAAAGTTTGCACTGTAGAATCTGCATGAGTCAACGAGGCTTGTAAGCTGGGACTATTTTCCAAGATTTGTTGATTACCGCTAACTTTAATTAAAACTTGCCCTAAACCCTCAGGAATCGCGGCTGCTTTATCCTGGGCAGATTGAGAGGCAACAGGAATTTCTGCCTTATAAATAGAATTTACTCTAACAGCAGCTGCCAACGAAGGCATCATGACGAGTAAAAAAGCTAGGATCAAGACCGATAAGTCGCGCATCATTTACCTTTAGAATCGAATAAAATACTGCCACTATGGTCAAAATCGCTTTTAACTCATAGCCAAAGACATATTAAATCACTATAAACCCTTCTTACGCTAGATTTTTAGGAAAAGATATAATATATTAATTAATACAAGCAGTTGTTTCTCTCATTCTAATTACGGAGGCAGCGTTACTGCTGAATACCAATGCTAATTAAATCACAGCTCATTGCAGAAATTAGTCAACAGCTTTCTCACTTACCTGAGAAAGACGTCGCTCTCAGCATTAACAGCATCATAGAGCAATTAAGCGAGAAGCTTAGCAACGGCGGCAGGATTGAAATCCGCGGCTTTGGCAGCTTTTCTTTGCACTATAGACCACCTCGCAAAGCACATAACCCTAAAACCGGTGAAAAACTAGTGACACAGCCTAAATATGCTGCTCACTTCAAGCCGGGTAAAGAATTGCGAGAAAACGTCAATGGTAGCCGTGGCACGCCTTTACAGAATGATGTAATGGGTGATGCGGACGATGATTGATTAGCGACATATTAAACTAAAGCGCTTCGGCGCTTTTTTTACGCCTATCCTATCGGAAGCGTCACACCTCTTTGTCCCTGATATTTACCCAAACGATCTTTATAGGATGTTTCACACTCTTCATCCGATTCTAAAAATAAAATTTGTGCTACACCTTCATTAGCATAGATTTTGGCAGGCAAAGGCGTGGTGTTAGAAAATTCCAAGGTAATATGACCTTCCCATTCTGGCTCTAACGGCGTGACATTAACAATAATACCGCAACGCGCATAGGTCGATTTACCCAAACAAATCACCAACACATTTCGTGGTATACGAAAATACTCAACACTACGGGCTAGAGCGAAAGAGTTAGGTGGAATAATGCAAATATCTGAGACTAAATCTACGAAATTAGTATCTGTAAAATTTTTTGGATCAACGATGGATGAATTAATATTCGTAAATATCTTAAATTCATTTGCGCAACGCACATCATATCCATAACTAGATGTACCATGAGATATAATTTTTCCCGTGTTGTTTTCTCGGACTTGCGATGATTCAAATGGTTCAATCATATTGAACTCTTTTGACATGCGACGTATCCACTTATCAGCTTTAATTGACATGTTTTTTTCCTTTACGTTTAATCATTTTTAATCACAATGGTGGGGAATTTATGCGAATAGTCTGTAGCTTGCAAAGAAAGTTTTGCAGCAACACGTCGCGCTAAATCACGATAAATTTTTGCATTTTTGCTGTCAGGGTGACTTGCAACTGTAGGTGTGCCGCCATCAGTTTCTTCGCGAATTTTAATGTCTAAAGGTAACGAACCTAATAAATCTAAGCCGTACTCCTTCGCTAATCGCTCACCGCCTCCCTCACCAAAAATATGTTCCTCATTACCACACTGCGAACACACATGCACACTCATATTTTCAACGATACCCAAAACAGGCACATTGACTTTTTGAAACATTTCATAAGCTCGGCGGGCGTCCATCAGCGCTAAATCTTGTGGCGTTGTAACAATCAGCGCTGCACTCACAGGAATTTTCTGCGCCAAAGTCAATTGTATGTCACCGGTACCGGGTGGCAGATCAATTATCAGATAATCTAAATTATCCCATTGGGTATCATTCAATAACTGCTGTAACGCCATACTCACCATAGGCCCACGCCATACCATAGGCGCTTTTTCATCTATCAAATAACCAATAGACATGGATTGAATGCCGTGCCTCACAATAGGTCGTAAAATCTTATCTTCATTACGCTCAAGCGGGGTTGTCACACCCAGCATTAATGGCTGGCTGGGGCCATAAATATCAGCATCTAAAATACCAACACGCGCACCTTCTTTTGCTAAAGCCAAAGCAAGATTCACTGCAGTCGTTGATTTTCCCACACCGCCTTTCCCAGAGGCAACCGCAAGAATATTTTTGATATTAGCTAACGCCTTGAGACCACGTTGACCAACATGTCCAGTTATTTTATGGGTAACATTTATTTTTATTTCTGTATCTGTCACCGTTCCCAATAGGGTTTTTAATGCAGAAATCATCTCTACTTGCGCACCCAGATTGGGATAATTTAGCGTAATATCAATCGTCAATAAATCATCTTGGATATCAATATTCTTTATAGCTTTTAACGTAAGCAAATCTTGCTGCAAATACGGATCCTGGTATTCTAATAACTTTTTTTCAATATCGTTACGCAATAATATGCTGCTCATGCAGTAATCTTAGGGCTGAGTAATTCCATGCCACAATCTTCTTCTGATTCAACAGGAACTGGTGCAGCGCGAGAAAAAAAATGACTAACTACAACGTGAGGCGACAATGTCGCTATGGGAATTTTATATTGCCCAGGTAAATGGAGCTGCACATAAGCCATACAATGAAGATTTAAAAAACGTATTTCACCCTGATTTAAATCCATCATTTTCGCCACTGTATTTTTATCATACTTAGCCAACAAAAAAGCGGCAAGGAACATATCAAGCTCAGCCCTGAGATTAGACAATTGATTAACTCGGGTCTTCCATGCTTCTGCTTCACTTACCTGCAAATAAAGCCCTTTAAACGTCTCACTTTCTATTCCCACTATTTCATAAAAACGTGCAGGATCAGAGGCTAATTTGGCAAATGTAAATGAGGACCCAAATTCTTTACGGACGCGATTCTTTGAACTATCTGGTCTCGTTTGCATGCGTTTCCCCGTTTTATTATTTTTGAGCTGCGCAGTATAACACGGCAAAAAAGTGTTGTTATCCATTTTATCAGAAGCTGGTATATTATACGCACTGAAGTAGTGCAATATTTAAGCGAAGGAAGTCAAAAGTATGTCAACAGAGAGTCGAAAAATTTTAGTCACTGGCGCCCTACCCTATGCTAACGGTCCATTGCATTTAGGTCATTTAGTGGGCTACATTCAAGCAGATATTTGGGTACGTTTTCACAAAATGATGGGGCATGACTGTACCTTCATTTGTGGCAGCGATAGTCATGGCACACCCATCATGATACAGGCACAAAAATTAGGAATAACGCCTGAGGAATTGGTGGCTTCCGTACAAAAAGAACACCAAGCGGATTTTGAAGGATTTTATATAGCTTTTGATAATTACTACACAACCCACTCAGATGAAAATCGTGAATTAGTCGAAACTATTTTTCAACGTCACGTAGAAAAAAACAATATTATTAAACGAACTATCAAACAAGCTTACGATCCAGAAAAAAAGATGTTTCTTCCTGATCGTTTTATTAAAGGTGAATGCCCCAAGTGCAGCGCGAAAGATCAATACGGTGATAACTGTGAAGTCTGTGGCGCAACCTATGCACCAACAGAATTAAAAAATTCATATTCCACATTATCTGGCGCAAAGCCCATTGAAAAAGAATCTGAACATTACTTTTTTAAATTACAAAATTACGAAAAAACCTTACATGAATGGACTCACAAAGGACACTTGCAAGAAGAAGTCTCTAATAAATTAGATGAATGGTTTAAGTCTGGCTTACAAGAATGGGATATTTCACGTGATGCGCCTTATTTTGGTTTTACTATTCCGGGTGAAACAGAAAAATATTTTTATTGCTGGTTAGATGCGCCAGTAGGTTACATGGCTAGTTTTAAAAATCTTTGTTCGCGAGTTAAAGAATTAGATTTCGCAGAATACTGGAATAAAGATAGCAAAACTGAACTTTATCATTTTATCGGAAAAGACATTATTTATTTTCATGCTTTATTTTGGCCAGCTATTTTGAGTGGAGCAGATTTCCGTACGCCCACCGCGATTTTTGCAAATGGTTTTCTAACTGTAGACGGGCAAAAAATGTCTAAATCTCGTGGTACATTTATTAAAGCTAAAACTTTTTTAAATCATTTGCCACCTGAGTATTTACGCTATTATTTTGCTGCAAAATTAAGTCATCGTATAGAAGATTTAGATATCAATTTCGATGATTTCACTCAGCGTGTCAATTCTGATTTGGTCGGTAAATTTGTGAATATTGCGAGTCGTTGCGCAAGCTTCATTAATAATTTATTCTCAGGAAAATTATCCGACACACTCTCTGAACCTGAGTTATACCAAGAATTTGTCACTGCTGGCTCTAGCATTGCAGATAAATTTTATGCTCTAGAATACAGTCATGCTATTCGACAAATAATGGCACTTGCTGATCGTGCGAATCAATACATTGATGAGAAAAAACCTTGGACTGTTGCCAAAGATCCAGCGCGCTTATCTGAGGTGCAAGATATTTGCAGCATGGGTATCAATTTATTTCGGTTACTGGCTCTTTATTTAAAACCCGTGTTACCCAAGACAACTAAGAATATCGAAGATTTTTTACAAATCTCTCCATTAGTTTGGAGTGATGTAAATAAGCCTTTACTCAATCATACTATAAAAAAATTCGAACCTCTGACTCATCGCTTAGATAAAAAGGAAATTGAAAATATGAAAGCTGCATCCCAGGAAGATTTAGAAACTGCAACCGCGGTTATCAAAACAGAAACCGTATCTGACTTTGAACCTATTAAAGAAACTATTTCTATTGATGACTTTGCAAAAATCGACTTGCGGATCGCAAAAATTATTCATGCCGAACATGTTGAAGGTGCAGAAAAATTATTACGTTTAGAGTTAGATTTAGGAAATGAAAAACGCCAAGTATTTGCAGGCATAAAATCAGCCTATCAACCCGAACAATTAATTGGCAAACATACCATCATGGTTGCCAATCTTGCTCCACGCAAAATGCGTTTTGGCGAGTCACAAGGCATGGTATTAGCAGCAGGCCCTGGTGGAAAAGATTTATGGATATTAACTCCAGAAGATGGAGCGAAAGCTGGAATGAGAGTGAAATAAGCCGATTGAATAAATCAACAATCCTTTCCTCCCGCATAAAAAGCGGAGGAGAGGAGCATTTGTTGTTTATAGGGCACTTTTTACTTTAGTGACCAATACCTATCCCTATTGTGAATTTTTCTTAGCCTAATTTCAGGGGCTTACCCTTTAAGCTCTTGAAATAGATTATAATAAAAATGTGATTAATCGTCTTGACTGAAAGGTATATGTGATGAAGGATCATATAATCATTTGTGGACTGGGACATGTTGGTTTCAGCACATTTGAAATACTCAGGCTAGCCAAGCAAAAAATAGCTGTCATCTCAGATCAAACTGACGATGAATGGCGCTGGCAGGTGGAAGCTACTGGCGGAATTTTTCTAGAAGGAGATGCAAGAAGCGATAAGCTGTTAATCAAAGCAGGGATCAAAGAAGCCAAAGCTATTCTTGCTTTAACCGATAAAGACATGGTCAATGTGTCCATTATTATCGATGCGCGAAATCTCAATCCAAACATTAAAATCATTTCAAGAATGTTTGATACTGATGTCGGAAAACATATTTCCGAAGCATTTAAAGTGCATCAAGTTTTTAGCACTTCTGAATTAGCTGCCCCTATTTTTGCAATTCGAATTTATGAAGATTCTGCGTTGGCTGAATTTAGCATTGATCCTCATACTTATTTTATCTCTGAAGAAACAGGCAATGTAGTAGATTATGAAGATAAAGGACTCGCTATAATAGCTACGCTAGCAACTAAATCAAAATTTTTGGTTGCTAATCCGTTAGTCAGACATAAAAAGAAAATTTCAAAAATATTTTTATTTCTACGAA
>DHXK01000055.1:1007-9186 GCA_002413665.1 Legionellales bacterium UBA5158 | reverse complement strand
GTATTTAAGGTCACCGATTTTTGCGAATTTTCGTCGTTTCTTATTAGTTCTTTTGTGTGTCATTTTACTCTCAGCACTTTTTTTAAAATGGGCAATGTCACTTCCTTTTATTGACGCGCTATATTTTGTCACTACAACAGTCACCACAGTAGGCTATGGTGATTTCAATTTTTCTCACAGTGCAGCTTGGCTAAAATTGTTTGGTTGTTTACTGATGCTGTCAGGGGCTGCAGCACTTGCAATATTATTTAGTTCGATTACTGAAATTATTCTTACCAACAAACTCCCTAGCATTTTAGGCGGCAGACTTGTCCCTAGAAAGAACCATGTCATTGTAGTGGGCTCTGGACATATAGGCCATAGACTGGTTACAAATCTTGTGGAAGATAAATTTTCCATAGTCGTGGTAGAAGACGATACCAGAGGTCGATATGCTGAAGATCTTAAGAGGCAAGTTGCTTTAGTTGATGGAAATCCAAGAAGTAGCAATACATTAGCACGTGCAAATGTAAAAAAAGCAAAAGCCATTATTGTTATTACCGAAGATGACGTGGAAAACCTTAGCGTCAGCCTCGCTGCAAGAAAATTAAATCCAGCCATCATCAATATTGTTCAAGTTTTTAATTCCCGATTAGCAGAAAAGTTACAAACAGCATTATCGCTTAACAAAGTATTAAGTGTTTCGAGCATAGCAGCGCCCTATTATGCAGCGGCAGTTTTTGGAGAGAAAATTTTATTGGCTTTGACATGGGAAAACCAACTGATATTTATTTCTGAAGATCTTGATGACAAAGAAATTTCTGCAAGTAGCCAGTATTTTAAAATAAAAAATAAAATAAAAAAGAATATTAAAATATTTTCAATACCGTTAGATCCTCAATAGATAATATTTATCGACGCGATAAAATCAATTTATTTCACTTATTTATCTAGGTTAGCTATCCTTCACCAATAGATTTTAATCAAAAGGAGCCAACCATGCTAAATATCGGTGACCAATTTCCACAATTCGATGTGACAGGCGTTGTTTCTGCAAATTTGCAAGATGCTTTCATCCATATTAATCAAACAACTTACGAAGGAAAATGGAAAGTATTTTTCTTTTGGCCTAAGGATTTTACGTTTGTATGTCCTACCGAAATTGCTGAGTTTGGACGATTAAATTCAGATTTTTCTGAACGAGACGCTCAAGTTTTAGGTGTTAGCACTGATTCTGAATTTGTACACTTAGCATGGAAACAACAAAATGAGCAATTACGTGACCTACCTTTTCCAATGCTCTCTGATATAAAAAGAGACTTAACAGAAAATCTAGGTATCTTAAATAAAAAAGAAGGCGTTGCCGATCGTGCCGTTTTTATTGTAGATCCCCAAAATATTATTCGCTTTGTGATGGTCACTGATTTGAGTGTAGGTCGAAATCCTAAAGAAGTTTTACGTATAGTAGATGCTTTACAAACCGATGAATTATGTCCTTGTAATTGGCAGAAAGGTGAATCGACACTTCAGGTTACTTAATTTTCCACTACGCACGGGGAAAAATCCCCGTGTTCGATAAAATAAATACTTTTAATTATATCGAGGAAAAAAAATGAGTATTGAACAATTAAAACAAGCTTTGCCTGATTGTGCTAAAGATATTAAGCTAAATATTTCAACAATTCTGACTGAAGAAGGTGCGCCAAATTTAAATTTAAATCAAATTTATGGCGTGGCTTTAGCATCAGCGTTTACAACTAAAAATCAAGCTGTCATCGCAGCACTATTATCTGAAACAAATAATCCATTATCTGATAGCGAAATTTTAGCGGCAAAGTCTGCGGCTATTATTATGGCGATGAATAATATTTATTATCGTTTTACTCATCTAATTAACGATAAATCTTATTCTTCTATGCCCGCTAATTTACGCATGAGTGTAATAGGCAACCCTGGGATAATTAAAATTGATTTTGAACTCTACTGCCTTGCTGTATCTGCCTTAAATGGTTGTGGTAAGTGTGTTGATGCACATGCAAAAGTATTAACAACATCAGGCATGACTCCATTAGCTATTCAATCTGCTGTACGCATAGCATCCATAATAAATGCGGTTGCACTAGGCATTGAAATTTCAAATAATTAAAGACTTAGAGTAAAAATATTATTTTTCATAATCACGTTAATTATTTGATTCGTTTAAATAAATTGTGAAACCTTAAAAAATATCTTATCGCATTAACATCCTCCCCCGTACATCTTAAAACGACAAATACAACTGATTGTTTTTATTTAATATTTAAATAAAAACACGGCAAAATCCATTTTTTAAAAAAAGTTACCTATACTGTAAATATAGCTATTTTTTGTTTTTTCTAATCGGAGTCGACAAATGAAATTTTCCAAATCCGAATTGAGAATAGAGGATGAAAAAGGACCTGCTGTTGGACTAACAGTTTTTCTTTATTTAAAACCCAGCGAAGCACAGTTATTAACTAAAGTTGTTAATGAAAATCCTATGTTTGGTTTAGGGCTGATAGATAATCAACTTAGTCTTAGCATAGCTGCTGGAACTATTGGGCATTTTGTCAAACAAATGACGGGTAATTTAAATAGAAGCATACCTGGCAATGATGTTAGTGACGCTCATGTGAAACTTAAAGTTGATATAATTAACTTATTAGAAAAGTTTAAAAAATATGAGGAAGCCAACTCTTTATCTTTAGGCAGTTCTGGAAAAGACCCATTATACAAACAAAATAAAACCACATTGATAAATACACTTAATGAGCAATTCAAAAAAAAGGAATACCCAAAAATTTCTACTTCAACATTAGCAGAGAACTACGTTGAAGCAATTCAATTATATAAAAGTGGTAAGGACCTTGAGAAAACAAAATCTTGCTTAGAATCATTTTTACAAAATACTCATGACATGCTTCCAGATAGACGCGAAACATTACAAGAAAAGATCAGTGACAAAGTTCAAACCAGAGGCAATGATAATGTATTCTCTATGGCTGCATCATTGATAGACAACATCGATAAAATAACTGAATTAAAATCAAGGTCCCCCTCCCCAGTCCCTATTTCTTCTTTTAGGCCAGGAGCAGGAGCATAGGAATCAGACCCAACCAATTATTTTTTTATCTGAGCAATGAATAAATAGGATTTAGTTATAATAAAACCAGATTTTCATGGTAAATATGTGATTAATTGTTTATTAACACTACAAAATCCTTTAAAATGGCGTTCACTTTAAGATTTTAAGATATGCTTAAGCTCAAAATCACTTCTACAGACATCGATAATATCTTACCCCAGACCCAATGTGGCTTATGCGGTTATGGTGGCTGTATGCCTTATGCAGAAGCATTAGTGAATGCTAATGCAGCTATTAATCTTTGCCCACCAGGTGGCGTAAGCGTATTAAAAAAAATAGCTCAATTTGTTGATCAAGATCCTGCTCCTTATATCGCTGAAATGACTGAAAAAATCAAACCTAAACGAGTTGCTTTTATTCGTGAAGATGAATGCATAGGCTGCACTAAGTGCATACAAGCCTGCCCTGTGGATGCCATTTTAGGATCAGCCAAAAACATGCATACCGTCATTTCAAAGGAATGCACGGGCTGTGATTTATGTGTTTCACCCTGCCCTGTGGATTGCATCGATATGCTAGAAGTGTCTTCAGATGAAAATGAATATGAGCAACTACAAAAAGCTAATGTTGCACGTGCTCGTTTTAATTTGCGACAACAGCGTTTAAGCCAAGAATCAATTGCCCCAAAATCTTCTTCTCTAAAATCAGTTTCTAAATCGGAAAATTTAGCTGAAAAAAAAGCTTTTGTACAAGCTGCTATTTTACGAGCGAAGCTGAAAAATAAATAATAAAACGGACAAGCTAAAAAGTTAAAAAGATGCAAGTGACTTACGATATAAAAAAACATCTAACATTTTTTATATCACTCTTAGTTTGACTCCAATTCCTTTAGTGCCTTTCGTCCAGCATCAAGGTAGTAACTCAATTGAAACACTGCCATTGCATATAAATCACTATGATTATAGCGTTTTATCACTGAGAAATTTTTATAAACTTTCCAATATTCACTATTGTAAAACCCACGAAAAATCATTAGATGATTTTGAGTTTCATCTTTGGGAATAGCCACATGCCCTATCATTTCAGACAAAGAAATAGGTTTAGGATGTGAAAGACTAAATTGATATTCCCCACCAGCAAGTGAAACAGGAATTGCTATTGCTTGATTAGTTTCCCAACCATTTTTTTTATAATAATTAGCAATGCTGCCAATCACATCTCCCCAATCATGAGATAGATCAATGCTGACATTGCCAGAAAAATTGACTGCAAAATGTCGATAACTACTAGGCATAAATTGCGGTTGCCCGATCGCTCCAGCATAAGAACCTAAAATGCTACGAGGATCTAGATGCTGCTCACGTGATAGCAATAAAAACTCCTCTAACTCTTTCCGAAAAAAATTGGCCCGCGGATGACTTCCAAAAGCTAGTGAGGCTAAAGAATTTATCACCGGTTTCTGACCTGGGTTTTTACCGTAGCGTGTTTCCATCCCTATAGTCGCCACTATGATACTAGCCGGAACACCATAGGTGATTTCAGCTTTTTTTAAAATATCTTGGTATTGATTCCAAAAAAGAATGCCTTGCTCTATCCGTCGATCAGAAACAAAAATCATTCTATATGTTTGCCAAGATTTATGTTCGAAGGGTGTTTTACTTTTAGAGGTAGTACTAGGCTTTATTTTTAGAGAATCAAACAAGCGAACTAATTCTATTTTTTTAAAATGATGCTTTGTCACCATCTGATCAATAAATATTTTTACATTTGGCTGATTAGAAAAAATATTCTCTATTTGAGATGATTCATTAGCGGAAGCGAAAGTTGTAAAAAAAATAACAAAAAAAGAAAATAAATAATTAATTTTTTTCATGGCGAGCGTCAACAGGTCTGGCCATCGCAAAATGCACGTTGTTTTTCCAAAAAGACCCCACTGTCCAAGCATAAGCAAATGGATGGCCTGTTCTAGGATTCACTTTAAGTAATAATGTACCGATACCTATGCCTGAGACATGTCGCAAGCGTGTATCATGACTATGGCCTACTGGGGCTGAGTCTGCAACTTGCACAGAAAAACTATTTGGATGACGAACCGGTTTATTCATAATTACCATAATGTGACCTGGCGCACTCACTGAATTTTTTTTGCGGAAAACTAATATATCACCTGCTTGTAATTCCCCCACGCCATCAATTTTATTCCAATAATGACTGGGCCCATCCGCTAATCCGTTAATGAAATTATAATAGTTGCGCGTGTTGGGTGTATCAGTTCCACTGGAATTGACTAAGCTTGAATAAGCATGCGGATTAACTTTTTCTAACAAATGATCCACAAAACTTGAGCAGTCAATGATATAAACACCTCGAGAAACATCAAACTTAGTACCACCCATTTTATATTTACTATAATTAAGATTATCGACGGTTTTATGAACCAATTCGACTATGCGTTTTTTCTTTTTAACTTCGGTTTTTGGTAGAGTGACTACATGAGTCACTACAGTAGTGGTTGTAGTCTGGGTGGCAGGGTGAACATAATATTTAACTGCCCAAGCTTCATATGACGCAGACATCCCCACACAAGCGGCTATGCTCAAAACAATAACCTTAACATTTGATATGCATGTTAATAGTTTAAAATTTTGCATGGATAAGTCCTTTTTTTATAACCTTTGCACGTCATTATTCACAAAGTGTTAGTGAGTATTTTTGTAATCGGTGATCTTTATTCCCGCAGGCGGGATGTATTGCAATTTATTAATGAACTCTTACTTTCGTAAGAGTGACAGCTTTAAGCTGTAGCTGAATAGGTACGTTTATACTTTTGCTTGCTGATCATATCAGATATTTAGAGCCTTGTCAGCGCATGGCTAAATGCTGAACAATCAGCGTGTTATTGAGCTCGTCTTTGAACTTGATTGGTGTTCAATTGTGTCCAAACAGGATTATCCCAATGACCTGTCACGCTATACTGATAAGTGAATGCGCGAGATACAACATTACTGACGACTTTACTGACGATCAAGCTTGCAGCCCCTACTATGGGTCCGCCTGCAAACGCGATGAGAGGTAGGCCGGAGCTCATATGCGGAGTGATGCTGAGCTTCATATTCAAATCATTCGCAGCAAGACCAATACGACCCGCAATAGATACTTGCGCAATGGGTCCATCAAAATTTAAATTGTCCGTCATTGCATTACTATCTCTCAGATTAAAATCACCTCTAATAAAATCAAAAATGAAACCCTGCTCTGATGAATTGCTAAAATCTAAACTCAATCGCTGTGGAATAGAACTTAAGCTAAATACATTTAATAAGCGACCCAAACTAATTTTCGCATTGTTAGCTTCGCTAAGTTGAATGATGCTACCCCGACCTAACTCCATTGAAATTTTTCCTGAAAGTCCTGCGAGTGAAGGACTATAGGGTGCATCTCTCCATGATAAATCAAATCTTGCCTGCCCTGTGGAGCCAGCAAAATTGGGTGGGCTAAAACCCCATCGTTTTAATATCTCACTAATACGAGGAGTGCTTACATTCCCTTGTAAATGTGTTTGGTATTTATTTCCTGAGAGAGTCCACTCACCTCCAGCAGATAATTTAATTAATGGATCATCCAATACTAATTGTTTTATTAACAAACCCCGATTAAACGGAACTACATTTAGTTTCACATGTCCAATTTTTCTCTTTTCGTAGCGCACGTCATTAATATCAAATGAGAGAGCGGGTAAGGTTCTTGGATCCAAACGACTTTTAGAAGGTTTTTTCGCACTGCTTAAATAAAGATGATTCAATTGTCCTGTTACTGCACGGACAGCCAAATTAAATGGCAAATTTATTTGCCCCCCTACTTCATCACTGTCCAACTTTATTTGCCAGGATGAATCAAACATGGCAGCTTCTATTGAGGCATCATGCAGCTGTTGTCCATACACATTGACAAGTCTGGCATTTAAATCTAAGCCGCGAAATAATTTATAGTCAGCAAGAGTTTTTTTAGATTTATTTTTAACTTCTGCAAAATAATTTTGCCAAGTTGTGACATCTAAAACAGGCATGCTACCTGAAATTAAAATTCCGGGTTTAGTTTGCCAGCGTGCATCTTGCCCTCCTAATTTAATTTCTCCACCCGACAGCTGCAATCCAGTTTTAGCTTTTTTATAACTTAACGCTGCACTTATTAGATTTGCATAAGTTATTTTAGTTTTTAATATTGGTTTAGGGCTAAGAAAAATTTCTACTTTAAAATCTTTACTACTGTCAGCTTTTTTACCGTAATTTTCTGGTAAATTTACATCTATTCCTTTCAGATCAGACTCAATGATAAGCTTGTTTTCTGACGAGTCTGTATGCCTCGAAAGTAAAAGCTTCGCTTGGTAATTTGTTTCACCACTCACAAACGCTTGAAAAGAAGCTCCCAACCAAGATTCTAATTTAGGAATTGATATCTGACTGGATAAATCCGCTTGAATTTGATTTGTGTTAGGCGCTGTTGTGATATTCAACAAAATCAACTGGGAAAACAATTTTCCTTGAATGTTTTTCGCTTCTAAACTATTTTCAGTAAATACAAAACCACCATTCAATTGAGAAATAGCTAATTTCCACTCAGGAACATTCAGAAGGGCTGCAGTCATTGTCACATCGCCTTTTACAGCGGTTTTTTCAGGATTTTTTAATGGCATAATTAAGGATAATTGTAACTTCATAGGGCCAACTAACTTCACCCCTGCTAAATCTTTACCTAAAGTCTCACGCAGTGGGCTCTCTTGAATAAAATTCAACGCTTGCGCTAAATCAGATTGAATGTTGGTATTCACTGTTAACATTGAAGGTAGATCTTTACCAATATTCAAGATCTCTGCTGTGACATGACTAATAGGAACCCCTAGCATTGCGCCAGAAGAAATTACTGTTTTCATAGTGTCACTATCAAAAGTGAGATCGCCTTGCAGGTTTTTTAAAATCGGCCAACCCGGTGCGTAAGCTAAATCAATATCATGTAATTTTGTTGAGATAATAAATTTACCTGAATTTTTATCAAACGGAAAATCTTTAAAACGGCCTTGCACTACAGCTCTACCTTTAG
>DHXK01000055.1:0-895 GCA_002413665.1 Legionellales bacterium UBA5158 | reverse complement strand
ACACTACAGCTCTACCTTGTTCTCCGCTACCCGACAAGAAAGCACTCTCAACCCATTTTGAAATATTTTCATCAAATATTTTAAGAGGAAGGTAATTGGCAACGTTAACTGCTTTTTTAAGCTGAAAATTTGCTGAGAGATCAATTAGAGGAGAATCATTTTGAGTAAGAGTTAAATCTCCAATGACATTAGCCTCTATATCTTTATTCAGAAGATGAAGCGCATTGATGTGGAACAACCAATCTGTGGCAATATTTTTTTGAAATATAATTTCAGTCATGAGATCGTCAAATTGCAGAGGATGTAAAAAAATATTATCAAATGTCAGAGATGCTTTTTTAGAATTGACTATCGCTTTACCATTCTGACCATTCCAGACAATACTTCCCGTCAAATTGTTAAATGCTGGTAAATGTTGCCAAGCTTTTGCGGAGACATTTGCCATTTTTCCCACAAAAGAAGTATGACTCATGTCAAAAGGGGTAGAGGATAAATTTGCTTGTAAATATTGTATAACGCCTTCGGCGTCAAATTCCTTTAAAAAGGTTCGCCATTCATCTGTAGGTAAAGAACTTAATAAAGCTATGCGTCTTGCATCTACAATATTCGTATAACCTAAGGTGATTGAATTTACCGTATAGGCACTATCGGCACCCGCTTGATAAACTAGAGAAAAACTTGTAGTCGGCCAAATATGATCTGGGAAATCAATATAAATCTGATCGCCTGCAAGTGTCTGAGTGTTACCCTCACGCTTCCAACCTATATTAGCATTGATCCGAGTAATTTCTTCTGTGCTTTGATTTGCAATGGAATACAACTCTAACTGATAGGCTTGAAATTTACTTTGAAAATTTTGTATTTCGCCTTTATCAACATCAACCCAGATTTTGCT
>DHXK01000165.1:20237-21740 GCA_002413665.1 Legionellales bacterium UBA5158 | reverse complement strand
ATATGTGTCTCAGCACTACTGTTGCTAAAACATTCTGAATGGCCTCACAATGTGACAATAAATATTTTTCAACATGATCCATTTAATGATATTGAAATAAAACCTATCCAAAGTCCGCAAGACATTAATGTAGCAAGACTTATTACAAACCACTTTAAAGATTATAATATTTCCAGATCAAATCTTGATAACATCACTGAAGAAATACAATTCTATTTGGCCTTAATCAAACACCCATATGTTGATTCTAAACTGTTAATTAAACATATTTTACTGATATCTAAATTTCCTTTTTTCTCACTTTTAGGCGGCACTAAAGAGTTAGTCTTCGAAGCTGACAAATGGCTTGTAGCTCTTCGAGGATCAAATCACGAGATTAGTCCCGCAAAGGAACCCGCTCACTCTCCTATTTACGGGAGCCTCACTCATTAATTATTAAAATTTATCTTAGTAGTGTTCTAGAAATCTCTAAGATACTATTTTTAACTCATGATAAAAAAGGAATGAATTATGTGGTTTAAGCAATTTCAACTATTTGAATTAACTGACTTAGAAACTCATACGGCTACACAATTAGAAGAGAAACTGGAATCCTTAGCATTTACTTCGTGCTTACCTTCTTTACCATCATCTATAGGTTGGGTCGCACCTATCGAAGTAGAAAATGCACCGTTGGTTCACACAGTCAACGGCTACATTTTATTTTGTTTACAGGTAGAAGAAAAAATTCTTCCCGCGACCGTTATTCGTCAAGAATTACAAGAAAAAATCAAAGCAATTGAGCTTACTGAAGATAGACGCGTTCGCTCGAAAGAAAAACTTTCTATGAAGGACGAAATTACACTCACCCTATTACCTCGCGCATTCAGTAAATTTACACGGCTCTATGCGTACATTGATACAAAAAATAAATGGTTGGTGCTAGGCACAACTAATGCTAGCAAGACTGAACAATTTGTCGCATTATTTAAACGCTGCGCAAGTGAAAACATTCGTCTATATGATTTAAAAAAATTATCACCTATCATGACTCATTGGCTCAAATCTCAAAATTATCCTAAAGAATTTTCGATTGAAAAATCTTGTGTCCTACAGGACCCTCAACAACAAAAAAGAGTGATTCGATGTCAGCAACAAAATTTGTTTGCTGGCAGCATACAAGAGCTAATCAAAGATGGATGCGAAGTAAAGCAATTAGCTATGTGCTGGCAAGACAGAGTGAACTTTGTTTTTGCTGATGATTTCTCTGTTCGCAGCATTCAATACCAAGATGAAATCTTAACGCAAGCCAAAGATATTGAAAGTGAAACACGCGAACAACAAATGGATGCTGACTTTTTTATTATGACGGAAACTTTATGCGGATTGTTGAAAGATTTAATTAATATGTTTCCTCAAACAGCTTCAGTCAAGGAGTCAGCAGAAGTATTAGTTGCATAACTAATTTTTTATAGCGACAGGCGTCATTACGAGCGCGAGTGGTAACTACCGAGCCGCGACCGT
>DHXK01000165.1:14156-20096 GCA_002413665.1 Legionellales bacterium UBA5158 | reverse complement strand
GAGTGATAACAGCAATATACAGTGACGCTTCCTGACGGTCGCGGCTCGGTAGTTACCACTCACACTCGCAACGATGGGTAATGAATAAACATCTTTAAGATAACTTATGCTAGAGAATAAAATAAAATTTAATTCGCAACTCTATAAAGATTTCTGGCGTTTATGTAAACCTTTTTGGATATCAGAAGATAAGTGGGTAGCAAGAAAGTTATTATTCTTAAATATAGCGTGTATCTTAAGCGAAATTCGCGCAAGCATATGGTTAAATAACTTCAATAAAAATTTTTTTGATGCTCTTCAAAATTTTGATAAAGTTGCCATTGTCAAAATGCTACCCTCTTATTTTTTTTACTTAATGATATTAGTTCTATCATTCGGATATGGCGTTTATTTTACCGGATTATTGAATATACACTGGAGGGGTTGGCTTACAAAAAATTATTTATCAAAATGGCTGTCGCAACATACTCATTACAAAATGCAGTTATCCAGTCATTCATTAGATAATCCTGATCAACGTATTAGTGAGGATTTAGAGAAGTTCCCTGCACTCACATTAACGTTATCTTTTTCCATATTACACTCTGTTATTACCTTATATTCATTTAGTACTATTTTGTGGAATCTTTCAGGCAGCTTAACCATTCCTATTAGTACTTTCCAAATTGTTATACCAGGTTATTTATGTTGGGCTGCCCTGTTGTACGCCATTATTGGCACATGGATAATGAATTTTATAGGACGAAATTTAGCACCCCTAAATTATTTAAAAGAACAGAGCAATGCTAATTTTCGTTTTAGCTTGGTACGATTTCGCGAAGCTAGTGGACAAATTGCCTTATACAATGGTACGAATTTTGAAGCTAAAAAATTCTTTTTATTATTTCAAAGAATCGTGACTAATTTTCTTAGCATAGTCGCATTGCAAAAAAATATTAAAATTTTTAATAACACTTATAAAACTATTTCCTATGTTTTTGGTATGTTTATTTCTATGCCTATGTATTTCGCAAAAAAAATATTATTAGGGTCAGTCATTCAAATTTCCGGCGCGTTTAGTACAGTGATAGCTGCAGTATCCGTGTTGATAGATTCATTTGGTACACTTTCTGAATGGCAAGCTGTTATTTTTCGCTTAACCGAATTCCACCAAACACTGAATGTTAATAAGTCGAACGTATCTCCTATACAAATTTCTACTCACCTACATCAAACTATTATTATTAAGAATTTAAATTTAACGTTACCTTGTGGCAGGGTTCTTTTTAAAAATTTAAATTTTTGTTTTTATCAAGGCGAAAGAATTCTTCTGAGCGGGCCATCTGGCCAGGGAAAAAGTACTTTTTTTCATGCATTAGCGGGCACTTGGCATTATGGCAGTGGTAATATTATTTACCCCCTACATGCAGTAAAATTATTTTTACCTCAAAAACATTATCTTCCTTTAGGAACATTGCGTGAGGTGATACTCTATTCAAGTGAAGCTGAAATCTTAGATACAACACTCGAAAATATGATGCGGCTATGTCTGCTTGAAAAATTTATTCCCAAACTTCATGATGTTGATAATTGGTCTCATATTTTATCCTTAGGTGAGCAACAGATAATCTTATTCATAAGATTATTCTTAAATTGTCCCAGTATCATTTTTCTAGATGAAGCAACATCTTCTATAGATGAAAACACTGAATGTTATCTTTATTCAATGTTACTTCGTAAATTTCCTAATACGACTATCATTAGCATAAGTCACAGAAAAAGCTTGCAGAAATTTCATCATACAGTGATTCAATTAGATGATTTAGAGGCAATGACTATGATGGAATCGACTGTTCTAAATTGATGTTTGAAAGAATAGGTAATCATATAAACATTGAATATATTTAAATGAAAACTTTTTCAAAGCTTTATGCAAGAATTTTAATATCTAAATTATTATTGCAAATCATCGAAAATTTACTATACTGATATAAAGCAGGAAATGAATCGAAGCCCAACGCTTTATGCCAGGAAGTCAGCGGTAGATGTGGTGTGCATGCCAATAGTTATTTTTTGGAAGCCTAAAACATCTCTTAGACATCCACTTTAAAAAAAATGGCTCTTCGATACCTTCCTGCTTTTTTTTAATCTTTTTTTGGCAGCCTTTCCCTCTTAAAATCTCTTTCTCTTCTCAAAAAAAAACTGTTAGTATTAAAATTCTAGCAGTTGATTAAAGGAACTTCTATTTCTCTTAAACCACTGATAAAAAAAGTTATGACTTTCACTCGTCAAGACTTGGCACATTATAAATTTATTGTGTTATTTCTAGATAGGAATGATAGATGACAAAATTACTCTCAGTAGTTATTGGATGTACTATAGTTCTTGTAAGCTCTTCACTGCGTGCTGGGGCAGAATCCTTAACGACTAAACTTCCTGCAGCACATCCAGAATATACACCTGATCTTCATATAACGATTGAAAAAGTAACACCACCAGGTAAATCTGTTTTAGAAAAGAAATTAACCATCGAAAAAGAAGTTGATAATAATCCTCTATTTGTTATTTTATATAAACCAACTTATATTCTGCCCTATTACTATACCCATTCTCCTTACTATGCTGTTTATCAAACCCCACAAGGGCAGCCACCTAATAATCAAAAAATTATGCATAATGAATTTAAAGCACAGTTAAGTTTTTTGGTGCCTGTCATTCCCCGAATGTTTCATGATCCTGACCTATCCCTTAATCTTGCCTATTCACAATTAAACTATTGGCAAGTGTATGCTTCCTCACAATATTTTCGTGAAACAAATTACGAACCTGAAATTTTTATTGAAAACCATTTTCATAGAAATTGGTTATTTAGGGGAGGGCTGAATCATCAGTCCAACGGACGTGGGGGTCAGCTTGAGCGCAGCTGGAATCGTGCTATTGGTTCAATACAAGTGTCTGGTGATAATTGGCTAATAGGATTACGAGCTTGGGCTGTGCTTTCTCAAGGCGAGGATACAAATGGTATTGCCCGTTATTTAGGATACGAACATTTGCTTTTTTCTTATAAAATAAAAAAAGCAGTTGCCTCCATCCAATTACAGAATCTAGAAAGTGGAATGCGACGAGGATCTGTTGAAATAACCCTATCCTATCCAGTTTTAAAACATATAGCTCTGTATGCTCAGTTTTTTTCTGGATACGGGCAAAGTCTTATTGAGTATAACCACAGAACCAACAGTGCTGGGATTGGTATTGGATTTAACGATTGGATTTAGTTTTTAATCTCTATATAAATTAGTTTTTCGCCGCTCCCTTACAAACTCACTGCCATTAAGTTAAGGAATATATCTGGAGTTTCGTCATTGCGAGCGCGAGCGTGGCAACCCAGGTTTTTATCCCACCTAATACGAAAAACTTAAGGTTACTCAGCAAGTAACGTTAAAGACTGGGTTGCCACGCTCGCGCTCGCAATGACGAGTTCTCTTTTTTTCAAAGAAATGACGCATTCTTTATTCTTGTGGGAAAAGCTAAACGTTATTAATATTGCTCTAACTTTTTATATTTCATTCTATGAGGTTGTTTAGCTTTATCGCCCAAGCGACGAATTCGATCTTCTTCATAATCCGTATAATTTCCTGTGAAAAATGTCGCTGAACTATCACCTTCAAAAGCTAGAATGTGTGTAGCAACACGATCTAAGAACCAACGATCATGTGAAATAACCATCGCACAACCTGGGAAGCTTAATATAGCTTCTTCTAAAGCTCGTAATGTTTCAACATCAAGATCGTTAGTCGGCTCATCAAGCAGTAAAACATTACCGCCACTGCTTAAAAGCTTAGCAAGATGAACACGGTTACGTTCCCCACCTGAAAGCTCTTTAATAAATTTTTGTTGATCGGTACCTTTAAAATTAAATCGTCCCACATAAGCACGTGATGGCATTTGAAAAGTCCCTATGGTCATAATATCTTGACCCTCGGAAATTTCATTCCACACCGTATTATTACCATTTAAAGAATCGCGACTTTGATCAACATAGGCTAATTGAACTGTCTCACCTATTTTAAGATCGCCTATATCAGGTGTTTCTTGACCCATAATCATTTTGAATAAGGTTGATTTACCAGCTCCGTTAGGTCCAATAATACCCACTATTGCGCCTTTTGGAATACTAAAAGTAAGATTTTCAAAGATTAATCTGTCGCCAAAACGTTTACTTAAATTATTTGCTTCAATTACCATATCACCTAAACGAGGTCCAGGTGGGATATATAATTCTTGTGTTTCACTACGTTTTTGAAATTCTTTCGCATTTAATTCGTCGAAGCGAGCAAGTCGTGCTTTGCTTTTTGCTTGACGCCCTTTAGGATTGGTACGTACCCACTCCAACTCTGCTTGCAAGGCTTTTTGATGTGATGACTGTTGTCTATCTTCTTGTTCTAATCGCTTTTCTTTCTGCTCTAACCAAGAAGAATAATTACCTTCGTAGGGAATTCCTGCTCCACGATCAAGTTCCAAAATCCATCCTGCTGCGTTATCTAAGAAATATCTATCATGGGTGACAGCCACAACTGTGCCAGGATATTCATGCAAAAATTGTTCCAGCCAAGCAACACTTTCAGCGTCTAAATGGTTAGTAGGCTCATCTAATAACAACATATCAGGCCTAGATAGCAGCAAACGACAAAGCGCTACACGTCTACGCTCGCCACCTGACAGCTTAGTGACATCGGCATCCCATGGTGGCAATCTGAGTGCGTCGGCAGCTATTTCTAGCTTACGCTCTACTTCCCATGCTCCTGCAGCCTCGATTGCATTTTGTAGATCACCTTGCTCATCTAAGAGCTTATTCATTTCATCATCACTCATGGGTTCTGAGAACTTCATGGAGATATCATTGAAACGGTTTAATAAATCAATAGCTTCGCCTACACCCTCTTCGACATTTTCACGAACGTTTTTAGAAGGATCTAACTGAGGTTCTTGAGATAAGTAACCAATTTTTATACCAGGCTGAGGACGAGCTTCACCACTGAAGTCTTTGTCTATGCCAGCCATAATTCTTAAAAGTGTAGACTTACCAGAACCATTGAGACCCAATACACCAATTTTTGCGCCAGGATAAAAAGATAACCATATTTTTTTTAATATTTCGCGCTTTGGGGGTACGACTTTCCCTACATCTTGCATAGTAAAAATAAATTGTGCCATAAGAGTTTTTCTGCTATTTCAGTAATATTAATGGATGTGCATTATCATTTAATTAAAGTATTGCTACAATACTTAAGTCACTAAACTTTACAAAGGACAATATTATGGCCAAGTCACAAGATACCAAGAAAGAAAAAAAGAAAACGCCTGCTAAATCTTTAAAAGAAAAACGCAAAGAAAAGAAAGATAAAAAAGGCAAGTAAGTGATAAAGCCCTTTTTTGTTGACACAAGAAAGGGCTTGATTATTAACGTAATCTTAAAGGAAAGCGGATTGCAGGAATGGGTACAACATTGGGCACATCTATATCAGCTACTGCCACAGGTCTAGGTGCAAATAATCTCATCCCACGACCCGCTCTCACAGCAGCATTATCTGCTGCAAGCTTATCAACGGCTAATTGTTGATTGAAGACCCAACGCTGATATCGAGTATATAAAAAACTGAGATTCCCCCCTAAAAGCTGAACCTGATAACTATCCAAAAGACTCTTAGGCCTTATACCCGCTACAACACCTGCCAAGGATCTGGCAGCAATTTGATCTAAAACTTTCACACTATTGAGACCATTTCCCCCTGCTATATGTTCAGCATAAGCTCTAGCCATCAGTATCAATACACCAGCATAAACCTTAGGATTAGCTTGCAGGTCATCAAATTTCTTTAATGCATCATAAAATTGTTGTTGCCCAATTAAAACGCTTGCCATTTGTTTATCATCCAGCATAAGTAGATAACTGCTATGGAT
>DHXK01000165.1:13619-13972 GCA_002413665.1 Legionellales bacterium UBA5158 | reverse complement strand
AGATAACTGCTATGGATAGACTCGTCTAAAATCTCAAGCAATTTAACAAATCCATTATTTGCTACTATCGATTCATTTATCATAGGTTGGCCAATTAAGTGAAGCATCGCTTTCTGTGATAATGGATCCACCTGAGACAAAACATTGACTAATGCAGAGTAAGAGTTAACTACCCGACATACATTTTTTGAATCAGATTTATTTTCTAAAAAAAGTTGTCTCTCAGAAGGATTAAACACCTTTAGTACATGCACTAAGTTTTCTACACTAGCAATGAGCGACCATAAAAAATCACCTTCTAGTCGATGCAAAATCTTATTGATATTAGGTTGAAGAAAATTGCTAATCAAAGA
>DHXK01000165.1:7573-13464 GCA_002413665.1 Legionellales bacterium UBA5158 | reverse complement strand
TTGCTAATCAAAGAAATTAATCCATAATTATTTTTTATCAGATGACGAAGACTGACATCTTCTAAAATTTCTACTATAAACTCTTCTTGCTGTTCAGTTGATAATGCTTTTAGAACATTAAATAAATCTTCCAAAGTTTCTATTGTACGTGCTATGTGTTCTGGTGAACTAAAATACATAAATTGAAAACGCTCATTAGTACCTTTCAATGCAAGGCGCATAGCGTCGGCATCCAGTATTATTTCTAATGTGTTTTTTTGCAATAAATGACATATAACATTCATTTGTGCAGTAGGTGATATAAGAGCAAGAACAATACTTAACCTATTCCAACTCGTAGTCATTTTTGAAAAATGTTCTTGACCTATAATTTCTAATAATTTTCCTCTATTTCGTTTTTTTAAACTCATTAAAACATTAGTAAGGTCATAGTTATTTGATAATATATTGCTGAAATATTCTCGGCTTAAAATATTCTCGATGAAATGCAGATGTAAGTCATTGTTTAATGACGGCATAATGATATTTAGAGCGACAACATTATTTAGCACTTTGCACAAATGTTCGGATCCTAAAAAATCAATTAAAATTTTCTGATCCTTCAATGCTAACGAGGCTAATAGATAACTTAACGGAAAAACTTCTTCAGAGATTTTTTTGGCATGCTCAATACCGATTAAATCTAGCAAATACTTAATGTCAGGAATTATTTTTAATAAGTTTACAATATCATCATATTTAACAATTCGACTTAGAGCATCTTTCCCTAACTTATCCAACAGTAATTTATGATGATCGGGATGTAATGTCTCTAGTGTATTTGATAAATTAATCATGTGATTAAAAATCGTCGAGAGATGTTCTGGCGTACAGTTATCCAATAGCTCTTTCGATTCTTCTGTAGATAATTTTTCTAAAACTCTTTTTAACTCAATGTCATTTTTAATAATATTTTTTAGGTTTGTACTTTCTAATGATTTCAATAAAAATAATTTATTAACGCCGGTTAATTTATCTAAAATGATCATGAAATCATTTATATTTTGAATCACCAAGCCTAAATGAACCGCATCTAAATTTTTTAAAAAAGCCTCAGTGTAAGCATTTGGAAGCGATCTTAAAATTTCGTCTTTAGAAAAATGGCTAGTTATTATTTTTACCATTCTCTCAGTAAATTTCAGCTCACCCACTGTACTATATAAATTTTTAGGTTGAAAAACTAAATTCTGTGTACTGAGTTTTAAAGCATTTTTTGTACTAGCCAAAGTTTGTGTATAATCATTAAATATAATTTCCGCTAAGGATACACAAGCTTCTGGTTGACTCGGAGTGACAGTATAAAGATTCAAATTATTCTGCAATATCTGTTGTAAATTAATTGCTAATAATTCAATACACGGTTGGTCTTGAAAATTTTCCTCTGCTAATGTAGTAATGATGGAGTTTAAATATTCTTCAGAAAGTGGAATGTTACCTTGGATCGCAGCACGGCTTAACAAGCGTAACCAAATAATTTTAAAATTTCTTCCCATTGTTAGACCGGGGGCAATGCTATTATAAATTAAATCTTTTTCTTCTCTTTGTAAGGTCTGTAAAAAATTATCAAACTCAATAATTCCATGAATAGAAGCAGGTCCTACTTCAGCATTATGGTCTGGATTATTTAATGCGTGCACCCCACCATCAAGCATTTGATTAATTAACCGCTTAATATAAGAACCTAAAGTCATCCCTCTATTTTTAATTTCTAATAAGTTACTAATTGCATTAGCGTAGGCGAGAGATTCAGCGGAATGATTGACTACACGATTAATTTCCGTTGCACTCAATCGCTTGACTCCTCTCTCTAAACCTTGCTCATGAATCAAGGGGAACAAACTGGTATATTTCGGTATACCATCCTCTTCCGCAAATTCTAAGCAGTCTGCTATCTCAATGAACCGTGTTTCATCATCGTTTAAAACAAACTCTTGTAATTGCAGATCTTTCCAATCATTTGATGTCAGTTCATTAACTTGAACCTCTACACTGGGCATTAATAAACTATAAGCAGATTGTGAGAAAGTAGAAGCAATATCATTTGCTAGCAACCAACACGTCGTATTAGGTGAAGTACCAGGATTATGAGGATAAGAAAAATCAGTTTTTCGTAATAATTCCCAGCGCTTTGCCAAAAAATCTTTAAAGCATTGAAGGTTCTCAGGGGTAGCATCTAAATGAGATGTACAGCTAATATGATATTGCAATTCCGTTAATGTTATTTGAAAATCTAAAGAGAGATGTTCTTGTATATTAAATAAATTATCCCAGTTAATGACCAAACTAGTACTATCAGCTGGTAAAGTTTCATTTAAAGAAGTGATCGTAGTAAGCAATAATTCCTGAATCTTCATTCCATAATCCCTTATGTAATGTATATATTTTTTTAAAAATAAATTCTTGTTATTCTCTAAAATCGAATCCTATAATACCTGCATGGCCTCCTTCGGCTATACTCACTATATGTTCTTTAACGGGCCATGTAATAGGATTACCAATAAAAGCATCTCTGGAAGTTTTATTATCAAAATCAATAGATATACCATGTGAAAATACTTGATCGCCGGCTTCATGAAAATGACAAGTTCCGCCAGTGATCGCTGTTACACCTTCCAACTTACTAGTAAGAGCTAAGATATCAGTAAAAACACGTTCTATTTCACGCTTGGGAACTTCAGATTTGAGTTTAAATAAGATAGTGTGCCTGATCATATTAATTTTTCCCTTTAATATATCTTTGTGAAGCTTTTAATAATCCTGTGGTATTAATATAATTCTTTCTTTGATCTAACTCCATCATTACATATTAGGTAACTTAATGAAAACTTGTCCTTGTGGATTACCCAATTTATATTCTGAATGCTGCGGACGCTTTATCGAAGCCACACAGATTCCTTCAACGCCAGAAGAGCTTATGCGCTCTCGTTACACAGCTTACTCGCAAGCCAACATGGATTACATCAATCGCACAATGCAAGGTCCTGCAGCCTTGGGCTTTGATGTTAATGAGGCATTCAAACTTGCCAAAATAACATTATGGAGAAAACTAATAATAAAACAATCCTCGATGGAAAAAAACAAAGGTACCGTAGAATTTATAGCCTATTATACAATCACTAACCAAAATCATATCTTACATGAAAAAAGTGAGTTCATTTTACAAAATGGGATCTGGTATTACGTTGATGGCCAAACATTTTTAAATGAACCACTCAGAATTTCGCGGAACGATAAATGTCCTTGTGGCAGTCATAAAAAATTTAAAAAGTGTTGTGATGCTATTTTTTAACCTAATTTCAGCACGTGCAGTAGGTTTATGGCTTACGTTTTTGAAAATAATGATAAATCGCAGGCATAACGCTTAATAGTGTAAGCCCAAGCAATGGGAGCAGAATGTGAGGTTGAAAAACTATGGTCAAATCTGGAGTTTGCTGCGTATCAAACATTAACCCTAAGCTTTGCCCCAGTGAAACATAAATAATAGTTAAGGGAATAATTCCAATAAAAGTAGCTATCATAAATGTTGTTAATTCAACACCTACTAATGCTGCCGCTATATTGACTGCCCAAAATGGGATGATGGGGATCAAACGTAGCGTAATAATATAGTTAAAGGCATTTTTCTGAAAATTTATTTCCATTTTTTTAATCCATTTTCCAGCCTTTTTTTCAAACCAACTGGATAATGAAATTTGAATTGCAAAAAACAATAATGCTGATCCTACCGTTTCACTTAACAATACAAATATTGTTCCCCATAGGGTACCAAATAAGAATCCTGCAGCTATAGTAAATACTAATGCTCCGGGGATTGAAATAGCAATTATTAAAGTATAGATAATAAAATAGCTTATGGCTGCTAAAGTATAATTCTCATGTGTCCATCGCACCAAAAGATGACGATTATTTTTAATATTTTCAAGTGTGATATAACGATAGAGATGAAAATAAAAAAATAGAAAAAACCCTAATACCAATATCGCAAGAGGCACCCAACATAATAAATTAGGTTTTTTTTTATCTTTCGCAACCATTTTTTTATTCTCGGAATATAACATAACATTATTTTTTGTAGTATTCATGATGACCTATTAACTGCAAGCAGTTCTTTAAAAGTTATTTCTGCCAAAGAACGAGCGTAATTCATTTCTTTGAGTAACACATTCAGATTAGGAATATTATCATCACGTTCTATCATTGTGGAGACTAAACCAAAACGTTGGATAGCATCACAATATAACTTCCAAACAGATTCAATTATCTCATCATCATGCGTGTCTAAAATATAATTACCTTTGTTGGAATGACCGGCTAAATGAATTTGCCCTACTCGATCAACAGGAATACCCTTTAAATATTCTTGAGGATCAAAACATTGGTTATATGCACTTACGTATATATTATTTACATCTAATAAAATATAACAATCTGCTTGTCTTGAAATAATGTCTAAAAACTCCCACTCTGGTATTTCAGATTGGGTATACGTTAAATAGCTGGATACATTTTCGAGAAGTATACGACGACCTAAAAATTCCTGTACTTGATTTATACGAGACACCACATGATCTATAGTTTGCTGATTATACGGCAAGGGTAACAGATCATGCAAATTTACTCCATCTACACCCGTCCAACACAGATGATCTGATATCCACTTAGGCTCAATATACTCTGCTAACTGCTTGACTTGCTGTAGATAATTCATATCTATAGGATCACTTCCCCCAATTGAAAGCGATACACCATGCATAACAACCGGGTAATGTTGTCTTATCTTATCCAAGATTTGCAAAGGTTTGCCATTAGGAACAAGATAATTTTCTGTGAGAATCTCAAACCAATCTACCTTTGGGAGTTCTTCCAGAATAGTTTCATAATGCTCTGAACGTAAGCCTAGCCCGAATCCTAAATAGGGAAATAATGAATTATTTAATTTGTTGAGCATACAAGTTATTACTTTTCTACCAAGTTATTAAATTTATTTTCCTAATAACTCCACGTTAAAACGAAAGTTATTACCACCTTGTTGTTTGACATGATACATGGCTTTGTCAGCAATATTAATTAATGTTTCAGGGTCTTCACCATCTAAAGGAAAAATACTGATACCTATACTGGCACTAATTCTAATATCTATGTTGTTAATCAACAGAGGCGCTGAAAAAGCTTCGCAAACTCGCCTTGCAACTTTAGCTATATCTTTTGGGCTCTGTAAATTTTCTAAAATAATGGCAAACTCATCGCCTCCCAAACGGGAGATAGTATCATTGCTGCGAAATATATCCTCTAATCTGTCTACCAACGCTAAGAGCAATCTATCTCCTACATGGTGACCATGCGTATCATTAATCCTTTTAAATTCATCTAAATCAATATATAACAAAGCAAGAATTTGTTTGCTCGCTTTAGCTCGCTCTATGGCGGCTGTTAGGTTAAGAAGAAATAAATTACGATTTCCTACATTAGTTAAGGGGTCATGAGTTGCAGCTTGTTCCAATTTTTTATTAATTATTTCAAGTTCAAATTTTGCTTCAGATAAATGGGAGAGTAAATAATGATTTTCGTATTGCAAACTAATAGAATTACGTAAGATGCCATGTGTTTTAATCGCAATCACAATTAAGTAAATCAAGAAAAAAATAGCTGCTAAGTCAAATGTCCACGGTATGCCTTCTGGTATTAGAAACAGATTAATAATTAAAGGCAAGAGGCAAGCGATTAAATATCCAATAGCTGCTTTCAATACTGCAGCCAAATAGGGTACGGAACCCGCACAAACTCCTGCTAGCATCAAAATAATAAACGTTTGATCCATACCTGGCTGATTCGGCAAGAGTACTGCGCCAGCC
>DHXK01000165.1:4458-7532 GCA_002413665.1 Legionellales bacterium UBA5158 | reverse complement strand
ATACTGCGCCAGCCACTCCCCAAATAAAACCACCGAAAATAGTACCTATTATAAATAAATTTTGCCACTTGCTTTTATTTTTTTCAGATTCTGGTTGTCGTGAATAGACAATAGTAAGAATATAACGAAAAACAGTGATAACAAGAAAAAAAACGTACCACGTCCATAACTTAATTACATCGGTTGATTTAAATATACCCACTACGATTAGACTAGCAAGCAGCATAGTTATTATTAAACTAAATTTGTTTTGATTGTAAGTCATCTCAAGCAAAGATTGATTAATTTTATCCATCACTGCTGGTGTGAACTTTGCAGAGGAGTTATCTTTAACATTTAACTGAGAAGTGGTTTCCTTATCCATATAATCTCTCAGAAATTAGAATTATAATATAATATTTTACCATACTCGGTTTAAATTAGAAATTGACGAGCAATAAATGGTTAACAATTATACAATAGGAGTGATATGTACAGTATTGGTTTAATGAGTGGCACTTCTATGGATGGAATTGATGCTGCATTACTGAAAACAGATGGAATGGTAGATATCATTGAGCTTGGCAACATCTCACTTTCTTATACGACAGAATTTAAAATTCTTTTAAAAGCATTAGAGCTATCCGTCCGACTAGAGAAAGGTAACCTGAGCTCCGCAAAAACAAAATTTCCTCTTGCACTGGATTTGTATTTAAAAAACGAACTGAAAGTTTCCGATAACAATATACAGCCAACAATTTTATCGTTAACGCACTACTTATACACAAATGAGTATTCACTTCTGACAGCAGATGATGTGATTTCACATTCCACCCATTTACATGCAAAAGCTATCAACATGTTATTACTAAAAGTTAACATGGATGCAAGTGATATAGATGTGATTGGGTATCATGGTCAAACTCTTTTTCACTCTCCCACTAATAAAATTTCGCTACAAATAGGTTTAGGAAAACAACTTGCAGAACAAACTGGTATTACTGTCATCAATGATTTTCGTTCCAATGATATAAACCACGGAGGTCAGGGAGCTCCTTTTGCACCTCTTTATCATCAAGCTCTTGCGGTACGTGATAAAAAATACCCGGTGGTCGTTGTGAATTGTGGTGGTATCGCCAACGTTAGTGAAATTACAGGCGAAGATGAAAACAGTTTATGTGGATTTGATACAGGGCCTGGTAATGGATTAATAGATCGATTTGTAAAACAATATACCCAAGGAAATGAATCTATGGATCGTGATGGAAAATACGGTCTAGAAGGAAGAATAGATGACACTTTATTAAATTTACTATATGAAAAATCTCTTTATGTAAATGGAAAGAATTTTTTTACAACACCTCCTCCTAAATCATTAGACATCGGTGATTTCCATTTGCTACCCGAATTCAATTTACTTAGCATTAATGATGCATGTGCAACACTAGAAGCATTTACCGCAGATTCCATTGTGCAAAGCATCACTTATTTTCAACAACAGCAACCCCGGCATTGGATATTGGCAGGAGGAGGTTGGCATAATCCCGTCATACTGAGAGAACTTATTAATCGTTTAAAAATAAGAATAGGTGCTGACGTTCTTATTGAAACTGCTGATGAAGCAGGATGGAATAGTGCCGCAATGGAAGCACAAATTTTTGCGTATCTTGCCGTTAGATGTTTAAAGAATTTACCTATTAGCTATCCTGCCATTACCCATGTTCCCTATCCACTTTCTGGCGGGTGTGTATATATTCCTTCATCAGGAACAACACCTGCAGTGACTGAGTGTCTTAAAAATGCGAGGAAAATAATTAATTTTTCGACTCTCCGATAAATCACGCTTCTCCCCTTGTGGGAGAGGCAAAACATTAAATCTTATTTTCAGACAGCATGTTAATAATACCAGAAAAATCTATTTCTCCATTTCCTTGCTCAACAAATTGCGTATAGAGTTCTGTGGCATGTAATCCTAATGGAATAGCTGCTCCTACAGATGCAGCCGCAGTCTGGCCTAAATGTAAATCTTTCAACATCATTTTTGCCATAAATCCTGGTTTATAATTATTATTTGATGGTGCACTTTCAACTAATCCTGGCTCCGGGCAATAGCTAGTCATAGACCAGCATTGTCCCGAGGAATTTGAACTCACTTCAAAAAGTTTTTTTGTATCTAGTCCTAATTTTTTAGCTAAATTAAAACCTTCACACACAGCAATCATAGAAATACCTAACATTAAATTATTGCAAATTTTTGCAGCTTGTCCATGACCTGCGGTTCCTGCATAAACAATTTTTTTACCCATTTTTTCTAAAATGGGTTTTGCTTCTAAAAAGTTTTTTTCACTCCCTCCTACCATAAACGTCAGAGTGCCCGCGGAGGCTCCCGCAACTCCTCCAGAAACAGGAGCATCTAACATTTTTAAATTTATTTTTTCAGCGAATGCATGCAAATATTGAGTGGTAGCAATATCAATGGAAGATGAATCAATATAAAGAACATGACTAGAGGCATGTTTAAATATCCCTTCAGTCATTAAACAAACTTCTTTAACCTGTTCACCTGTTTGTAACATGGTAATCACTACATCAGCACCCGTTACACTCTCTGCTAATGATGTTGCTGGTATAGCGCCATGAGTAGAAAGCTCTTGTGCCGCAGCTAAATTCACGTCATAAACGTTAACCGTGCAACCCGCTTTTATTAAATTAAGCACCATGGGATTACCCATATGCCCCAGTCCAATAAAACTGATATGTGTCATCGTGCTACTCCATACGTGTGTTATTTTATTGTGGGCATTACAAAATCAGCACTACTTATTTTATCTCTCGGCCAACGTTGCGTGATAGTTTTAATTTTTGTAAAAAATTGCATTCCGTCAGTGCTATGCATATGCATATCTCCGAATAAAGAACGTTTCCATCCACCAAACGTTTGATAAGCAACAGGCACTGGAATCGGAACATTAATGCCTACCATTCCTGCTTGAACTTTTGATGCAAATGTTCTTGCCGTACCGCCATCATGTGTAAAAATAGCAGCACCGTTTCCAAACTCATGATCACTTACTAGTTTCAATGCACTTGCAAAG
>DHXK01000165.1:0-4348 GCA_002413665.1 Legionellales bacterium UBA5158 | reverse complement strand
CTTGCAAAGTCTGGCACTCGCACAACGACTAACACAGGTCCAAAAATTTCTTCTTTATAAATTTTCATGGCTGTCGTGACTTTATCAAACAGACAACCACCTAAATAAAAACCTTGCGTGTTTTCCTTGCATCTATAATCGCGTCCATCAACCACTAATTCCGCACCTTCTTTTATACCTAATTCTACATAATTTCTGACACGCTCTAAATGTTGTTGAGAAATCAAAGGACCCATTTCTGTCTCTAATTTATCGCCCGCACCGATTTTTAAATTTTGAACACGTGGTTTCAATTTTTTAATTAATTCATCTGCAAGATCATCTCCAACTGCAACTGCAACTGATATTGCCATGCAACGCTCACCCGCTGAACCATAAGCTGCACCTATTAAAGCATCCACTGCATGATCAATATTAGCATCAGGCATAATCACACAGTGATTTTTAGCGCCTCCAAAAGCTTGCACACGCTTTCCTGTGTTTGTTCCCGTGTGATAGATATATTCAGCAACCGGTGTTGAGCCAACAAAACTTATCGCTTTAACATCATGATGATTTAATAATAAATTGACCGCCTCTTTATCTCCTTGTACCACATTCAAAACTCCTTTAGGTAACCCTGCTTGTACGCAAAGCTCTGCTATTCGTAAGGCACAAGAGGGATCTCGTTCTGAGGGTTTTAGGATAAAAGTATTTCCACATGCGATCGCCATTGGAAACATCCATAAAGGAATCATGGCAGGAAAATTAAAAGGGGTAATTCCAACACACACACCTAATGGCTGTCTCAATGTATAACTATCAACGTCCGTTGCTACATCTTCTGCATAAGTTCCCTTTAACAAAAATGGCATTCCACAAACAAATTCCACTACATCAATTCCGCGTTGCACAGAACCACGTGCGTCACTTAATGTTTTTCCATGCTCTTGAGTGACGAGCTGTGCCAATTCATCTATATTTTTTTCCAACAATGATCTTAATTCAAATAAAATGCGTACACGTCTAGCAGGAGGAGTAGCAGACCAACTGGTAAAAGCCGTTTTTGCTGAGGCAACGGCTTTTTCTACTATTTCTTTATCTGCCAATCCTACTTGGCCTATGACTTTACCTGTTGCAGGATTATGTATGTCTAGGAGTTGATGGCTGTCACTCATTGTTTGGCCATTAATATGATGATGCACTTGATAGATCATGAGACTTCCTTGTGATATTTCTTTGCACCATTGTAGCGAGAAAAATGTCGTCTTCCTAATCCATTAAAGCTAAGTTTGAAATAACAATTGATCCTTTCATGTCAGACAATCCTATTCGTGTGAGCATGCCTATTATTATATTATAAAATTTATTCCCTATTCATTACTCAGTGTCTATCTATTTCATTTACATGCATTTGTATTATAGATCAGCCACCATACTGATTACATAATATACAAAACATTATTTAAAATCGCATTTATGACAAAAAGATGAACATATTCCTTGCAATTTTGCCAACTTCTAATACAATAAGCCTCAGTTGGATTATAAAAAATCGATAACGAGGCAACATGAGCTATTCGCGAGCTTTTTTACCCGTCATTTCCTCACTGGGCACTCTTTTTTCTTCTGCTGGATCTGCACTGTTCGGTACTTCTAAAATTCTTGAGTATATCTATGTAGAGGATGAGAAGGTCCCAGATAATGTACGCTTGATTGCTTATACTATTGTTATAACCAGTAATTTTATTGTCATGACCGACACGCGTGTGAGTACTATCATGCGTGATTTTATAAAAAAAACTTTTTCAAATGATGAAGAGCCTGCTGAATCTAAAACACAGCCCAACGATAATATTTTATCTCTTGAAAATACAGCAACACATCAAGATAGTTCATCAGAGTCTTTCACGCTAAGCAGTGATACACAAATACCTTACTCACAGTTGGCTGATACAATTGAAGCATCACCTCATCAGGCACTCACGTTCTCAACAAGATTAATCTCTCCACCTGAAGAAATTCTTGTTAATGGAGAACCACTCTCTCTCTGTCGACAAAGAACGGGTTCTATCATTGCGGGCATCTTAAAAGTATGCGGTCTGTCTTCTACTTTTTTCTCAGCATTACCTTCTTACTTAGGCGCTGTTGTTTTTTATGAATTGATGGCGGGTGGCGATCCATCTAATCAAGATTATGATGATGCAAAAAAAATTACTTTAATTATTTTAATGCATTTAAATGCGCTCGTTGCAACCTCAGGGAAATTTCAAGCAAATTTTAGATACAATTATCCTGCTATCAGAAAGAGTGCGGAACATATTTCTCACTGGGTAGTCAAATATCCCAGCGATATCCCAGAAGAAAGTCGTTGGCTAGATGTTAAAAAATATCTAGCCACCTTAAGCCTTTGTTCATTAAATATTTTAAGTACACCTTTTCTGGCTTTTTTCACGACTAGCCAAACATTGAAAAAAATTCCTTTTATTAGAGATTACCATTCTTTTATAGATATTTTTTCTGCTTGCTCAACAACGACAGCAGTGACTTCAAGTGTCTTGGCAACTGCACCTGCTGTTCGAGATTCATTTGAGAAATGGTGGTATAAACAAGAAGAAGATTCTGAGAGAATCACTGCAGTTTATAATGCTAAACTCAAATCCTTTCAAGCATTAAATATACTCATCGGTATCGCTGGCAGCATAGATAGTTTAGCCACCGGTGTTAATAATTGCGTATCCGTCATACTCACTTCAAATGAACTTTTTAAGATAAACAAATATCATTTAGCCCTCATTTTATTTGCAGGATTTAGTGGATTAAGCGCAACTATTGTCAATGCAGCATTTTCTGTTAGAAGAGGACATCGGGCTTTTATTAAAAACGAACTCTATGATTTGTATTCGCGCCTGGGATATCTATCACCTATTTCATCCCTTCAAAATAATTTACAAGAAGTACTCATACACAATAATAATGATGACGTTTACTTATCAGTTCCTGAAGAATCAAGAGTAGTTATTGAAGAAGTGGTTCCCACGGATGCAACAGAGCATAAATCAGATTTTATGATTCATGTGACTCCGGCAGACATGCCCGTAAGTCCTTTTGATCTACGCGCTCACGCTGCTAGCACAACTCCTATTCCTATTCATCATAATCTGAAAAAATTAAACTATAGTCCTATCTCTAAATCTTTAGATTTACAAAATAATACAGCTAGATTTCAACATGGTTTCTTTTCTCAACAAAATTCACCTAGTATTAACTTACATGTTACACATCACGAACACGCAGATACCGACGAAGATAAATTTGGAATTTTTCTGCCGTAACACAAACTTTATTAGTTGTGGCTTTGATACGCTACATTCACTTTGGATTGTGTTGATTTCTTTAAAAAGCTAGTAATGAAATTGCCTGCTAATATTAATTTTTCAATATCGACACCGGTTTTAATTCCCATTCCGTTTAGCATATAAACCAAATCTTCTGTTGCAACATTACCTGAAGCACCTGGCGCGTAGGGACACCCACCTAACCCAGAGACAGAACTATCCACTATATTCACACCACATTCTAAAGCAACATAGATATTCACTAAAGCCTGCCCATACGTATCATGGAAATGCACAGCAAGTTTATCTACTGGAATTTTTTTTGATACTACCGCAATTAATTCTTTCACAGCAATAGGATTACCTACACCTATCGTATCGCCTAATGAAATTTCGTAACATCCTAACTGAAATAACTTCTCAGCTATCTCTGCAACATTCTGGGCTAAAATAGGACCCTGATAAGGACAACCTAGTACACACGATAAGTAACCACGAACGGGGATGGAATGTTTTTTTGCTAGTGTCATAATTTCTGCAATACGTTCGAGACTTTCTGCTACAGAGCAATTCGTGTTGTGCTGACAAAATTGTTCTGACGGTGTAGTAAAAATAGCAATCTCTTCTACACCTGCTATTAATGCACTATTAAAACCTTTTACATTTGGAATAAGTACTGGATAGTTGATATTTTTTATTTTAATTATTTGTTGTAACACTTCAATATGATCTGCTAATTGTGGAATCCATTTAGGAGAAACAAAACTTGTCGCTTCAATAACAGATAATCCCGTGTCAGATAATAAATTGATGAATTGAATTTTAGTTTCAGTAGGGATTATTATTTTTTCATTTTGCAAACCATCTCGCGGACCAACTTCGACAATTTTTACAAAGGTAGGAAATGACATAAAATTCCTTTTTTTAAAACTCACGTATAAGTTAGCAAATTACCGAGCCGCGACCGTCAGGGAGTGGTCATATGCGCCTGCATAAACAAATGTTGCGGAGATCACTCCCTGACGGTCGCG
>DHXK01000182.1:7503-7994 GCA_002413665.1 Legionellales bacterium UBA5158 | reverse complement strand
TCAATCTGACGAATACGTTCACGTGTGACATCAAACTGCTTTCCGACTTCTTCCAATGTGTGGTCAGTATTCATGTTAATACCAAAACGCATTCTTAAAACTTTCGCTTCACGTGGTGTGAGTGTGTTTAAGATTTTTTGCGTAGCTTCCGATAAGCCTGTATTGGTTGCGCTATCGATAGGAGATTCCATATTGGTGTCTTCAATAAAGTCACCTAAATGTGAGTCTTCATCATCACCAATTGGCGTTTCCATGGAGATAGGTTCTTTCGCAATTTTTAATACTTTGCGAATCTTATCTTCTGGCATATCCATGCGCTTGCTGAGTTCTTCCGGCGTTGGCTCTAACCCTGTTTCTTGCAAGATTTGTCGAGAAATACGGTTTAATTTATTAATCGTTTCTATCATGTGCACAGGAATACGAATAGTACGCGCTTGATCGGCAATCGAACGAGTGATAGCTTGACGTATCCACCAGGTTGCATAAGTTGA
>DHXK01000182.1:6379-7330 GCA_002413665.1 Legionellales bacterium UBA5158 | reverse complement strand
GCTTTCATCAAGCCAATATTGCCTTCTTGAATTAGATCTAAGAACTGTAATCCACGATTAGTATATTTTTTTGCGATGGAAATAACTAAACGTAAATTGGCTTCTACCATTTCTTTTTTCGCACGACGTGCTTTAGCTTCACCGATGGACATACGACGGTTAACTTCTTTGATGGTAGAAATCGACATCTTCATTTGTTCTTGCAGAGTGATTAATTTCTTTTGAGCACGTTGCATTTCAGGAAGAAATTTTTCTAGTTCTGCATAGTAACCTTTGGTCTTGTGTTCGTTGATCCAATCTAAATTGGTTTCATTATTTAAAAAGGAACTAATGAACGCTTTACGTGGCATCTTGCCTTTGTTCACGCAGAGATTCATGATGTGACGTTCTTGCGTGCGGATTTCATCTAATAAGCTACGCATTTTTCGTGAAAGCTTATTAAATTGTCGTGCAGCTAATTTGATATCGGTAAAACACTTGGCTAGTGTTTCACGTTTTTCTACGGTTTTTTTATGAGTAATGCCATGCTTTTTTTCCATCGCAACAGCTTCATCATAAAATTCACGTAACTCAGCAAAGCGTACGCGAGCAACTTCTGGATCTGGGCCTGTTTCTTCTTCAAGAAATTCTCCGCCACCCGCTTCACCTTCCTCTTCTTCTTCGCCTTCTTCTGCTGCGGCAGCTGCAGCAAGTGCCGCTGCTGCTTTTTCTCTTTCGAGTGTGGCTTCATCAATGATAGGGATAGGTTCTATATAACCGCTGATCAAGTCACTCAAGCGCATTTCGCCTTTTTCTACCCTGTCGTAATCGGCTAAAACTTCAGCGATCATCTGAGGCTGGTAGGCTAGAGTGGTGAGCATTTGGTTCATGCCTTCCTCTATGCGCTTGGCAATGACGATCTCGCCTTCGCGAGAAAGTAACTCTACGCTGCCCATTTCGCGCATATACATG
>DHXK01000182.1:3721-6249 GCA_002413665.1 Legionellales bacterium UBA5158 | reverse complement strand
TGCCCATTTCGCGCATATACATGCGAACTGGGTCGGTGGTCCGGCCAAATTCACTATCAACTGAGGCTAATGCGGTGGCAACTTCTTCCGCTGCGATGTCATCGGTGGCTTCGTTATCGGCCAGTAATAATTCATCAACATCGGGTGCGACTTCTGCCACACGAATTCCCATGTCGTTGATCATACTAATGATATCTTCAATTTGCTCAGGATCAGCAATTTCAGGTGGAAGATGATCGTTGACTTCTGCATAGGTTAAATAACCTTGCTCTTTACCCCGAGCTATTAAATCTTTTAAACGTGAGCGCTGCTGTTCTTGATCTATAGACATAGATATTTGACCTGCTATCGGGTTAAGTAATCAATAAGTGGACTTGCGGCAAAGACACTACCAAAAATAACTGACTATTATACACATTGTTCAGCTTGCTTGTCATGTGTGATGTGAGATGTATGAAAGATCTACCACAAATTGCGCATAAAAAACTCAAATATTTTGTTTCTGATGCTTCATTGAGAGGGCTGGATGGTGTCATAAGTAAAATTGAATTACCATAGGATATAGAATATTTGTGGATTTATTCTGGGGGTGCTATGGACAGTCGGAGAATATTTAACGAACAAGCGATAGGAGAATGGAAAGCGGATCTTGAAAGTATTCCTGAGCGAATGGATTATTGGGCAAATACGAAACTCCCTCACCAATTCAAGCTTGCAGAACTTAAACCAGAACTGGCGAATATAGAAATCCACCAAATTGCTCCCACCAATGTTAAATTGGAAGGATTGCAGGCGCAAATTGAAGTTTTAAAGATTCCTTCTTTGATTGCTTCTTTGCAGCAAGAAAGTGATCCTCACCAAAATCAAATTAATCATCTTGAGCGCGAATTACAAGATGTAATGGCTAAGCTAATGCCAGTTAAAATTAGGTTGGCAGAGTTAAATGCGCTAATCGCTATTAAAGAAGCTAAGCAAACTATAGATACACTTACACCCCAGATGAGGGCCCATCAAAGTCAAATTATTTTTTTACAACCTCAATTTGCTTCTCTTAATTTAGCTATTCAGTCTAATCAACGACAGCTGACAGATTTGCGTCAGAAACTATATTGCTTGGAAGGCGAAGATATTGCTGATAGAGCACGCCATGAGCATCGCCGGAGTCAACTTCGACGTCAGTATGGACTTCAATATGAGAGAAATTATAAAGTTTCAGCAATAGAAATTTCTCAAGATTTAGGTGAATTTGAAGAAGATGTTTTTCGAACTTCAGAAATTAATCGATTGCGGAATGAATGCCAAATATTACTTCAACAATACACTAATCAATCGGCACAACAGCATAATTTTCAAGTGGAAATCTGTCAGCATCAACAAGAAATTGCTTCCGCACAAAATAAAATTGCCTACTCGGCAAGTCAGCTTAATTGTTATGATAGACATCAAAAAGAAATAGCTCAGCATGAAGGTTTTATTTCTTTGCGTGAGCGCCTAGCAGTCTGTGTTGATGAAAAAATCCCATTAGAGAATCAAAAAAATATCATCAAGGCTTCTCTTAATAATCACATGCAATTAAAAAATACGATACAAAATCAAATTGAAGAGCTGCAACAAAAATTAAATACTAATAAATTATTGGCGCAGCCATTTGCGGATAATAATAGTATTCAGGATTTACATGAAAAGTTAAAAAAAGAAAAAAATATTCAAAGGAATTTTCAAGCAGAAAAAGAAAGGTTAAAGCGAGAGATTTCACATCACATGAGTGAGATTGGAAAAGCAGAATTTCATCTTCAAGAAATTGAATTACAAAATACCTCACTACGTTCGAATCATTTCTTAATGAAATTACGCTATTACCCTGCTGATTTAGTGGAAGAGCTCGCTCAGAATTTAGTAACTCATCTTGAAGCATATGATAAAGAAAATCCTGCAAAGCAAAGCGTGGAAGTACGTATTTGTTTAGCAGAGCTAAATGAGAAAATAGCTATCATTCGTCACAGACCTCTAGAGAATGGTTCCTTAGATATGGTTGATTTTATGCGATTGAAATACTATCAACTTATTGGGTTTTCTCAAAATATGTTGCAAAAGCTAGAGACAAATCCAGGTAATCGCAAGTTTGCAGAAAAAATAGGGTTGGCATTAGGATCAGATTTGTTAGATCCAATGATTGCTTTATCTGAATATAATAAATTGTCCTTACACGAGATGTCAGAGCAAGAGCTAGATGTAAAAGAAAATTTTGCATTTGATACAGCTAAAAGAGAATTTAATACAGCGTTAGAATACGCAAAGGAAAAAGGTTTCTTAGATTTGCATAAGACAGGGATTATATTGTCTGAGGCAGTAGGAAATAAGAAAAATAAAAAGAGTGGCTCTGCGGTAGATACTAAATATCTTATTAATACTTTAAACAGAGCGCAGGCTTTAGCTTGCACTCCCACAAATAAGAATTTACAAAAAAATTTTAAAAATCTCATTTCTTATAATCAAGAGGGCAGGCCATCCAGAGGTAAGTTATTTGT
>DHXK01000182.1:0-3579 GCA_002413665.1 Legionellales bacterium UBA5158 | reverse complement strand
GCTTTAAAGATATTTTTAGGCGCAGCGATAGTGGCTGTTTGTGCCGCGGCAAAGATCACCACTTTTTTTGTATCAGCTCCGTTAACAACGCCGGGTCTAATAGTGGGTTCTGCAATGTTGCTAGCAGGGTTGGGAGTGTTTCGATGGGGTATGCGTAGAGGTTTTTCTAAGCAAATGGTCAATTATCATAAAGCAGCTGAAGCCGGAAAGAAATCGCCAGTGATTGCAAAATCTCCCCTGTTGTTTTCTACTTATCCCAAGGAAGCCAGAGTAGTCTATCCTGAATTCCATCCTCCGGGCGGAGTAATGCCTAGACCCAGCGCTCCATCATTATAAAAAAAATATTATAGGGAATGTAAATGTTTTTGCGGAAAAATGAGAATAAAAAAAACAATATTGTGATAGTCAAAGCTCCAAATAAAACTGAAGGTTTCGATAAATATAATGTGGTTTTTCAAGCATATCATTCTGTATTCGAAACATACTTAATGCAACGCTCAATTTTTGTGTCAACTATTGTTCCCAGTTTTTTTATGAGAATAGCAGGTAGAAAGCATGAAGATTTATTTTTCTACTGGTTGAAATTGATTCGGGACGAAGAGTTGAAACCGGGAAATGAATTTCAATTGTTAGCAAGATTCTTGATGTTGACGGGCGCAAGTTTGGCAACAAAAAAATATGTAATAGGGCCGCTGATACATAAAGCTTTCACCGTGATAAAAACAACGCGCGCACGTTTTAATTTTGACAAATTAATAAGTGACTCTGCGTTATCATCTTCTATAAAATCATATGAATTTGGAATTCGTGATTACAAATTTATGGCCGAAACGGCTCCGGCTTTTCGTTTGTTAGTTATCACTGGAGGTATGATGGTGGCAGGACTGTTGATCAATGGCAAAATTTCCATTGAATCAGCAGTGATAGGATTTTATATTTTAGGAGATTACCTTTGTAAATTGTTAGGAGTGAAGAGAGACGTAGCGGATAAAAAATCTCATCTCTTATTCTTAGCTGATATGCTTAACTTGTGTGAACAGCCTGAATGGAATTTCAACTCTCAAATGGATACACCCACGGGAATTTATAGTTTAAATGTCAGAAAGTATCATGCTGTTCCTGCTGAAATAGTTAATGAAATAATATTAGCATCTGCTAAAAAATATAACCTTGAATTAACTTCTGCGACTAAATTTTTAGTAACTGCGCCTACTACATTTCAAGTCAATCATTCTAGTCATTTAATTTGTAAACAGATTAAGAAAATATTGGAACGTGTTGAACAATGTAATAAATTACTTCAGCAGATAAATAAAATTGTTTTAGATGTTAATAAATGTGAGTTAAATAGCATTTATTTTTCTATCTGCAATAAAAAATATGCGGATGGATTTTCACTGCGTGAGTTCGTTATACAAGTTCCTGGTCGTTATGCAGACATTCTTACGCGAGATGCGATTCAACTTATTTTTAAAGCGTGTGAAGTTATTATAAAGAACCAGCAGTTGGTGATTAAAGGTTATCAACCAGGTGATGAGGGGTTATTAAAATCTTTATGTGCGCATATTCGAAATGAATACTTTTTGCGATTAGGTAATTCAGCTAATCAGTATATGAATTTCTCTGTGGCTACGCCTTCAAATCGTAATCATAAAATGGCTATAAATTTTTCTGCCACGCCTTTGGTTGACGACAACAAAGAAAGAAAGTTAGAAGACGTTCCTGCGCCACCTTTGGTTCAATGGCCTACAGCTACTTACAATCAAGATGATCCTGAAAATAAGGTATATTCGGTTAATTCCACGCGTTTTCCAATGTGGAAACGGTTTGTTACTTTAGAAGAAAGTGCATTCGGTAATCTCAGTAAAACAGCTTATGATAAAATTAAAAAATCAGTTAAAGTCATAAATCATGTGACCCACGAACGTCAGCAAGGTGTTATATTTCTAGATCGAAATAAACCAGTTGTTGTAAGAGGACAAAAGTTTTTTGCCGCAGCAAAATTAAAAATGTTAGGTGAGGATCTAGGCAATGTGAGAATTTTTTCTCCCAGGCAGCCTGAAGTTGCTTCAACCGGCGAGGAATTATTTGTGTTTAATAAAGTAATTGCACATTCGCATACGAGATAAAATTGAATTATTTTTTATTGGTGATTAATTCCGATAACATTTGTTTTTCTTCATTGGATAAACCGCTATGTGCAGCTTTGGTAATGAGATCTTCTATGATTTGATCATGAGCCATTTTATGTAAGTTTTTAATAAGGCCTAAGAACTCTTGTTCAATTCCATTTTCAGGAATCATATGTTCCCATTGAGCGAGTTTAGCAATTAATTTTTCTTCTTCTTCTCCACGCCAGCGTTCTAATAATGCGCCGGTAGTCAACTCAGGTGTTGTTTTAGTTTGTTCTACTAAGCGTAGAAACAAATCAAAGCCTTTGATAGTTAATGTGGGTAATGGTTCGGTAATGAGCTGTGCGAGTTGAGGTTGTTGTACTAGCAATGCCATCGCTAAACGTAAAGCGGAAGGTTGTCGTGCTCGCAGCGGCGCCGTCTTGTGTGAGGGAGTGGCTGTCGAAGTAGCAGTAGCGTTAGGTTGTAATTGTGCGACATCCATGCGAACTTTTTTAGCAAGCTCTGCCATTAACATCTGATGAAAAATGCCTTCAGGTAAATTTTTCATGAGGTCTGTCGCTAATTTCACAAAACGCGCGCGACCATCGGTGCTCATCATGTCAGTTTGTGTCGCCAATGTTTGAAAAAAATAATCAGCTATGGTTGATGATTTAAGCATACGTTGTTCGAAGAGTTCTTTGCCTTCTTTGCGCACCAACGAATCTGGATCTTCTCCGTCAGGTAAAAACATAAAACGTACCTGCACGCCATCATGCATCAGCGGTAATGTCACTTGTAACGCGCGCCATGCTGCACTGCGACCTGCTTGATCGCCATCGAAACAAAAAATAATTTCTGCTGTGTGACGAAATAAACGTTCTAAATGATTACTTGAGGTTGCGGTTCCTAATGTTGCTACCGCGTAAGTGATTTGATTTTGAAAAAGTGCAATAACATCCATGTAGCCTTCAACGACAAGTATGCGTGTCAGCTGACGATTAGCTTGCAATGCTTGATATAAGCCATAAAGTTCATGGCCTTTTTGAAAAATAGGAGTCTCAGGAGACTTTAAATATTTAGGTTCACCTAGATCTATGATGCGTCCACCAAATCCAATGACACGTCCGCGTCTATCACGGATAGGAAACATAATGCGGTCACGAAAGCGATCGTAAAAACCGCCGTCATCTTTTTTGATGAGCATGCCTGCATCTAATAATTGTTGTTTGTGATTTGGTGCGCTTTGTAAAACATGATCCCAGCCTGGGGGCGCAAAACCTATTTCAAATGTTTTTGCAATTTCACCTGAGACACCGCGATGTTTGAGGTAATCGACTACGCATTGTGCTTGGGGAAGTTGTCGTAATTGTGTTTGGTAAAATTTAGTAACTTCTTCTAATGTATCGTAAAGGGATTGTTGTACGACTTTTTTTTCAGAACGTTGAGCTGTTGTTCGTGGTATTTC
>DHXK01000082.1:10539-13677 GCA_002413665.1 Legionellales bacterium UBA5158 | reverse complement strand
CATTTGTACCATCAAAAATAATTTCCCCTTCTCTCAAAATCAAAATTCTATCCGATAATTGTTGAGCCTCTTCAAGATAATGAGTCGTTAAAAAAAAAGTTATGCCTTGTCTTTTATAATCTTTGATTAAATTCCAAAAATCTAATCTACTTTTAATATCCAACCCAACAGTTGGCTCATCGAGAAATATAATTTTTGGATTTCCTACAAATGCTAACGACAAGGCTAAACGTTTTTTTTGACCAAATGATAAAATTTCGGTACGCTTGTGTATAAATTCTTGCAAATTAAATTCTCTGACAATGTCACCCACAATTCTAGATTGCGGAAAATGCTGACTAATAAATTGCAAAATTTCATATCCCGTTAACTCTGGAACCATGTGACTCACTTGCAATACTGCGCCAACATTCACGCGTGATCTTATATCATAAGGATCGTAACCATTGAGCTCCGCAATCCCTGCAGAAGGCCTCTCTAAACCTAACAAAATCTTTATGAGAGTCGTTTTACCGCAGCCATTAACCCCAAGTAAGCTGACGGTCTCTCCTGCATAAATTTGCATGTTGATATTATTTAATATTTTCCTAGATCCATAATTTTTATAAACGGATTGTAAGTTTATAATGGGGACGGACATGCTATTTCTCCCTTTACTATCTGCAATAAATTAAATGCAAAAATTCCCAGCCGGTCAAAAGAATTTATTTCTTTCATAGAACATGACTTTTCTTTAATGAAGAAGTTAAACTCCCTAAGCTTATAGACTACATGATCAGTAACGGAAAATTCAGATTCATCTTTAGAAAAGCAATACCATAATGACCTGCTCACATTGACAAATAAGTTGTTTTGTTTTGCTAGAATAAGTAATTTTTTGTGTAATGCCTCTGTAATAATATGTATATCAAACTCGGTTCGGGGTTGGTAATTAGGTAAAGCAATAGCGCGAACGGCACGCCAACCTAATGCCTCTGGGGTATCTGCGGAAAGCCAAAATAACACCACCAATAACCAATGCTCTAATGCTTTATTATGCTCACCTGTTTTTTCATACAACATTCCATAACAGGCATTTGCATATATGAAACTGCTATCGGATTTTGTTTGTGCTGACGATGAAAATGCCCTGTGATAGTAATCTTGAGCCGAAGAATAATCGCCGGTATAGCGGTATAAGCGCGCCAAATTAATGCTATTTATATAGTGAATTTGTGGACTACTTATTCGACCGTCATTGATCGTTTGATAAATTTTCTTTTCTAAACTAAATGCATTATTAATGTTTCCATTAAGATGCTGAAAAAGAGCAAAAATATTTAATCTATATAAGCTTTCAATATTATCAACTGGCAGCTCCATGGTGACATTCGCCAATTGGAAATAATGCCCGGCAGTATCAATACGTCTATCAAGAATACTTCCCCAAGCTTTAGTCAGATAATACGTTTTAGCCAGGCTAGAAAACTTATTTGAGATTTTTCTCGTCTCTCGCGCAGCTTCTAAATAATATTGAGAGGCAATCCGCATAAATTGCAACTGCACTAAATAAAGATTCTCAAGATATTGAAGTCTAGCTAACTGAATTCCGGACTCTAACATCTTAAATGCAATCTGTTCAGCTCCTAACGCTGCACAACGCCAAGCATAATTCAGAATTATTTGCGTCCCTAAAGTGTAATCAAATTCATCGTCTACCTCAGAACTTACCCAAGAATAATATGGCAGACAATCATATGAATTCAATTGTAAACTCAAATTTTCCTCTATTGTAACAAGCGTCTCTTTTTGCAAATATTTTATGAGAAAATGATTATCACGAGTAATGCCCTCCGTAGATTGCATTTGCAATGCAACCAAATTTACGTCATAAATTTGCATCGTTTTTTTAATGAGTTGTGATAAATGCTTAGCCATTAACACCGTAATTTCACCGCTAGATTCCAGATCCACCCATAAGTCTATAGAACTTTTATAATTTTGTAGCTTAGGCAAATAATTCTCAAAGGCGTTTTTTATCGCATTCTCAAACTGCTTATCTTTAAAAAAAATTATAAAATCAAAAACAATCGAATATGGCAATAAATTATTACAATCAACTCTAATAACAGGTCGATTCTCAAGCTGGGCGGCTAACTGTGTCATACTGACTTACCTCATTACGGAAATGGAATAGAATGCGTGATACTGAGATTGGAATTGATATTCAACGAGCGCGCATAATAGTTATCAAGATTAAGTGGCATCATGACACCCATATGTAAAAAGAAATCTGGACTAAGAATTTTGCAAAGATAAATTTTTGTTCCGTAAAGATAACTGGTGCGCTCGTAAGAAAATATTTCTCTGGAAAGATTATTTAAAATTGCTAATCTAGCGGTATTATTAAAAATGTTTAATTTCAAATAATCTTCGACTGAAAGCTCTATCTCAGATTTTAAAAAAGGAATAATATCTTTTGTTGCCTGATGATTATAATTAAGCAGCTCATTAAGATATCGATATCGTTGATCCAAACACTCAGGATTATTAGCGTTTAAATAAATAAACATATAAGATTGCCATAGTTCATTCAACGCTTTCTGAATAGCCAGAGCAGGATCAAAGTCAGTTGCCATACCCACTGAATATTGCACGACATCTTGTTGCGCTTTTGAAAAATAAAAAATAATCACACTATAGCAAGGTAAGTTATTACCAATATCAAATGCCATTACCTCTCCATTTTTTTGCAAGGCTTGTAATAAATGATTAAATTTTCCAAATTTAATATGTGCTTGCAATAAAATTTTAAAGCGATTTTTACCTGATAACCATGCACCTATCAATGCTTGGCGTTCTATAAATTCATTCAAAGCTGCGTTAAATGCTTGCTCACGTGTTTGATGAGCCCCTTGACCACAGCTGTCAATGAAGGGAACAAAATGTCTATCTATCGAATTGGCATGAGCCAGGGATATCATCACCGTGGGTACATATTGTATTTTTGCATTCAATATATTATGTGTTGCTGATAACTGAAAAGAGTGCTGCTCTACATCAGCTTCACTATTTTTAGTTTGCTTTAAAGCATGCAAAATACTTTTATGTTTAACCACACCACAACTATCAACTGCAACTTCATTATAAAAATGAAAG
>DHXK01000082.1:3588-10484 GCA_002413665.1 Legionellales bacterium UBA5158 | reverse complement strand
TCAATATACTCGCCAAGCCCGCCTAAAATTGAAGTTTCTGCATATCCAGAACTATTGCCATCCACACTGTCTCCGGAAATATTTAATATGCTTGGCATTTTCGTAATTGAAGAACGAAATTGCATATATTTATGCGGATACAATCCAAATACTTGCTCATGCATTACGTGCATTTTTTAAATTCCAAATGACTGCGCGACTAAAGGTAAAAAACTTCTGCGATTTAATTGCATGAAACATGTGAGCTCATGATCGTTAAAGGCAGAATATAATTTGTTATTTAAACACAGCGCTTTGCCTACTAAATCTGCTTGATGAAACATTGATCCTGCCTCTAACAACGCATAGCGATATCCACGATAGCTGTATTTAACGAGCATTTTCCCCATCACAATGACATATAACAATGTAAAATTAGGTGCGCTTACTTCTTTGGTTTCCATTTTATAAATGACATGACGCATATCTGACGCAGCTGCTTTTTTAATTGGCTGCAACAGACCCAGCATCGGACGATAATGATAAAATCCACTTTCAGGAGAATCGATAATTCTATCGGAATAAATTGCGCAAATAACTTCAATTGGGTACAAAGCACCTCCTGAAGGATAAGGTCTACTGGTATCATCACGCATCGCAAATGCATTTTTTAATAAGGTTTTAAGAGTCGAAAATAATATTTTTTCCTCGGAGAAAGAACTTGCAGATCTGTTACGACATATTTCAACATCCACCTTACTTTCACAGTCTATTGCTTCAGCATAAAACGGAGATATTTCATAATCACTGCGCTCTAGTGAAAACAATTGATCCAGAGATAAGGTATGAGGCTGAATTTGTCCTGCGAAATTTTTATCAAGAATGATATTGCCTTTATTATGAAACTCAGTTATTTCATCTATCAATTCCATGGATACATTTGCATGTATTGATTTGAGATTTTTTCCCGTTATATTAATTTTCATCATTAATCCATACATTCGCAAAACGGCCAATGTATAGTTTGCTCTTGATGCTTTTCTCCTGTGATTAAATTAGCTCTAACGGATTTTCCTAAATCATTCATCTTATTTTTTTTATTATGGGGATTCGTGAATTTTTTAATGGCGTCGGTTAGCCAAAAAGAGATTAGCCCTTTTTCAATATGGGTTAATGTCATGGCAGGAAATATAAAATATTCTTTTTTTAATGCATGTTGTAAAACATTGACCCATGCTGTTTTTTTCATATTACTACTTCCTTCAAGTATTTTTTGATTCCGTTTAAAATAGCAAAAATGACATGGCAGACCTTTTTTTGCATTGAAGATACTGTCAATCACTAAATAGTGATTTGCAATATAGGCCGTTATTATCCAAGCATTGGCTGCAATACAATGTTGATATACTTCACTCATCTTTTTCTCTGAATATACATTGGCGTAGAGAACAACCAGAGATCTATCATCTAATTTTGATAAATTCATCTGCGTGAAAACTTCCAGAGCATAGTGATCAGAAAAATATTTGTTTAATCTTTTTTTAATGACATGCTCATCGGAAATAATAAAAAGCTTTGTAAAAGCATTTTCATCGATACTGGACATTAATTTTAAATCAGAGATTAAATATTTTTTGATGGGCGTGTTGGCCAACTCATGCTTGTTGATTAATTTTTCTAACCACTCCTCAGTGATGCAGGAAAATTTATTGCCTTTGATATCCATTAATAAATCTATTACTTTAGCATGCTTAATATTGGCTGAAACTTCTGGCGTGTAAAATAATGCTTCATTATTTTTATCTGGGACTATCTCAAAACTTTTGATGCAATAATTTATCTGCATAACTTATCCCTGTGATTGAATCAAATTTACTGAGGTTTTTTTTCTGCAACAAAAACAGCTGCACTGGAAGAACAACAGCAACAGCAAGAACCAAATCCAACTCCTAATGGATTGACTCCATCTAGACTGTGAATTAACTCGCCAAAATAATTTGATGCTGGAAGCTGCGTGGATTCTTTATTCATAATATTTCCTTAAAGTGTATAATATTTTTATGAGAGTGCTGAAGTAGGCTTATTGAAGGGAGATAACGCTATTTAAAAAATATGCGCATACTCTGGCCTTGTGTGAAAGGCAAAAATGCTTTCATTAACGGAGATGAAAATAAATGTGAAAAGTAATTTATAAGAGGAAGGTTGAATCAGAAGAGAAAACAAATACTAAATTAAATTTAAATAAAGTCAAGCAACAAAAAAAATCTTTTTAAAAAAGCGCTCCTAAGAGCGCTAATCATTTAAAAAATAATTAACATAGAAATTGCCCGCAATACAGATCTGTAAAATGATATGCGAAACCAATTGTTTTGAGATCTGCAGTAGTGGTACTGCCGCCTTTCAATACCCGCATCCAAGACAGATCGATAACCCATCTTTGAGTCATATCATAACTAACTCCGACCCCTAGAGCAGGTCGTACATTGGTTGTCTGCTGATTGCCTTGGGTTGATCCGCAAGGTGTTTGAATAACATTGCTTGTCACTAAACTTCCAGAACCAGACATTCTCAAAATAGCTATGCCCGCTTTTCCAATAAAGGTAAATGAATTAACTGGAATCATACCTCTACCTAAAATTTCTGCGCCATATAAATGAACCGTAGGATCATTACAAGCTACTGCGATAGGTACTTTATAGGTGGAATTAGCATAATGTGTTATTCCAAATTCAATACCACCATATTGAGTTATATCATAGCCCAACACAAATCTATAACCTGCTCCCGTATTACTTGGGGAGACGCGTATTGTCGCAGGATCGCCACCAGTTTGAAAAGTTACAGCATCACTATGTATATTTGATTGTCCGAATTGACTGCCCACAAAAAATCCCGGGCCTGTTGCAAAAGTACATGTAGCGGCTAGGCATGTTGTTATTGCCGCAATGCTAAATCCTACTTTTATTTTCATTCAACTTTTCCTTGGTATCAAATTTAGGATTCAGGGTAGTCAAGCAAGATGATAATGTAAAGTGAATTAGAAGAATCTCTATCGTAAAAATACCTACATTGTATCAATTTTTCTTAAGACGTTAGAACTGTACCGCCACATTCTGTGTAACATAAATTATACGTATTAACGCACAAACACGGTATTTTACAGGCGCATGCGCTATCATCAAAATTTGTTAAGAATTTTCTGTTCGGGATATTTCTAGCAAGAAGTTGTTCTTTATAATTCTCATAACGGAAGGAAGCATCGATGCGCTTTTGTATTTTGCAATGTTCTTTTTGAATATCGCAGAGATGCTCACAATGGGTTTTTTTCTGATAACATTTAGCAATACACATTTCTGCCATACCGGTAGGTGCAGGCGCATAAGAATAACGGGGATGACAAACAGAATTACAGCTTGTTAAAAACAATAGAGTAAAGATGGCTAAAAAATAATATTTCATTGTCTCTCCTTGACGTTAGTCACAACGTGCGAATTGTAACTCCCTAATCGGTCGACCTGACCGTGTGCCGCGATTTTCAAATTTTGTGGTAATAGGCCGTTGAGTTGAGCGCGGAGCATATAGCCCGGCACCAGCTAAGTTGATTAGCTTATCTGACTTTGATAATACTTGCATCATGTGTAATGCATAATGCTCCCAATCAGTCGCCAAATGTAGCACCCCCGCGGGTTTTAATTTGCTAGCGATTAATTCGATGAACTCAGGTTGGATAATTCGACGTTTATGATGCTTACGTTTAGGCCACGGATCGGGGAAAAAAAGCTGTATACCATCCAGGCTTGCTGGTGCGATACAATCTTCTATCACTTCAACCGCATCTGCATAATAAATGCGAATATTTGAGACTTGCTCAGCTTCAATACCTAATAATAATGTACCTATACCAGGCTGATACATTTCAATACCTATGAAATCTTGAGTAGGCGTGGCTTTAGCTATTTCTAGCAGAGAATGCCCTGAACCGAAACCAATTTCTAGGATGCGAGGGGCTTCACGTCCAAAAATAGCAGTGAAATCTGCTAAGACTGATGATTTATCTAAACCGTATTGCGGCCATAGATCAGTTAATACACGTCGTTGTGCGTCAGTCATGCGACCATCGCGCTTAGCAAAACTGCGCACACGGCGCAGCGGGAAAGGTGGTGTAATCATGCGATATAATAACTCGTTTATAATGTTATTTTCTTGTTAATGTCGGGGTCTGAAAAGGACTAGTCGACTGTATTGGTGTAGGCGCTGGCTCTTCTTCCTCGGCTTTCGGTGCACTTGATTCTGGGGCCTTAGCTGTTTCAGTTAGATCAATCCCTAAAAAACTTTCAGGTTCAGGCTCTGAAGCTTTAGCTTCTGGAGCGGGAGCTTCTTCGTCCTGCTCTAACTCTTGTTGCTGAGCAACCATGTCTGCTTCTGCAACCGCCCCCTCAACCGCTTCTTCACGCAAAGCTTCGTCAGCTTCTTCTTGATAATCTTCCTCGATAGCAAGATCCACGTCAGCTTCTATAATTTCCTGCTTATCAATCTCTAGATTCAATCGCTTCTGTTTGTTGCTCTCCTTTTGCTCTATTTCTGCAGGATCCATCCCGTCCGCATTCTTCCCTAAAACCCCCTCAAGGTCCTCATGTACTACTTCGATTTTTACAACTTTCTTCTTACCTGTTACTGGATCTATAATCTCTTTCTCTTCTACACTGTTCTCTTCTTTCGGCACAGCTGACTGAGCCATCGCAGCATCGTTGGTATTTTTATTTTCATTTGTTTGCCTATCGTTTCTAGCACCATCCAGAGCAGCTTTCACTGAATCATTAGAATTTGCTTCATTCTTTGGTTCTGACATAGCACCATCCTCGCTTTAACTTTATACATACCTAATTTTAGCACAGAAATTGACCTATTAGATTACAATAGATCCATTTAACTTAAATTATCGCAATGCTTTGATTAAAGCCTGCTTTACTTCAAACAATTGCTTTTCTATGCCTACAGAATAAGGTGTTTTAGCATAGCGCCTCACAAACTGTTCGACCTGATCTATCGCTCTTTTACGTATAATATGAATAGATTCATTAGCATAAACAACAGAACCTTGAACGATGACAGGAACTAAAAGATCAGACCATGTTTCATGATCCGACATCCTCACATTTTCACTAGGCTGTGAGTGAGTTTGCGCTTCAGGCACATTAGAAATACCCATTTCTATATCATACAAAATATCCATGACTTGTTGTCCATTACGAAAAAATCGTCGCACTTGATGGATGCCAGGATTGGAAATCTTTATTGTCTGTTCAGATAGCTTTAACTTTTTAGTCCAGCGCCCATCCAGCTCACGTAAGGCAGAAAGCTTATAAACACCATCTAAAGCAGGCTCATCGAAAGCCGTCACTAAGTGAGTGCCCACCCCCCAAATCGTGATGGGCGCACCTTGTTCGCGCAACGAAGCCATAGAATACTCATCTAGTGTATTGCTCGCGACTATCTGAGTATCAGTAAATCCTGCTGCATCTAACATCGCGCGAGCTTGAATACTGAGCTTAGCCAAATCACCAGAATCTAATCGTATGCCCAGTAATTTTGCGCCTTGTGAGTGCAATTGCTGTCCAATAGAAATAGCATTTGCAACACCTTTTAACGTATCGTAAGTATCCACCAATAGAACACAATTATGTGGCATGACTTCTGCATAGGCTGAAAAAGCCGTCTTTTCATCTGGAAATGCCGTTACCCAATTATGAGCATGAGTACCTCGCACGGGAATGTCATATCGTTTACCTGCCAGTACATTTGAAGTAGCCGTACAACCACCAATATAAGCAGCTCGGCTAGCTGATAGTGCCCCATCGGGTCCTTGTGCACGCCTCAAACCAAACTCCAATACTTCTTCACCGGCCGCCGCTTGGCAGATACGAGCCGCTTTTGTAGCAATAAGTGTTTGAAAATTAATGATATTTAATAAAACGGTTTCTAGCAATTGGCATTGAAGCAGAGGCCCTTTCACACGCAACAAAGGTTCTTGCGGAAAAACAACTGTCCCTTCAGGAATAGCATCTATGTCACAGCTAATCTTTAAATCAACCAGATACGCTAAAAATTCTACAGAAAATAGCTTACTTCCATCCTGATTAGTCAGACTTTTCAAATAATCCACATCATCAGTTGTGATTTCCCAGTTCTTAATAAATTCAATCACCGTCGCTAATCCACAGGCAACGGTATAATTTCCCTCAAAAGGATTATTGCGAAAGACTAAATGAAAAACGCTTTCACGATCATGCATTCCCAAGCGCCAATAGCCATAAGCCATTGTCAGCTGATATAAATCGGTTAATAAAGGGGAAATCACAGAGTTTTGTTCCTTGTATTTGGCTAACTAACACGCTTTAAGCAAATTTCTCATTTATAAAATTGAAAAACCAGGCATTATATAGAACTAGAATTTAGAATAGAAATTGTTTCAATATGATTAAATTGCAAAAACTATACAAAAATTATACCACTCCCGATGGCACTATCACAGCGCTGCATGATATTAACCTTCATGTACTGCCTGGCGAAATCTTTGGAGTGATAGGCAAAAGTGGCGCTGGAAAAAGTACCTTAATTCGTTGCGTTAATCTTTTAGAACAACCTTCTAGCGGTAAAGTCATCGTTGATGGACATGATTTAACCACTCTTGCCCCCCGAGAATTACGTCAAGCACGACGTAATATAGGCATGATATTTCAACATTTTAATTTATTATCCTCACGCACTGTTTATGACAATATAGCGTTTCCTTTAGAGCTTAGCGGTCTAAGCAGTAAAGTGATAGAAAATAGACTCTTACCTTTATTAGAACTGACAGGATTAACCGATAAAAAAAATCATTATCCGGCTCAACTCAGTGGTGGCCAAAAACAACG
>DHXK01000082.1:2495-3482 GCA_002413665.1 Legionellales bacterium UBA5158 | reverse complement strand
CTCAGTGGTGGCCAAAAACAACGTGTGGGGATTGCGCGCGCACTGGCATCTGAACCTCAAGTTTTATTATGTGATGAGGCAACATCTGCTTTAGATCCAGAAACAACAAATAGTATTTTGCAACTACTCAAAGACGTACGCGATAAACTTAATTTAGCCATTTTGTTAATCACACACGAAATGTCAGTCATTAAAGCTTGTTGCGATCGCGTGGGAATTTTAGAAGACGGTAAGCTAATAGAAGAAAATGAAGTCGGTGAATTTTTTGCTTATCCTAAAACAGCCACTGCGAAAAATTTTATTTTCTCATCACTTTCACAAACTTTACCACCCACTTTGCAGCAACATCTTTTAGCTGCAGAGGGTGTGGATACACATCCTGTATTACGATTATGGTTTCTTCCTGACACTGCTACTCAACCTATTATCGCCCAACTGATTACAACATTTGGTTTACGCATTAATATCTTGCAAGGCAACGTCGAATACATAAAAAAACATGCGATGGGAACTATGTTAGTGGCAATTGATGGTGAAAAAAAGCAATTGCAAGCTGGCATGGATCATCTAAAACAAATTGGTGTTAACGCAGAGATTATAGGTCATGTCACAAACGATATTATTTCTTTTATTTAAAGCAACAGCTGAAACAGTAATGATGGTGCTAGTGGCTAGCGTTATTGCTACACTTATTGGTTTACCATTAGGTGTTTTACTTTACATCACTCGCCCTAAAAATCTTCTGGAAAATACTTACCTCTACAAAACACTAGCTGCTTTAGTTAACATTACACGCTCTATCCCATTTATTATATTAATGATCGCAGTGATTCCCTTTACACGGCTTTTGGTGGGAACATCAATCGGTACTCTAGCTGCAATTGTTCCTTTAAGTTTAGCCGCTATGCCTTTCATTGCTCGTGTAGTTGAAAGTGCATTACTAGAAATTAATAAAGGCTTAATTGAAGCAGCCTTAGCGATGGGTGC
>DHXK01000082.1:0-2412 GCA_002413665.1 Legionellales bacterium UBA5158 | reverse complement strand
GCCTTAGCGATGGGTGCCACACCGATTCAAATTATTCGGAAAGTTTTGCTGCCAGAGGGATTTCCTAGCATAATTAACGGCCTGACATTAACCGTGGTGAATCTAGTAGGTTATTCAGCAATGGCAGGAGCGGTAGGCGGAGGCGGATTAGGTGATCTTGCTATACGTTATGGTTATCAGAGATTTGATATTCAGATTATGTTAATTACGATAATATTGATGGTTTGTTTGGTACAGTTTATTCAATATTTAGGTGATTTTTTTGTAAAGAGATTTTCTTTTTTTAGGGTTTAAAAAACATGTTAAATTTTGGCAAAAAATTAATTATTTTAATTTGTGCACTCGCTTTCATAGGCTGTCAGTCAGAAGACAAAAATACCATTAAAGTCGGCACTATCTCTGGCCCAGAAACAGAACTAATGGAAGTTGCAAAGAAAGTAGCATTAGATAAATATGGATTAAATGTTCAAATTATCGAGTTTACTGATTACATCCAGCCAAATACTGCACTCAACGATGGCAGTATTGATGCAAACATGTTTCAACACCAGCCATATTTAGATCAACAAATTAAAGACAGACATTACAAATTACAAACCGTTGGCAAAACTTTTGTTTTTCCTATGGGCGTTTATTCAAAAAAAATAAAAAATATTAATGACATCCCACAACGAGGCATTGTTGCTATCCCCAACGATCCCAGCAATGAAGGCCGTGCACTCATTTTATTACAAAAAGCAGGCGTGATACGCTTAAAAAACAACGCTGGACTTTACACCACGCCAAGTGAAATCCAAGACAATCCGAAACAATTAAGCTTTAAAGAATTAGATGCGGCACAATTAGCACGTAGTCTTGCTGATGTTGATATTGCAGTCATTAATACTAACTATGCAATCCCTGCAGGACTCACCCCTACTAAAGATGCCATTTTACATGAAGGAAGTGATTCGCTTTATGCTAATATTATCGTCATACGCGATGACGAGATAAATGATCCGCGTATTAAACAATTAGTTGCAGCACTGCAATCTTCTGAAGTTTTAAAATCTGCAAAAGATATTTTTAATGGCCAAGCTATTCCAGCTTGGCAAACTAAACAGTAGTTTTGTACTGTGGAGAGAAATTTATGTATTTAAAAAAATTAGCTATCTTAAGTTTATGTGTACTCAGCGCAAGCTGCGCAAGGGACGGCGCATCAGACTCTTATGATGCCATTACAAATCGTTTTGATCACGCTTATACAACGCCGCAAGATCAATATAAAACTGGCTATCGTTATTTGTTAGGACAAGACACTCCCAAAGATTATGCCAAAGCTATCAGCTATTTTCAAAAAGCTGCAGATCAAGGCAACCGATATGCGCAAAACGAACTAGGTTATTTATATGCTGCAGGCAAAGGTGTTCGACAGAGTTACACCATTGCTGCTAGTTGGTATGAAAAAGCTGCTTCACAAAACCTCGCTAGCGCGCAATATAGTTTAGGGGTTCTGTATGCTCATGGTTTAGGAATGCCTGCCAATAAAGAAAAAGCGATTGCGCTATTTCGACAATCAGCTGCTCAAGGATTCGCTCCAGCACAACACGTGTTGAATCAATAATGAGTCATACGCCACGCAAACGTTTTGGGCAACATTTTTTAATTGATACCCAGATCATTCAACATTTGGTAGATGTCATCAATCCAACGTCAGAACAACATCTTGTTGAAATTGGACCTGGGCGTGGCGCTTTAACCATACCGGTGTTAAAAAAAGTCGGTGTGTTAGATGTAGTGGAATTAGATCGCGATTTAATTCCTATTATAACAGCCCGCTGTAAAGAGTTAGGCACCCTTAATGTCTTTCAAGCTGATGCATTAGAATTTGATTTCGGAAAATTAGTGACTGATGAACGGCCTTTGCGCGTCATAGGAAATTTACCTTACAATATTTCCACTCCGCTTATTTTTCATTTGTTAGAATTTGCCACGCAAATTAGCGACATGCATTTTATGTTACAACAAGAAGTTGTCGATCGCATGGCTGCGAAAATCGGAAACTCTAACTATGGACGCCTCAGCATTATGGTGCAATATCATTGCCAAGTAACTGCATTATTCGATGTTCCACCGATGGCATTTGATCCACCCCCTAAAGTGGATTCTAAAATTGTGCGCTTAGCTCCGTACGCAATTATTCCTTTTCCTGCAAAAAATTATGCGCATTTTGCGAATGTAGTAAAGCATGCCTTTAATCAAAGACGAAAAACATTACGCAATTGTTTGAAACAATTTATGCAAGATGACGATTGGCAAAAAGTAGGCATTGATTCAAAACTGCGTCCCGAACAATTAACAGTCGAGCAATACATTCATTTAAGTAACAACTTAAATTAAAATTTTTAAAAATGTTCATCATGGAGCCCTGTC
>DHXK01000229.1:3143-3464 GCA_002413665.1 Legionellales bacterium UBA5158 | reverse complement strand
ATTACCCCTACTTTGGTTTTATTGTCTTTACCTGTATGGATAACCAAATCTTGCCGCCCTTTGGTATTGATAAAATGAGTATTGGTGTAAAAGGCTTTTGAAAGAAAGTTGCTTACTAAGTTTTTATGGAACTCTTCGGTTTCGCTGTTATCAATATGATCTATAACGGTAATCAGTTCGGCTTTAAACAAATCAATCTCGCTACGCAAGGGCCTGTATTTTAATAATGGCTTTTCGAGGGATTTATTTAGTTTGTATTGTGGTATTAACTTCATTTTAGGTAATAAGCTATAAAGGCTATTACAAATCTAATTTTATTAG
>DHXK01000229.1:0-2963 GCA_002413665.1 Legionellales bacterium UBA5158 | reverse complement strand
TATTACAAATCTAATTTTATTAGCGTTATTAAGTGTTTGTTAAGGAATTATTTTGTTAACAATGGTTTTGGTTTTAAACAAAAAACATTCATATATTTAGAGCTTCATTTGGCAGGTAACATACTTGCCTTTGTGATAAGGTTTAGGTTAAAGCCCCCAGTCAGCGAGTGAGAGGGGGCTTTATTTTGCTTAATAAATTTAAAAATCTAATTTGATCTTATTTGTTGCTGTACGTTTTGTTTGGTCTATAATTTTAGCATAAACCTGGGTTGTTTTCAGTTCGCGGTGGCCTAACATTTTAGAAACCGTATAAATATCAGTACCGTTGCTTAATTGCAACGTGGCATAAGTATGCCTAAAGCAATGAAAAGTAATCTCTTTAGTTATCCCGGCCTTTACAAGCCACTTAAATAAAAGGCTATTGGTATAACCTGAATAAATAAGCCCTTCAAAAACCTTTTCGGTTTTTTCTTTGGGTTCACCTAATAAACTATAGGCCTGTTCGGATATTGGCATTACTTCAATACCTTTTGTTTTTTGCTGTTTAAAATTTATAAAATACCCCTGCCCCTCTATAAATTCCAGTTCGCCCCAAATGAGTTTTTGAATATCGCTAAACCTTAACCCGGTAAGGGCAGAAAACAAAGCCGCTTGTTTTAAAACCGGCATTGCACATTCAGTTTTAACAAGGGCGTTTAATTCCTCAATGGTTAAAAAGTTCCTGCGGGTTTCGGCTTGTTTAACAGGTGCAATTTTTGCGTTTAATTCGGTTTGAATTAATCCATCTTTAAAGGCTTGCTTTAAAGTTGCCTTTAATTTATTGAAATAAGAAACTGCTGAATTTTGCGATAGTGTTTTTTTACTGCTGCGGTTGCTGGGGCTGGTTAACAAATAATCTTTAAAGCCATTGCAAAAGGTTTCGTCAAGATCGGCAAATTTCAGATCCCCGTTTGCATACTTTTCGAGGTAATGAAAAGCAGATACCCAATTATCATGGTTTGAGGCTTTACGCTTATCGGCTAAGTGTTTAAAATATTTTATAAAAGACTGTTCGCCTTTTGCTTTATTTTTTAGCTGTTCCTTTTCAAAATCGCTGTAAATTTCGGGCTTGTTTAATTGGTTATCCCTTTGCTGCCTTATACTTTCGGCTATACTTTTAGTTTCTGTATTATGGGTTTTATCAAAAGGGTTTTTAGGTTTATCAAATAAATAAAGCCCTAAAAACTCCCGCCTTGTTGGCTGGCCTGTTTCCGGGTGCTGTATGGCCGGGTAAAAATCCAAATAAAGACTGTGCCTGTTTCCTGATATTGCCTTTGTTCTTAAAGCTACTTTTATAGTCATTTGTATAAAGCTTAAATCTTATTCAAAAAGTTTGTCTATTTCTGATCTCTTAATAATTGTTTTGCGTTGGCCTATGTTAACCGCTTTGATATTACCCGTTACAATTAGCCTGTAAGTTGTACGGACGGAACAATTTAAAAGCTTTGAGGTATCCTTTACAGTAAGAAACTCCTTTGCTCTTATCGCATCTAAGGGGTTATTGGCAATAAGCGTATTTATTAAATTATTTATTCCCTGGGTTTCTTTATTGCTTGTTTCAATTTTTAAACCCTTTACCCCTTTTTTATACGCCCGGCTTGCACAACGGTGGGAACAATACTTTGTAGTTGTTTTTTGGGCTGTAAATTGATCCCCGCAAAACTGGCAAATCCTTTGTACCTTAATGTTTGAACTCATTTAAATAGCATTTGATGTATTTAAGTGTAATTAGATGTATTTAAGTGCCATTATTTCGCCTTAAAAAGGGGTTGAGGTACAAATCTTGTATTTCAACCCCTGTAAGGTACAACTAAGGTACAAATAAATACTTAATATCCAAATAACAAAGCGTAATAAATATTAAACGATACATAAAAAAAGCCCTGATTTATAGGGCTTTATAGTGGTTTAATAACAGTTTGTTATTGAGTTGTTTTGTGGGGTTACTTTCCGATACAGAACTTGCTAAATATATTCTCCAGCAAATCATCAGTAGTAACAGCGCCAGTAATTTCGCCCAGGTAGTGCAGGGCTTGCTTAATATCCATCGACAGGAAATCAGATGTAACCGTATCTATCCCATCCAATACCCTTGCTAATGCTTGCTCGGTTTTTTGTAGGGCTTCCAAGTGCCGTACGTTGGTTACCAGCGTTTCGTTTCCGTCTAACCTGTCTTTTACTGCAGAGTGATATATTGTTGATTTAAGCTCGTCTATATGCGTTTTCTCTTTGGCGGAGATAACGCTTGCATTGACAGGTAGAGCGATTAATTGTGCATCGGTTAGCAAATCGGCCTTATTAGCTACAATTATCATGGTTACGCCGGGGCGTTGCAGACTTTCCAGATCGCTGTTTAGCTCATCTAAAGTTATCTGTGCCGCATCATAAACATATACTAACAGGGCAGATTGCTCTATCTTTTCCATTGTACGCTCTACCCCTATTTTTTCAATAGCATCGGTAGCCTCTCGGATGCCGGCGGTATCTATCAGCCTGAAGTTAATGCCGTTTATATTTAAAATCTCTTCTATAGTATCGCGTGTGGTGCCGGGGATATGGCTTACTATGGCACGTTCTTCATTTAATAATGCGTTTAATAAAGTTGACTTACCCGCATTTGGCCTGCCGGCAATAACGGTATTTACACCTTGCTTTATTACGTTCCCTAACTCGAATGATTGTATCAGCGCACTAATAACCCTCACAATTTCATAGATCAGTTTTTTTAACTGGTCGCGATTAGCAAACTCTACATCTTCTTCGGCAAAATCAAGCTCTAATTCAATTAATGAAGCAAACTGTACCAATTGCTCGCGCAGCGATTGTAGCTGGTTACTAAAGCCGCCCCTTAACTGTTGTAAGGCTACTTGTTGCGATGCTTTAGAGTTTGACGCTATCAGGTCGGCAACTGCTTCGGCTTGCGA
>DHXK01000272.1:23100-26757 GCA_002413665.1 Legionellales bacterium UBA5158 | reverse complement strand
GATTAGCTTGCACTGAATATAAATGCACAGGCAAAGTGGCAACTGCTAATTTTTGCTTAAGCGCTTTTAACAAATTATTTTTATCAAGATGCTTAGGCATAATGACTCGCTCTAAAAATTCGAGTTTATTTTCCGCCTGTTCCGCCAACCAACAACCCTGTTTACAATAGCTATTTAACACATCCGTATCACCCGATAAAAGTGCTATTTGCTCAAGCCCACGAGTGTAGCCAGGGTGCAAATGCTCGGGTTTATCATTCAGAAAAGGTACTTGATGTAACGTTTCAATCCAAAAATGCCTGCCATTTCTATCACCCAAACCTACCTGGTTAATTTGATCCGCTTCTTCAGCTGTCAGAATTAAAAAATTAATTTTACCCAATCTATCATCTTGCTCTATCAAAATCAGTACAGGATCTTTAGTACGGTTATCGAGTAAATCAGGTTGATGTACTGCTGTCTGTGTAAAATTATCAGTACCACTAATATTATTATCAAATTTCCAAGTACGAGGAAACACATTAGAGGCTACCATAGCCTGAATTGAAAGTGGCGTATCCCCTTTTAATATTTGATGAATAGTCGCAGTAACTGAGTTATCAATACTCATAACCTTAATCGGTCTTGCCTGTATATTTTGAGAATTATGTAAATGATTTTCTAAATCAATATCGTTTAATTTTTCCATAGCGATTTCATTTTTAAGTTCAACTTGTGTATCACTTAATTCACCCATTGCAAGTGGGCTTTCAACTTGTGACGCGCAGTGTGGTAATGCATTCGTAATTATTTCATCCAATTTTTTAGTAATATTTTCTGCATCCAGATGTAATGGTTTATTGACGGCCTCTTTCCATTTACAAAATTGCCTAGCGGCATATTCTTTTAACACAGTCTCTGTGGAAACAAATTTCTTAATATCACCAAATTGTTCATAAGGTGATAGCTCATTTACAGCAACAAAAACACTTTTCATTTGCACCACCAATGCGAGGCGCATTTCGTCAGTAGGGGCATCAAGAATACGTTTATAACAATCCTCCCAGATAACATTTTGAATTTTTTGTAAAGCAGCCTTAAAATTATCATCTTGAAGTCGTTTCACTTCATTATCTGCGCATATTTTAATAATACTGTCGACATCCCAAACCAAAATATGAGGATGCATATCTTGTAAATCTTTTGAAATGATAAATTCTACAGCCTGACCATTACCTAATTCTCGCATGCGCATGACTGCTTGTAATAAGTCATGCTGCATGGTTTTTAAACCTATGGGTACGAGTGCACGACCATGCTTTGTTTGTAAAATATCTGCACCTATAGTATGGCGCTGATCGTAATAAGTGAAGCACTGATCGGGTGTACACTTGAGCACGGCTTGGATAGCCTCAGAATCCGTTTTTTCTAACAATATGGGTGTACTTGATTTATTCGGCTCAGTTGAAAGCGCATATAACTTATCGTCACTACCAAAATAAAGAACATACTTGAGACCTGAGAATTTTGCATCATTGGCAAAGTAATTAGAAAAATGTTCGGCAATAGTCACATTCGAAATTCCACGAAAATGCGCACCTACATCTATCCATGCATGAAAATCAGAGGGATTAGGATGATCTTTTAACACATGATCTATCGCATTTTTCGGGTTACCTAAAAACGGCAGAAGATGCGGTTTAACCGCATCTTTAATTAAGTTATGCAGTGTTTTACCATCAACACCGCGACTTAACTCTGCATTAAATTTCAATTTATCTGCATAACAGGTAAAGTTCCAGGGTGTACCTGTCATACCCTGCACCGTATTCAACATGCCAACAAAATTATGCGCGTTGTTAGTCAGAGTTAACGTGTTTTTTGTAATTTGACTTAACACATAATTCAGCAAGCAATATTCTCTTACCTCTTTATTATTTTTGATTTTTTCATAGAATTCGTTAAATACTGTTGCATCAGAAAAATCGGTTTGACTTAAAGCGTGTCCTGTTAACTTCTCAAAGCGCTCGTTACGGGTTTGACTTGAAAAGTCTGCATTCTTACTTTCTTCTTCCAATAGCCTCCTCTCTTCTTCAACAAATTTTCTAACTATCTTTTTTGATAGTGCGCCTCTATGTACTTGCAAAGTATAATTTATCGTTTCAACATAATTTCCAAATTCAGATGTGCTTGGTGTGTTGCTCGCAACATAAGGTACAGGAATAAGTGTTGCATTTTTATGGCTTTCCGATAAACCATAATGTTCATTACGATTACGACTTAATGTTAATGGTAAAATTTGATTTATTTCTTGTTTAATTAAAGCAATTTGGTCAAGCTCAAGTGCTGTTAAATCTGACTCCAAAAACTTAGGCTTGTTCTGGTCTAGCAGATAGCTTTGCAGCTGTTTAATTTTATCAGGCTGAGATTCGAATTTTTTTAGTATATCTTTTATTGGACTAGTCTCAGTTCTAGATATCAAGGCTTCAGCTAAAGCAATTTTTAAAATTTGAAATTGCTCTGTCGTCAAACGCTTATGTTCATGCACAATATCATTAATAGTCATGTTTAAGTTTGGTAATTGCACTTGATCAAAGAAGCCATACAAATCATTGATGAACTTTAACACGGGCTCAGGGACAGGTTCGCCAGTGTTTAAGGTATAAATTAATTCTTTTCTCACATCTAGTGCTGAATCAATTTCATCAACTAAAGCATCACCTTGGTCTTTGAATATACGTAGTATGGAATTTAAGAGCTTACGTTTCTTCATACTATTCTGACTCTTGTCGTTAGTGTTAAGTGATTTTAGATAATGTAAATTAAGTGACTGCAAGCTTTCCTTAGTCGTAACAATATAATCACGATGACTAATAGCAGAAAGTAGTGTTTCTTTTAAATGTTTTAAATAAGCAATATTACAGGTAACCGATTCATTGAAGTAAAATGGCACGGCAGCTTTACCAAATATTTTTTGCGTTGTATCGGTAAGATCAGCGCGATTTATTTCATAGAGTGCATCAGGCACCACCACCATGGATAAATTATGCCCTTTTGCTGCTTCTAATGCGCGCAGCGGTGTAATTAATTTTGATTTACCGCCACCCATAATAAGTTGAATAACTTGATTTGAAAACTCCCCGCCTTGACGATCTAATAATGTTTTTAGATAGTCATATTGTTTAGGAAATATTAACTTGTTATCTAAAAATTCATATAAAAGCAAACGTGGATGTTGTGCTGGATTGTAGCATCTGTCCAATTGTAATAAAGTACCGGCTTTGTGATGAATAGCCGCAAGCGCCTCATCAACACCCGTTATTAAAGGCTTATTCAGGCTCACCATTTTTTCCAGTTCTGACAGTAATCGTTGATGATGTTGATTCGCAGTTGCACGTGATAAATAATCAAAAACAAGTGCATTAATATCTTTATCAGTGGGGTTCTGTTGTAAAAACTTTTGTAGTACATGTTTGAATAAAACGTCTGGGCTTTCAAAAGAATGTTTTTTTAATAACCAATTAGTCCGTGCGCTTGAATCTTCAGGTAACTTATTAGCTAATGCTATAATTTTATGTTTAAGCTCAGTTAAAATAATTTTATCTTCTTTAATTGTAGCTTCTAGTTCAGTTTTAAATGAATTTATGACATTGACTCTAAAGAAAATATTAGCTGCTT
>DHXK01000272.1:16587-22960 GCA_002413665.1 Legionellales bacterium UBA5158 | reverse complement strand
ATATTAGCTGCTGCATTTCTAGACGCAATAGATTGATTTTGTTTTTCACCTTCGACAAATTCAGCAGATGTTGCACTTAAGCTTTCTTGCGCCAAGAAAGAACTCTTCAATCTTGCAGCGAGGATAGCAAACTCTTGTCGTCTTTGAGTGATGTTGGGATATGTTAAAGGTGGTGAAACGTATAGCGATTCTTCAATCACAATATCAGCTACATGCTGAAGATGATTTATTGCGAGTAGTGTAGGTATGGTATCGCTTGAATAGGTTATTGATACTTTCAACGCATGCTCTGTTTGTAGCTTATTTACCGTGTCAATTAAGGCTGGCATATTAGCTGAAGCAAGTCTGAGTTTAGCAAATTTTTCAGGAAAATATAAAGCATAACTTAATAGAATATATAAATTATCTTCCACTGACAAAGCCGAACTATTATGTAATGACTGAGCTATATGAATCAAACGAGCTTCGACTATGGCTTTTAATTTCTTTTTCTTTTCTATTGAATCTTTGCCTATCGCTATTCGATAAAAAACTTGCATAGAACGCATAAGAGTATCTACTGGAGTTTCAGTGCCAAGAGCTGCTACATCAATAGACCGTAAAGGATGCCTGGGGTTATCCAACAAACCAATTTGTACAGGTGTTAAAAAACGGAGTGTCATATCCATTTTGATGTCTATATCAGCATTCTTGAGTATAGTTTCCTTACCTTGAACCAGCCTTAACGTTTGAATTTCCTCAGCTATGCTTTCACGACGTCGGTGCAATGATGTTTTTAATAAACCTACCGCATGTAATTTATCTAAATGCATTTTCTCACTCATTAGATTTTGAATTTTTAGTTCATTACTTCTATAAATCAAATGAGGAGGCAAAAAACCATTTTTTAAAAATGATTTACGTAGAATAATTTCTTCTTCACTCGCAGATAATCGCATAACTTCAGGTATTTTTTGAATTTTTGAATAGTAATTTTCATATTGTTGCATGAGATTATTATCAAAGTTTGCTAGAGCAGTTTTACGTTTTTGCTTTAATATGTTGGCATATTCCTCGTGAATCAAACTATTAGGCGCAGCATCATCAAATAACTTGAATAAAGACATTTTATTGTATTTGTTGTCATTCATAACATCATAAATCACTAGTTGTGCACTTTCCTTTTCTTTTGGATCTTGAATTATGCTAATAGTGTTATCCAGAACATGCCTGGCTAAAATGTAGCCCGCTAAGGCACGTACAGCTAATATTTCTGGTGTATTGACTTTTGCATGCTCTTCTTTGAGTGGATCGCCTGCATCAGCAGGAATCTTGTTCATCATTCGAAACAACCAATCTTGTTCCGAAAATGTTAATTCTTTACTGTCTTTCAAACCTGCTTGCAATATATCAAATGCTAGTAAGGGTTGTTTCATCGCGAGATAAACATATGCCAAATAATATCGATCTTCAATCGATTGCGGAATGAGCTCGGTGGAAGCACGTAAAACATAGGTTGCATATTGTTCTGTGCCTGTTAATTTTCTGAGTTGTGAATTTTTTAAGTCTTCTTCTTTAAATAATTTGGCTGCGAGTAATACTTGGTCAGCAATATGATTACCCGTATCAAATTGTAAATCGTGATACTCATCAACTATGACTTTTTTATCACCTGGATTATGGTTTAATCCTGACAGCATAAATTGTTGTTTAGGAATAAGTACCAATTCATCTAGACCTGGAATTATTGGCGTCAACACCAGAACTGCATCGAAGCCAGCAATGACGTGTAGCTTGGAAATTTTTATTTTATAACGTGGATCTGTCTTCCATATCCAATCTATCTGACCATCCTTGCTACGCTCTTGCTCGAATTCCAGATTGTAACGTGGTAATCGTAAAATATATTTATTCAAGGTAGTGTTAGTATATAATTCTGTGTATTCAGGTGTTTCAAACTTTACTAATGAAGGTATATCAGCAAAAATTTCCAATGCACTATGATGATTAACTAAAGAATAAGTGAAGTTGCCTTGAGCATCTCTTCCACGTACGTGATATTTTTCTTTATCGACAAGTACTACTTGAAATTTTTCTGTTTGAGTCAATTCATCCGTAACAATAAACTCCTGGTTATTATTATTTTTCCATAATGTATTGCCGGTTTCTTGCAAAGTTGCATGATGAGCATGAGCGATTAGTGTTTTTTCGTCATAGGTATACCAGGCTCCATTAACCTGCTTTTGTAGTGAAGATGAACGCGAGTTATTCTTTGAAATATTGTCTATTTTTAAGAAATTGAAAAGGTTAGTCTTATTACCGACAATAAATCGATATTCAATATTGTTTAGTGTGAACTCATATGAATTATCTTGCATATTAAATCTAGCGACATCAGGTCGTTCTGTAAAAAATCTTTTATATAAAAAAGCATTATAGACTTCGGGCGGCAATGGCCCTAGTGACATGCCTGCTTGATGTAATTGACCTATGCGAAAATTAACACTTAAAATAGGATCAGGATTTAAACTTATGGTATCCATTAGTTGATATTCAGGATACGCACCTTGCCACTGATAGGATGGAAGCATTAAAAAATTAGGTATCATTTTGGGAAGTAGTTTAGACATCACAACGTCAAGATTCTGATCTCGCAAAAGAGCTATGAGTATAGGTTCAAATACAGCCCACATATTATCAGCTTCATGCGTCATAAAAGAATCTGATTCTAAACCTGGATCGCTTTTTCGTCTAAAAATAACTGCGGATAAAAATTCAGTGATTTGTTTAAGCGTCAAAGGTGCTTCACCTAATTTGATTTGGTTGCCTATTGCAATCATATTTAGACTATCCATTTTCCAAAGAGAGTCTACAGTTTCAGGATTTTTAGTATTCCGATTTTTTTCAATTAATTCGCTGCAACGTTTAGTCACCTCAGTTGCTCTTTGTAAGCATTGTTCAAATATAGGATCCCCTTTCATTTCAATTAATAATGATTGTATGCATGTGTTTAATTTTAAAAAAAACAACGCCGGCTTTTTAACACGTGAACCAATTACATAAGTCGTGAGTCCTCGTTGAATTAAATCCTCTATTACCTTTAACAAAGACGGCATAGCAATTAACTGTTTTTTCAATAATCCGACTTCCAACAAATTACAAAATACTAGTTGTTGAATATCTCAGTCCTCTAAACAAGATAAAGCGCGCTTCATGAAGTTTAAGGTTAAAACAATTTGAGTACCTTTTTGGATTTGAGTTGATTTTAGAGTGCGCAAAAGTGCGGTTTCTTCAGTTAATTTTTCACTATCACGAACCATAAACTTATTACTGTCAAGGTTGAAATCTCTCTCTAATATTAAATTAAGGATTGTTTTACTGCCAATTTTAGGCTGTGTTTTTCGAATCGAGCTAGTCTTTAAACCCCATGATTTATAATCAATATCAACGTCCAATTCCCAGTTATTCTCAGCACTTTTATCAACATAAAATTTGGCTAAGTTTATGAAGTTTTCAATTACATCAAACTCAGGGGTATAGTTCGTGAGTATTTCTGCTCGCCCCGTGCAATAAGTTTCTTTAAAATGTCCAACATATCGTGTAAGCAAATAAGCTTTTAAAGTTAGATGTAAAACAGGATAGCGATTTAAATACGTGTTAATATTTTGCAAAAAATATAATACGCATTGATAGTCATCCGGTGGCAGCTCATTTAAATGTTTTTTGCGCAATTGTGTTTGGAATACTGCATCTCCCTTTGTAATAGCGATTAAATCATTTTTGATTGCAGCTTTTATTAATGTAAAAAGAGGATGGGTTTTGACATTTCTATTAAACCCTTGATTAACATGAGTCTTCATTTCTGCAAATTTATCACTGTGAGGTACTGAAACACTCATAAAAAATGATGACATTTCATAGGTTGAAGTAAATTCAAAAAGCCTTTTATTTCTGATGGCTATTTGAGTTAGGGGATCATTCTTTAAATATGATAATAAAATATTTTCTGCAACCGTTTTACCACAAAGTAAAATTATGCTGGGATCGACAAAAGGCACTACACTTTGATTAGCAATACAGGTAGCGTAAATTGCGTTGATTTGCGTAAACAGCTGCAAAAATTCTAATAAATAGCCAGGTGGATAATCCCAAATATTTTCGACTATGGGTATACTTAAATAAAAATGTTCTATGCAGTCAGAAATCGCTAAATAATTAGAACAACGCAGATTATTTTCGCAAAGAGCTTGCAAAGCTTTAAGACCTGTCTCTTATACATTGACTTCAAATTTAATTTTCATAAAATCAACTTTATCAGCAACTAAGCGCATTGCTGGATTTTCAGCATTGCGCGGCTTGTAACTCCCCTTTTTAGATAGAATTTGAAAACTTAACATATCACTATCTATAGGTTCAAGCTTAGATTCTTCGATGTCATCCTGGTTGTTAGATAATGCTATTGCCACGGGCGTGTCCATCGTAGCTCTAATTTTTTCAATTAACGCTAGACCTTCTTGACGCCGCAATTCTGCAAGTGGTGAACTATCCGTACTTGTCTTTGACAACAATAATGAAAAGTTTTGCAAAGCAAAATTCATTTGACGAATGGCGACACCACCAGGCGTTTTGCCGTTCGCAAAATGTATATTGTAATATTGTTCAATTGAGTAACGACGTTTTTCGTAACGGAGATCCTGAAATTTTAAATCACCCGTATAATTATAATTTTTTAGATAGCAATTTAATACTCGTTCAGTACATGTCCCCGAATTTTGACCTTTCAACCAGTGTTTAGTGTAAGGCTGCGGATCTACTTCTTGCATTCCTATTTTATTGGCTATTGCGTCGATTCTCTTATAGAGAAGTGAGGATTCATATTTTTTTGGGACAGTTAACACTTCTGCAAATCCAGGAGAAACTTGGGAATGCATCAATTCTTGAATTAAATCCTTTAATTGAACTTCATTTGTGGCTACATCATGCATATTCATTTCATATGCTTTGACACTAGCGAAATAGTCGCTTTTATCAGCACTCTTAGTGAAATGCTCATCCACACCACTACCAGTGTTATAAATTAAAAAAACATATTTTCCTTGAGCATTTTTCTTGATCTCATAAAGCATTGCATGCCCAGAAGGTTCACCCTTCCAACCGCCAGGCATCAAAAGCTCACCTTCAGATTTTAATTTTCGAAATATATCATCTACTATATAATTGATCGCATCTTTGTAAGGATGAAGCTCTGAATGCGTTGCAAAATAATTCACTGCATTAGCTATTTGAGTACAATAATGCAGGCTATGCCGGATCTTAAATAAATCATTCACAAAATTAACATCATCCTTTTGCTCAGCTTCAACCCTCTGCCAACGACTAGAAATCATGTCCTCTATGAACTGATTTAAATATTGCATAGTATCAGCGAACACCATTCCTTCTAAATGAGTGCCTTTCAAAGTACGATCATTATGTATATGACCAAATAATTTATGAGAAATGGTGACAGTTTGAATATCAGGAATATCAATTTCTTTAACTTGATCTTTTAACAATCGCGCTTGGAGGGCCTGATTTACATCATAATAATACTGAGCATGAGATAGCAGTAAAGTATTAATTTCTTTCGTTAAGACTATGGGGCAATTCATTAAAAACTTTGCTAAATCATCAATTACCTCAGGTCTTTGCAATGCTAATAGCTTGGTTAACTCGATTGTAAAATATTTTGGGCTAAGAGCGAGTAGAAATAAAATAAATTTTTCATTCTTGGCTTGCAAAGCTTGAGTCACAAATTCTTGGGTAATCGGTACATTGTATTCTAAAAATAATTTCGCTAGTGCAACATCATCCACTGACATCGCATAAATTAAAAAGTCAGAACTCTTAAAAAATCCTTGATTTAAAGTATCGAGCTCTCCTCTCAAACCATTTTCATTAGCAAATGCGAGTAACCTTGTAAAAAATATTATTAAATTAGTATTTTTCTTTTCATCGATAGGAGTATAGCTACTTAAGATTTCCTTCAAGGTGGTTTTAAAACCTTTTCTTAACCTCTCAAATGATGCTTGATCTAATTGTGATAACTTTATACTTGCAAAATAATCTAATTTTTCAATAATAAAACGCTCTTCATCTTTTGTACTTGTATGCATTAAATCTTTAAATAATGCAGTAAATATTTGAGGATTCTGATATAAAAAAACCTCCTTCGAATCTAAGCTTAGTAATTCATCAACAAGCTCAAACTTACCTAATTGAACTGCTAATGTTAAGGGGCTTAAATCGTATGAAAACTGTTTATCATCGGAGAGCTTAGTCGAATGAAGGCTTACACTGTTAAAATTTTCTGAAAGAAAATTAATTAATGCTGGCGTAAGTTCTGGTGGTTTTT
>DHXK01000272.1:0-16393 GCA_002413665.1 Legionellales bacterium UBA5158 | reverse complement strand
CGTAAGTTCTGGTGGTTTTTTAGCGCGACTAAACAGGGCAGATAGTTTTTTTGAAAGGTAAGACTTAGCACCAGGCCTACTAGATGTCTGACCATGATGGCTTCTCATTATACCTCTCCAAAAACTTGGTATTTAAAGTATAGCAAAGAATTGAGAAAGAATTTTTTAATTTAAATCAAGGATTTAGCGCCTGCACATATTTGGAGTTATTAAGCAACTACTGTTACGGAGTGATTATATTTTCCCTTTCACCTTGTGCTAGCTACGCACATTACTTTTGCATTTCACTTCTCCCCTTGTGAGAGAAGCGAAAAGAAGTTCTTTAAAGGGAGATGATGCTATGCATAGATGTATGCATACCCTAGCCTTAGGAGAGGTGAAAAAGCAAAAAATCATATCTATTACTTACGCTTCATCCATAGATCGTTTAATAAAAATTGGCGAAATTGTATCAGCAGGATAGATCTTTAAGCATTGTTGAAAATGAATAACTGCATCTGCCCATTTACTTTCTTGATACGCTGCAAACCCTTTTTCAAATTCAGAATTATAAGCCTTCAAATCAAAAGGAATGAGACTAAGATTATCACCTAATAATTCATAAATAATAATTGCTTTTGTACGACCTTTTACAACAACAGAATCAAGCATTCTAAAAAAGAATCTCTCTTTGATTTCTTTATAAATACTGTCACTGATAATAATATGAGTTTTATAATTCTTATTGATTACCTCGAGACGATTTGCAATATTAATCGTATCGCCTATTGCGGTATAATTTAATCTTTCTGATGAACCTAAATTTCCAACGATTGCCTCACCTCTATGAATACCAAATCTAGTGATAAAAGCTGGTCGACCTTCTCGTGCCCACTTAGCGTTAAGCTCTTCTGTTTTTGCCTGACAATCCAAAGCCGCTTTTGCAGCATGATGACTAGCATCTTCTTCTGGCAAAGGTGCGCCCCAAAAGGCCATAATGGAATCGCCAATATATTTATCGATAGTTCCTTTCTCTAAAATAATAATCTGAGTTAATGCCTCAAAATATTCGCATATTTGCAGCATCAAAACATTTGGATCTAACGTTTCAGAGATAGTAGTAAAACCTTCTATATCCGAGAAGAAGACCACAAGCTGCTGTCTGACACCACCTACACTTATATTTTTACCCGATTCAATCAGTTGACGAACAAGAACTTTCGGCACGTATCGTTGAAATTGTTTGAGTCCATACTTCATGGAAATAATAGCATCTCTTAAATCTACGACCTCTTGTATGCGTGATGTAAGATTTATTTCACCCTCAAGATCAAACCGCTTAATTTTTTCTGTTTCTTTAACAAGAATTTTAATGGGCTTAACAATTCTTGTTACTAAATTAGATACAACTAAAATAGCGATGGATAACGCTAGTAGACTAAATGTTAATGTGATCAAATTTATTTTATTTAAAAAGGCAACAAAATCATTCTTGGGTGCTATCACTCCCATCAACCAGCCGCGCGAAGCAAAAGTCGGAATAGACTGATAACTTACAAGATATTCGTGTCCTTTATAAGACAACTGAAATTCACTGAGGTGATTTTTTTTGTAATAATCAATTGACTGATCAATTAACTCAAAGTGTGTAGATTGATGAACGTTGAGTAATTGATGTGGAAGTGGCGCTATATCCGTAAATGGTTTTTTGTTTGGGTAAGCTACTAAATTTTCTTTTTCTGTAATAATAAAAGCATAACCATTTTCACTAACAGATTGATGCGTAAGAAATTGTGATAAAAAATCTAATTTTATATCTAAACCGAAAGCACCTAAAAATTTCTGCTGCTCATCAAAAACTGGATGACCTAGAGAAACACCTAAAAAATTACCTGGATAAAACAAGTATATATCTGTCCACGTTGCTTTTTTAGAATTTTTTGCAGCGAGATACCATGGTCTTATACGAGGATCGAAATGATCATCAGGCAGCGAAACTTGTTTAATTACATTACCTTTTAGATCGTGATATATTTTTATATGTGAGAAAGGCAAATGACTTCGTAAAATAATTTCATTGGTGATAGTTCCATCCTTTTCCTGCAAAGCATAAATAAGATCTCCTTTTTCGTTAGCCCAATATGCACCTTGCAATAACGGAACAGAGTGAACGAGATAATAGGTATAAGTGAGTAACTTTGCGACGTCGTCTTTAATTAAACCGCTCTTGAAAATATTTGCTGAAAATATTCCACCAATTTCAATTGGATTGATCCCCGTATAAAGTTCCTTTAAAGCAATATTTGAAGTACGGGTCATAAGCTCATATGATGTATATATTAATTCATCCTTAAACGCTATCTGCCTTATCAAACCGATAAGTAAAGTGAGCAATACAAACAGAATAATAAAAGTCGACAGAATATCAAAACGAAGACTAACATAAGAATTTTTCATTTTATAAAGTAATGATGTAAACATATATCTCTCTTCATAAAAAAATTATGATACGTTCCTCAAAGATACCATTTCAAGCTAATATAATTATATAGGTAAAACTTTTTTTAGGTAAATTAAGGCAATATACAAACATCAATGCGAGATAGTGATCATATATCATACAGCAAGTTTTTGCGTTTTATTTGAATATTTCTACAAAGATCGGAGGGAATACCTCATGTTACCGGTTGTAGAACTCTAAATTGTGTAGAATGAAAAATTCACTACATATATAATAGCTTTCTCATGTTTATTTTTTATAGGATCAAAAATGTTTAGAAACTTTATTGGAACGACTGCAGCAATAGCCGCAAATTTTTATATTTATAATAAACTCAATCTAGTTCCTAAACCTGGGCCTCGAGATACTACAGAGAGTAACATAGACGATCCTTATGTTAAATTGACGGATAAGAGCGTCACAATTAATTTTGATAATATTAGAAAAAAAATTGAAGGTGCTTTAGGAATAATAGAGCACGAACCTATATCTCCAAAACCGAACCCACAACCAAACTCAGGTCAACAAACAATATTCGCGCCAGAACTTCGTCAACAAGGTAACACTCTATTTCTTAGAAAAATTCCTGCAAATGCAAAAGTGATTGTGACAGACAACGGTAGTTCAAGAAAAGTTTTAATAGAGTCACCTGCGCAAAACAATAATCTTTGGGGGAATTCTAATAATCAATTCCAAACATGGATACCAGTAAATGTTGAACTGGATGTTCCTAAAGATGTGAATGTTATTTATAAAAAATAATATCAATTAGTCGAAATACGCAATATTGCTGAAGAAAAAATTTGATTAAAGTTATCCACATTTTCTGTGGGCAACTATTTTGATTGCCTGTGGATAAGATCTATATTGTTATAAAACCTGCAGTTTTTTCAACTTTACTTAGCGTGTTCTTTTTCTACCACCTCTATGCCTGCGGTTGTCGATAGACTTCATCGTTTACGTTGAGGTTTTTTCATGAATCGGTAACTAGTGTTGACGACTAATGCACCGTATAAAATAATTAGCCAAGATATATAAATCCATAATAAAAATATGGGAATGATGGACAATGTGCCATAAATTAATTCATAAGTATTAAATTGTTTAAAATAAAATGCGAATCCAAATTTAGCTAAATCAAATAAGACAGCCGCAATTAACCCCCCAATGAGTCCATTGCGCCAGCGTACTTGAGCGTTTGGTACAACGGTATAAAGCAGACCAAACATCAGCGTATTAATAATAAGTGGCAAGAAAGAAAGAAATGGAAGAAAAAATAGAGTTTTTTGCGCAGTCACAAGCCAAGGTAGTGAAAACAAATAAGTGCTGATAAAAATACTCACCCCTATAAACATCGGTAAGAGCAATAATATTAGCCAATAAAGAAAAAATATGGACCATTTTGATTTTCGTTTTGCTGCTTGCCAAATATCATTAAGACTATGTTCTACAGTCACAATGAGGGTGACCGCTGTGAATAATAAAAACAGAATGCTAATCATAGGAAGTTTTGTTGCTTGCTGTACAAAGCCCTCTAAATAATTTTGAATAATATGACCCGAAGTGGGTATGAAATTAGCAAAAATATAATTTTGCGACAAAGCAATAAACTTTCCAAAGATTGGAAAGATAGTGATAACGGAGACAATTACAGAAACCATTGGAACTAGTGCCAATAACGTTGTAAATGCAAGAGCTGACGCTTGATAAGCATACTTTCCGTGAGATAATCGCACGGCAGCCATAATACAAATTTTTATCCAAAGCCATAAACTTTTACGTATCATTAGCATTTGATTTGCTCTTAATGAAAGACCTTACTTTGCAATATTTTGAAATTACAAATCAAAGAATTTTAGGGATTTATTGCTGTCATGTTTCCTTTATTTTACACGATAAATGGCATAGCTAAAACATCTAATAAGCAATTAACAACCTCTAGCATTATTAGGGGTTAGTTGTGTCTACAGGTGCAACATCGCTAGATGCATCAGTAGCATTTGTAGGTTCAGTTGAATCTATTGTTATTGGTGCAGAAGGCATAGCTATTGGGAAAATTACCAATAAATAAAATTTTAAAATGACTAAACCCAATGTTTTAGCCGAATAGTATTTTAAAATGCTATATAATCAATCATTATATATTTTACTTTATGGATATAATGATGGGGATTTTAGACGACACTGCTGTATTTTTGGCTATCATTCAAAAAGGTGGGTTTAGCCATGCTGCTAAGCATTTGGGTCTTTCTAATGGCTTAATTAGCCGACGCATGGCTCAATTAGAATTAAAACTCGGTGTCACATTAATTAAACGCACGACTCGCCAATTACATTTAACGCCTGAAGGCGAATTATTTTGGCAACATGCGCAACGCATACAACAAGAAATGGATGCAGCAATTAGTTTAATTCAAGCTTCTGCTAAGAAACCTAAAGGGATCATCCAGATAAGCGCACCACTCTATTTTGGCCGACATTATTTAACACCTATACTGATGAAGTTTCTAGAGAGCTTTAGCGACATTAAAATAAATTTAATACTGAGTAATCAAAAATTAGATCCTATTAAAGAACAACTTGATTTAAGTATACGCGGAGCAGGTTACTTAAGTGAAAACACTTTAATAGATAGCAGTATGAAAATGAAGTTATTGCTTAAAGAAAAAGTTGGGTTATATGCTAGTTTAGACTATCTAACAAAACACGGCGAACCTAAGATTCCAAATAATTTACAGCAACATTCCGCAATTACTTTCTCTAATAGTAAACACTTACCAAAAGAGATTAAATGGATATACGAGCTAGATAAAAAAGAGGCAAATATTATATTAAAACCAACATTTAATTGTAATGATATTGAATCTAGCTTAGCTGCCTGCACAGCTGGATTTGGAATAGGTAAATTTACAGAACTAAATGTGAAAAATGCATTATCTGAGAATAAATTAAAACCTGTACTTAGCAATTATCATTGGGGTGAATATAATCTATTTGTAATTTATTCTCAGCAGCAGGCTTTGCCTAGACGCACTCGATTACTGTTAGATTTTATTAACGCTCATGCTAAAAATTTACTTGAGAGGGTTATTGATTGACCCTGGCACTGCTTGCTACTTTGCCCGCTTATCTGCAAGGAATATTTCAGCCCAATAATTCTTGATTATATTCAAAATGTAAAATATGTTTTTACTATTAACATATTGTTTATCTAAAAACTTACCTCTATATTTAACCATTATCAGTTCGGGGTCTCTTAAAAAGGTAAGCATTCATGAATATTATCACGATAATCTTAGTCCTTATTGTTTTCATCAATGGGATTTTTGCTATACGTTTTTTAATTGATTTAATAAATCACAAACAAGAATTGAAAGAAGAGCCTGGCCACAATCTATTATTGGTTATCATTATACCTATTATATTCTTCTTTTCTTCGTTCGGTATTTCAGATTTTGCTATTTCTACAATATTCTATCGAATGAAAAAATTAATCTCAGATAAAAAACTGCCTGGGACCTTAAATACTCAATGCGTCATCCCTGTTGCCGTGATGGCGTTAGCTTTTATTTCTGTAATTAAAGTGGATATTACAACATTAGTGATTTGCATCATTGCACAAATCATAGGTGCGTACATAGGTCCACGATTTGTTGTTAAACTTTCGTCGAAAACGATTCGAAAATTTATTAGTGTAGCATTAATTATTGCGCCCTTATTTATTATAGCGAGTAAATTTAGTTGGATTCCATCAGGTGGTACAGCTATTGGATTAAGTGGAATCAAACTTGTCATTGCAGCTGTTTGCTTATTTGTATTCGGTGCATTAAATAATATAGGAATTGGTTCTTATCCATTAACAATGGTGACCATATATGCGCTTGGTATGAACCCAGCGATAGCCTTCCCTATTATGATGGGCGCTTGCACATTCTCAGTTCCTATTGGTAGCATGGAGTTTATTAAGTACGGACAATACAGCAGAAAAATTACGTTATTTGCTTCTACTGTTGGTGTGCTGGGCGTGTTAGTGGGTGTATATTTAGTAAAAGAGTTAAATGTGGATATGCTACAGTGGATAGTCGCTGGTATCCTTTTCTACAGTGGTTTTAGCATGTTCATTAGTGAATTTAAAACGGCTACCGAAGAATACCAACCAAAAATGATATAAATAATTGAGGCCAATGTGATGTTAATACTTTCAAAAGCAGACATTCAAAAAGTATTTACGATGAAAGAAGCTATTCAATCTGCAAAAGATGCGTTACGCATGCACTCTGAAGGAAAAAGTGTCGTGCCATTACGAGTCAATATTGACATTCCTAAGCAGCAAGGACATAGCCTTTTCATGCCCGCATATGTTGAAGAACTGAATGCGACTGGTATTAAAATTGTTTCTATCTTTTCTAAAAATCCTGACAAAGGTTTGCCTGTTGTACTTGCGCAAATGATTTTACTGGACGGACAAACAGGAGAAGTCTGTGCGATTATTGATGGAACTTACTTAACGCAATTAAGAACTGGCGCATTACAAGGTGCAGCGACAGATATTCTTGCGCGTAAAGATGCAAAAATCGCTGCTTTATTTGGAACAGGAGGACAAGCTAACACACAATTAGAAGCATTATTAACTGTCAGAAATTTAGAAGAAGTAAGAATCTGTGGAACTAATTATGAGCGTACACGAAAATTTGTAGCAAAAATGCAAAATGATTTTATTCAATTTAATGTTAATATTATCGCAGTAAAAGAGAGTGAAGATGCAATAAAAAATGCAGATATTATTACCGCAATAACAAATTCAAATAGGCCTGTTTTTGATGGTGAAAAAGTAAAACAAGGTGCGCACATTAATGGTCTTGGTTCTTATACACCTGACATGCAAGAACTTCCAGAATCTATTATTCAATCTGCTGATAAAATAATTTTTGATACAAAAGAAGGTGTTCTTGCTGAAGCAGGAGATTTTCTGATACCAATGAGCAGAAGTGTTGTGACTGAAAAAGATTTTGATGGTGATCTTGGTGAAGTCATTATAGGTAAAATAAAAGGACGAGAAAACGAAAAAGAAATTACTTTGTTTAAATCAGTAGGTACGGCGGTGCTGGATCTTGTGACGGCGTTTAAAATTTATAAGAAAGCTTTAGATCTTAATATCGGTACAAAAGTGGAAATATAATATTTCAAGTGTTATGGAGGAAATCAACAGACTCAGTCACAACTTTCTTGAAGATACCCGTTGACACATTCAGGGAAAACCCCTACTACTGTGACAAATAATGTAAATGATTTCATATATCACTTTAGAGATAAACATATGCTGCCACCTCTTAATTTTAAAGGTGACGCATCATGAAAATACGAAATATTTTTTTTAAAAAAATAGTAATCATGTTATTTTTGTTTTCATTCAGTACGCTTATCTTCGCGGATGAACATTTTGGACACGTGCTTCAATCCACCAATAATGGGCGTACTTGGAAGCAACTCAGAAAATTTAATCACTTAATTGGCAGTTTGCTAATTGACCCGCGTACACCTACTACTCTTTATGCGAGCACCGGCACTTGGACCAATGACGGACATCAACAAGAAGGACATGGAATGTTTAAATCAATTGATGCTGGCGCAACATGGCAACCCATCAATAACGGTGTTCCAACCAAACGAGGCACCCTGCTTGGCATCGATCCCAATAACTCTCAGAGACTTTATTGCAAAGATAACTTTGATGAGAACCAATCTGGAGTCCACAAGATTAGTAGTTTATATAGATCCAAGGATGGTGGAGCCACCTGGCATAATGCTAATTTAAATAATACCGGAATTGTCAGTCTTAAAATTGATCCTCTCAATACTGATATAGTCTATGTAACCACTTATAATCATGGCGTGTTTAAATCTACCGACGCGGGGGAGACCTGGGCTAACATTACTAATGTAATCCATAAACACGTATCCGCGTACGGGCTAGCTGTTGATTCTATCAATCCTGACAATCTTTTTATTGGTACAGTCGAAGGTGTATATCAATCTACTGATGGTGGCAACTCATGGAGGCCTAGCGATGATGGCTTGAAACAACAATTGGTATACAGTTTAGCGATTGACCCAAAAAAACCTAGTATTATCTATGCTGGCACCAATCATGGGCATGGCTTATTTAAATCTATCGATAGCGGAAAGAAATGGCATTATGCTGGTTTAAAAGGATTGGGGACTATCACCGTTTATATTAGCCCTCTTAAACACTCTGATATTTTTGCTAGAACCTCTAAAACATCAGATAAACTTTATCAATCTAAAGACAGTAGCTTAACCTGGGAACCACTTGAACTTGGTTTTGCGACTTTTGATACTGAAGCATTAGCGATTGATCCCATTAATCGAAATACACTTTATGTGGGCACTCACATGTGGTCTCATAAGCACTAGGGTATGCATAATAATGACTATAGGGTTTCTTAAAATGAATTAACCTTCAAACATAGAGCTATTGTATTAACCAGTAATTGCATTTATGTATATAATATAACATTATTCGTGCAGAAAATTAAACAAGGCAAGATTATGGGATGTATTTCTAGCAAATTTAAAAAACAACCTGGATACAATCAAAACTTTTTCATCAGTGATCGTGATAAATTAAAAATGAAACTTAATTCTGCTTTGAAATATGTCATTGATACTTGTGTGTTGGGAGCTAACAATAAAATCAAGGATATTGAAAAAACAAATGCATGGTCTCTCTTTCAACAATATCGCTACAATGCACAGGGTCAATATTTTAAAACCAATCTACATCCAGTAACATATGAAGATAGATACACTAACGCTCTCTTCGATCAATCTCTTAGAAAGTTAATCCCTCGGATTGGAAATTGGTATTATCGTACAAAAAATAAATACAAAAATTCAGATGAGATTTCTATTATGTATAGATGTCGTCAAGTTGGGATCAGCCCATTAAGTGATCCAAAATTTAATCTTAACGACTTGCATATAAACTTACTTATTGCCGCCATGTTAACGATGGAAAAAAGACAAGGAAATTGTCTAGACAGATTATATTTACTTGCTAAATATCTCTGGGAGAATAGCTCAGGTATTAATAGAATTGAGATATTTTCAACAACGACTTTTGACCATTGTCTTTTAGTTGTTAATAGATTAGGTGATTCAAAAAATCCTAGCACCTGGGGTGACGCTTGGATTATCGATGCCTGGGTCAAAGATAAAGGAATGATTTTTCATGCGTCTGAGTTCAAACAAAAAATAAAAGAAATCAAACAATTTGCAAAATTACAAATAAAAAAATTAAAGGATATAGGGATTTCACAATGCGGAATTCATTACCAAGACACTAAAGAAGTACTAGATATATGCTCATATGAAATTAAGCCTACTATTGATTTGTATCCAACCTATTCTACCTCTCCATTTTATCCCATAGAGTTTTATTATATTATCGACAATATCTATCCTAAGGATTTCAACAACAATATATCTAATATTGTAACTTACTTAGATTTGCATAAAGAAAAATTTAAAGAATGTCAACACGAAATAAATAAGCGTCGTTAACTTTATTGACAAAGAATTTGGGTAAATTAGTAATTAAATATAAAGCGATTAAATTACAAAAGGGAGACCACTTGTAGAAGTCCCCCCTAAATGACAAAGTATTTAATTATATAAAAAATCCAAAATCACAAGTAGGATTTTTTTTTATGGATTAAATTTATAAAATGTATTAATTTCTGCAGCCCATTCAGGTGTCATATCAGGCCAATGATCTTTATCAAATCCAGGAGCATTTTTCAGCTGTTCTTTATCCACGCTAATCACAAAACATTTTTTTTCTTCATTTACACGTAAGGTAGACCAAGGCACTGCAAAAAACTTATTACCAAACCCTAAAAATCCACCAAAGGACATGACTGCATAACCTACTTTGCCATCTTGAACTGATATCATAAGTTCTTCAATTTTCCCAATTTCTTCGTTTTTTGCATTATATACAGTATCACCAATTAAAGTGCCTGCCGCTAATAAATTTCGATAATTTGACATGATAACTCCTTATTTATTAATGAGAAATTAGATGAAATCGAATGCTGTATGAAGTAAATTACAAACTCATCACATAACTCTATTTTATACTATTCTAATAAAAAAATGTGGAACTAAAAAATAAATAATGTTTTATTCATCAGTACTAGCTGAAAATTTCTTATATTAAACCAATGAAAATTCGTATTTTTTGCATTCTAGTTTTATAAAGTTTACATTCATAAGAAGATTGATGTAATAATAAATAAGACTCCATTTTAAAAAAATTAAGGATAATATGAATATCAAGATCAACTAAATAATATAAGGCCCTTATATATGATCAATGACATATACAGTGCAGAAAAAGTTGACTCTATTGGATTGACATATAGATGTGAATTACCTCGTAAAACTCCTGAGGAAGTTCCAGAGCAAGACCCAGCACCGGAAAAATCCCCTGATGAAATTCCGGAATATCCATCAGATCCCGCCCCTCCTTCTAACCCCGATGAGATTCCTCCTGCTGAAGAACCTCCAACGAAAATGTAATTAATAATCTAAATGATGCACTATTTAAAACTTTGAACGAGAAGCTAATAAAATATAATTAGTTAGAATAAAAAAATTCTTAATCATTAAAATTTATAAACATAATTAATGTATTTCTAAATAGTGTAATTATTCAGATTTAACAAAATGTAATTCTTCAGCGCTAGTCGGGTGTATAACAATCATATTATCAAAATCATTTTTTGTAGCGCCCATTTTAATAGCAAGAGCAAAACCTTGTAGCATTTCATCTACATTCAAACCAATAAGATGGCAACCTATCACTTTTCCGCTCTCTCTCAATGTAATTAATTTCATCTGGGATGAAATTTTTTTATCGTTTAGAGCATAAAATAAGGGGTTGAATCGTGTAAAATAAATAATGATCTGGTCTTTGCCATATAGCTCAGTAGCAACTTTTTCTGTCAATCCTAGTGTTGCTATAGGTGGATGACTAAAAACAACAGTTGGAATATTTATGTAATCCACAAATGAATCTTTTTCGTTACCAAAAATACGTGCTGCTAACCGTCTACCAGCAGCGATAGCAACGGGTGTTAACATTTTTTTCCCCGTCACATCACCGATAGCATAGATATTAGAAATGTTGGTGACTTCAAATTTATCTGTACTAATAAAACCGTTATCGTCTATTTGCACATTTGCAGCTTTTAAATTTAAAGAATGTGTGTTCGGCTTACGTCCTATTGCAAAGATAACTGCATCAATCAGTGAAATTTTCTGTTTATTCTTGCAGTGAATGGTTAATTGACCTTTTGAATCACGTAAAATTTCAATGACTTCATGATCCGGTAAAAGTTGAATACCCTGCAGCGTCATAATATCAACTAACGCGTGACTCAACATGGAATCAAATTTTCGTAATGGCATATCTTTTCGTAATAAATATTTAATTTCTGAACCTAATTGATTGAGTATTGATGCTAATTCTACTGCAATATAGCCGCCACCCACGACAGCAATTTTTTTAGGGAGTTGCTTTAAATCAAAAAAACCATTTGAATCAATTGCAAATTCAGCGCCTTTGATTAAAGGTATCACGGGCTCTGAACCAGTCGCTATCACAATATGTTCAGCTGTGTAACAACTATCATCAACCTTAATGGTATGTGAATTTACAAATACCCCACACCCATGTATATACTTTATATTGTTTTTTTTTATTCGATCTAAGTAGATTTGATTAAGTTTTTTTATGTATAGTGTACGGTTATGAACTAATGTTTCAAAATTAAATTCAAGCTTATCATTTTGAAAACCATAACCTGATCCTTCATGGTAAAATTCAGCTAATTGACCGGCATACCACATTATTTTTTTTGGGATGCAGCCTACATTGACGCAAGTACCTCCAATGATATTCATTTCAATAAGCGCTACCTTGGCACCATAAAATGCTGCCTTTTCTGCAACCGCAAGTCCGCCACTGCCGCCGCCGATGATGATAAGATCAAAATCTTTTATCATGATGTGTTACCTTCGCTATATTGGTTAACTGCGCTTGAAATCATATATTTTTAAAAAAACGACTATTTATTATGCTCAATATCCATCATGGTTTAATTTTATGTGAGATAGCAACTCTTTGATTTATAAATAATTGTAAACTGTTCACTTCAGAGCTGCTAGGTATATTAAAAAAGTGGTATGATTATTTATACTCGTCTACCTAATTCTTTTGTAAAAATTTACTTACTATTGAAGGGCTAAAAACATGACTGAATCAAATCAGAAAGAACTTCCTTACAGCATTGATGAAATAAGAAAGTTAGCTAAAAAATCCATTGATTCCGGGGCTGTCACTCAAGATTACCCATTAGATCTTGATCAAGCATACAAACTTTTAAATGCTGCCTTAGCGACTGAAATCATGTGTGTCATGCGTTATCGTCACCATCAAATAATTGCGAAAGGAATTGACCGTCCGCAAGTAGCTGCAGAATTTAAAGAACATGGTGATGATGAACAAAGACACATGATGATGATAGCAGAACGAATTAATCAACTAGGAGGAAATCCAGATTTTAATCCTGGTACGGTAATTCAAAGAACTGCTACAGAATACGGTACCGGTGATGATTTATTAAAATTAGTTGAAGACGATTTAGTTGCAGAAAGAATTGCTATTATGGTCTATCGTGAACTAATTGAATGGTTTGGTGCAGGTGACCCAACCACAAGGCGTATGTTAGAAGAAATCTTAAAAGATGAAGAAGATCATGCGGACGATTTAGCTGATCTTTTAAGAACTAATAAATAATTTTGATTCTTAGCCTAAATTTATGATGAGAAAATCTAATTCTCAGGAGGTTTTTAATTTTAATATTTGAGAAGAAATATAGGATCATGAGATGTTAGGCTGAGTAAACTCAGCCATATCATCTCATTCTTGCAGACTTTATTTAATATTTTTCACCAGTGACATAGCTATCCACTGATTAAAGCGATCAAGAAAGCCCTGCATAAATTTTTGAGTGTTTTCTACTGTGAAATTAAAATCATCATCAATTAAACCATCTTTGTAAAGAATATATACCTCTGGTTGTCCTAGTAAAATTGCATCTATTGCTACCATGATACTGCGCAAATGTGATTGAGCCACAGCAGTAGCAACACTACCCGGGCTGGCACCTATAATTGCCGTTGGTTTATTAGCCCAAGAATTCTGTCCGTAAGGTCTGGTTCCCCAGTCAATAATATTTTTTAATACTCCCGGAATGGATCGATTATATTCGGGAGTTACAAATAAAACTGCATCTGCGACAGAAATTTCATTTTTTAATCTCACTACAGCAGCAGGTAAATCTTGATCAAGATCTTGATTGTATAATGGGATATCATCAATTTTTGTGAGCGTGAGTTGTAACTGAGTATGCTTTAGCTTATCCAGTGCAAGTGCTAATTTTTTATTAAAAGATTCTTTGCGAAGGCTACCTACAATAACAGCGATATTATACATAAACTTTTCCTTGTTAATGATTTTGTAAATTAAAGTATACTCTATATTTTTATATTAAATAATGAGAAATCTTATCAAGGTTTTTTAAGAAAATATTGACTACGCTACATGCGAGCTACGTGAACTTGACATGAACTAATGCTAAGATCACTAGATTCATATGAATAGCAGATAGAAATTTTTAGAAAAAAAAGAATTAACATTATGCTAAGCTTAACCTTGCAAAATAGATATCGTTTTAAAAATTAATACCGATAAGAGGAAATTTTTATGGTAGGAAGGTTGATTGAAAAAATACGAAAACAATTTCATCGAATCTTTGAACGAAAAGAATCAATCAATGACATTATTGAAAAAGTCAGAGAAATATTGCGTTCACAATCAGTATATAGCAGTGAATCTGATGCTTACAACTTGCGTATATTAGCTTTAAAAGCAAGCCCATTAGATATAGATATGGCTTGCCTTATTGCAGCACAATCTGCAGGACTACATAAAATATAAGGTGGATATACTTTTGCTCAACTCGCAATTAATATATTAAATAAACCAAAAATTTTTTTAGCTGAATATAGCATAGCGAAAAAAAATATCATTTCTGCCTTGGGCTTAATCTTTAACATAGAAGATAGAAATAACTATATTCATACAGCAGCCACTTTACTCAATGAAGTCACCCTAAGAGATTTTAGTCATTTGCCTTTATTTAATATGTCCGTATTTAACGGTCCTAACCATATCAATGACGTGCTTATAGAACAAAAAGAAGAGCTATCTTTGGCAAGCTATACACGCGCCATGAAAGATTATTTAAGAACATTTGAAAACATGCCAAAAAATAATTTAAAATTATCAGATGAAGAAAAAAAATTATTTAGCGTAAGAAATGCAAAAGTATCGGTTAATTATGCCGCGTTTTTTTCACAACCTGTGAATCAAGCTCATGAAGAGAGCAAAGAAGATTCAAATAATTTTCAATCAACACCACCAGGTGGAGCGCCCATAGGTACCATAGTATAAGCAATAACTGTATACCAGCTCGGAGTAATGAGATAAGAATTAAACGTTATTATTTATCTCTAGTGTAAACATCATTATACTAAACCAAACAGATAAAATTTATTTGTTGAATTATCAATCCTGAATTAAACATTTTAAGAGGCATTTATGACAAAAGCAGAAATAATCGCAAGCATTGCTGAAAAATCAGGTCTTACTAAATCCCAAGCAGAAAGTGCTTTTAGCGCAACCTTTGAAACTATCACTGAACTCATGGTCAAACAGGAAAAAGTAATGATTCCTGGATTTGGTGGATTTTCAACAAAGATTCGTGCTGAACGTAAAGGACGTAATCCGTCAACCGGAAAAGAAATGATGATTCCTAAAGCAGTTGTAGCAAGTTTCAAGCCAGCGACTCAATTAAAAGAGACAATTAACAGCCAAGAATAAACAAATTCATTTTTTAATGAAGGAAAGATAACATGCCAAAAGCAAAGAAATTAATTAATGCAAAGAAAAAACCATCTTTATTAAAAAAGAAACCCGTCACGAAACTGAAAAAGAAAGTAGTTAAAAAAGTAACGACAAGACGTAAAAGCACAAAAGTATCTGCAATACCAAAAGGTTATCACAGCCTTACACCTTACTTAATTGTAAGCGATGCTGCCAAAGCAATAGAGTTTTATAAAAAAGTATTTGGAGCGAAAGAATCCATGCGTATGGAAAACGCGAACGGTAAAATTGGTCATGCTGAATTAAAAATCGGTGACTCTAAGTTTATGTTAGCAGATATGTGTCCTGAAATGGGCGCACGTAGCCCCAAAGAGATAGGTGGCTCGCCTGTCGGTATCTATCTATACATTAAGGACGTAGATGCTGTGGTCGAACGAGCCGTCGCTGCAGGTGCAAAGGTAGAGAGAGCGACTGTAGACACTTTTTACGGAGATCGTTGCGGGTGTTTAGAAGATCCTTACGGACATAAATGGTATGTTGCAACACACATTGAAGATGTGTCACCCGCTCAAATAAGAAAACGTTCAGCTGAACTGTATGGAAAGAAGTAAAACTTGAAAATGTGAAATTGATAATCCCAAGGCTGGGCCTTACGACTGTTAGGCTTTCAGCCTACGGGACTAAAAATTTTTTAGTCACGCTTGAGCGGCTGTGAATTTATTAGATGCAATTCCAAAAATTGATTTCATGGGCTCAAATAACATATATAAAACCAAGATTATTAAAATGATAAATAAATTTGAGAAGATCACTTGATCTATAAAACTCGCAACAGGCTTTAAACTAGTTGGGATATGGGCGTGTCAGCTAAAGTGTGT
>DHXK01000274.1:3323-15828 GCA_002413665.1 Legionellales bacterium UBA5158 | reverse complement strand
ACACAGTTTAAATTACACGCCCAAACTGAACTTGCCCCGCTCTCTGCCCGATTACCTAAACCACATATCGGCGATTAATTTCTTTTATTTCTTCGATTAAGATCAAGGAGGAAGGGCTTAAGCAGGTTTCCTGACTAATCGTCTCTGTTAATTTTTGTAAACCAGTTGTTGTTTCTTCGCTCTCATGCTGGATGATAGCCGAGCTGAATATCCCTAATTCTCTAACTTTGGAAAACATTTCGTTTTGTAATCTTTCAGACAACGTAAACTTAGCCTCATTTTCAGCGCTTTTTGACTCATGAACTGTCAAATCGAAAAATTTATCTTTTTCCTGATTCAGGACAAGCAGATGCTGTTTAAGCTTGTCGAACACGATTTTTTTAGGGTCGCCAGCTATCTCACTGAGATTAAAATTATCGTAAGGCTGCTGCATAAATTTATCTTTTGCTGATTGCAGGCGAGCTTCTAAAAATAATCGTTGTTTCTCCAGATAGAGTTTTTGTTTATTGAATACCGACATCATTTCTGCATGCAATGTCAATCCAGCACGATTTGCTATAAATTCCACATAATTCATTATCGTTATCATAAAGCTTATTTTTTTTTTCTGCATTGCTTGCGCTAAATATTTTTCATACTGTGCGAGGTGACTTTTATCCATGCAAATAACACCATGGTATTTCGTGATATAGGCTTGCATCGCACACAACATCGCGGCGGGTATATCCGCTAAGGTGCAATCACGATAATCCAGAAAGGGTTTTAACTCATTCAGTTGAGACTGAATAACCTGCAAATGTTGCTCGCGCGCTTGCATGCGAGGCGAGTGAAATATTCGCTTTAGCTTCGCATAATCAATTACAATTTTTAATTCGCTGGTGATCAACTTATAACGCTGAATGATTGGATCAACACAGCGTAATAATGTGCCTTCTTTCAGAGCATAAACGCATTCAAAGTGATCCGCAATGCAACTTAGTTTTTCCAAGACATCATATAATCTGGTTATTTGAGTTTTTATTTTTTCAGCAGTGGGATTTGTTTGTTCCGCAATAATAGCTTGATAATCAAATTCTTGCAGATACCTATATACTTGACGCACATCTATCACAAAAGTGGTTATACATGACACCCCATACAGCATGCCCGCCTGATTATACGCAGCAAAATCATCAAATACTTTTTTTATGCCGATAATACCGTTGGCTAGATTTTTGAGATTCTTGACGGTTTCATCATCTGTCACATTTTCAGGATAATAGCCTTTCAGATCTTCCTTAGTCGCGGATACGAAACTAGTATCGTATTTCTCGCCATATATTTTTCGGAGCAAGACATCATTTTTTTTCACCAATGTATCAACAAACCTATCTTCCGATTCCTTTCCTTCTATTGTTGTCGCTGCTTTACGTTTTTTTTCTCGATACTTCTCTTGGTATTGCTCCAGATTAATGACTTGCTCGATTAAGAATTCATTCGCTTTTTCTAAATTTTCGCTAGTGCAAAGCTGGTATAATTCGTGTAATTTGGTAGAGACGATAGGGAAAACTGTTACCAGCGTAAATTCTTTGGCTAATGCCATGTGTTGAGAAAAAATACCACTGGTTGACATATAAATTTTATAATTACGTCGAAATTCCCAAATATCTTCTGGTAATTCTAATTTTTTAAACAAAGAAACCGCAATTAATGAGTAACTTTCCGTAGCTCTTTCAATTGCCGTTAACATATTGAGAAATGCTTTTAGATCACGAATATCCGGAAAATCATCATCTCGAATGTGGTAGTTATCACGACCATCCGTGCTCAGGGTTGCTGAAAACTCATCCCAAATAGTCGGCTCAAGGAAGTCTTGTGATAATTTTAAGACTAAAGCTTTGATTTCTTTTATTTTGTGATTAATTTGAGTATGTAGCACGTCTATTCACCCTCCGTGATTATAGAAACAGTTAGGCTTCGAAAGCTGCTAGCATTGGGTTCATTCTCGTGTCTATTATTTTTAGTTCAACCTCAAAAATATCTAGTATCTTAAATCCTGCATAATCTTCTTTAGCATACATTAATTTATACTTTGGGCCATAGTGTGATAAAACGCTTTTGTCACGAGCGTAACCGAAGGCAGAACTTTCGGACAGACTCTTAGCTTATACCAAATAGCCGTTCTCCTTCTACCAAAACGCACTGGTCACCGCTTGATAGCCATAGCTGATTATCTTGCACCGTTGCTTGTAATTGCATGTTACGCTGATGAAGTTTAGCGAGTGCTGCTAGTGTCGTTGAACCAATGCGTAATACGCGCAAATTTTTCAGTCGACTAATTTTGTTTTGTATACCCTTCCACCAAATACTTGATCCGCGACCGTAAGTATATAACCAAACTTGTCTGGCTCTACCGCATGCCTGACGTAGACGGCGTTCATCAGGTTCTCCCAGGTCAATCCATAACTCAATATCGCCCGTAGCACTTTTCTGCCAAAGCTCAGGTTCATCTACTGCAGAAAGACCCCGAGTAAATCCTAGTTGCTCATTGGCGTGTAACGCAAATACCACAATTCGCAGCATCAATCGCTCCAGTGTTTCCGATGGATGCTGTGCCAACGTTAACGCATGGGTGTGGTAATAGCCGCGGTCCATATCGCTAATAATTATTTCAGCTTTGTGTATAGTAGCTTTTAACGCCATATGTTTAATCCAGGTGCTTGAGAGTGTTGGTTGTCATGGTACTACTACATGGGTCGCGCGTACATCAACCTGTGCCGGGTCCTGATGTAAAAATTTTCGTTTATTCCTGGATAATAATTTATTTTATTTTGTAACTGAGTAAATATTAAAGTTTTATCTGGGTCGGATGTCGATTTTGAAAAATATAATAACGCACTATTTGTTTTTTTTGTCGAAGATCTAATTCTTTCATAAACGCATCACATCCGACAACAGGTGGGGTATTACATTCTGAACTTAGCATCCTTTGAATTTTCAAACACTATATTTTCAAGATCAGTAGCTTTCAATTTCTGCAAAGTACCTCGGAATTTATTTGCTAATTGGTCGTTATCGGTAATGAAACGATCTGTATTATTTATTAATATTCTCTTAAGCAAATAATTGTACCATTTGCTGGATATAAATTTAAGAAAGGATTGTTTAAATGATAATGCGAACCAGGGTAAGCATATGCAATCTGGAATAAAGAAGATCCCAAAAACTATATTAGATGGCAGATATACAGAAAGAAAAACATTGGGCACTGGTGGCTTTAAAGAAAAAATAATTTTTCAACAACTTATTTGTGGATTACATATATTACATCAGGAAAATATTTGTCACAGAGATATTAAGGCAGAAAATATTTTAATTTCTGTGCTCCCCGACTCTAGTCTATGTATCAAAATATGCGATTATGGTTTTTCAAGAAACTTCAATGACGGAGACTTATTTCGTACATCCTGCGGCACTCCTAATTACGCTTCTCCCTAAGTTATTAGCAATAATTCGATTTACTTTGCTTCCCAAATTGATATTTGGAGTGCCGGGGTTGTTTTGTATGCAATGTTATATGGTACCCTGCCCTTCTATAAAGAAAATATAAGGGCTATCGTTAAGCTTGAGTCCAAGGCCATAATGCTTTAACTTTAGAGATTACTTTCACAGGAGGTGATTATGAAGAAAAGCATTGCGATAGCAACAGCAACCATTCTCTTAGCGTTTAATACTATTAGTTACGCTGACAACCAATCCAGTGTAGCTCCTAACGACCAGCCCAATGTAGTTAATATGCCAACGCCTGTGGATCAAGGGTATCAACCTATAAAGCCTCCACCCGTCAATAAAATCCCCGCCCCAAATAAAATACCCAAACCTAATAAGGTTCCTAAACCTAATGTCATTCCTGCGCCGAATAAAATCCCGCAGCCAAATGCTATTCCGAGTCAAGAGACTGTCTTCTTTAATTAATTTTTACAGAAAAAAATAGAGTCAGACTTGTGTATTTTATGTTATATACGCAAGCCTGATCCTGTAACAAGCGAATTAGAATTCTAGGCTTTTCTGGATGTGCAGCTTTCGTTTCACACCTAGGTTATCTTAATCATGCAATGATGATGGACCCTACTGATACAGACTATTTAAGAAGTATCATGCAAGCATTACCTTTAGCGTCATTTAGTCTAAGTGCACCGTCGTAGTCTGCATATTTAGATTTACCCATTAACGAAAAATTTATTCCATAATAGGATTTGTTTTTATGAACACCAGTTGTTGAACTTGACATATAGGCATAATAATCTTTTATCCCCATAAAAAAGAAGCTAGGCGTGGATGATAATGTGAGGCCAGAGGTTGATACGATGGATGGTAAACCAGTAGACTGGTCTTTTATAGCAGATAAATCAACCGTAATACGTATTACTTTAGCAGATTGCTCTATAGACATTTTTTCACATTCTTTATATGAATCCTCAGTGAATTGACTAAAAATAAAAGTTTTTTGTATTGCTAATGCCATGGTGCTCGAAGTGACGACAAAACATAACAATAATGCTTTTACATAAATGGTGATTTTTTTCATAAGTGTACTCATCTAATATTTTAAAGTGATGGATAGTAGCATATTTTCACTAAGTTCCAGAGGTTATAGCTTGGAAATTTATATTTTCCCAGCTATTAAGGCTGCTCCAAATATTCTTGATACAGCATGCCACGTTGCCGCAGGCACACAAAACATTCTGGAATGGTGCTGTGCATGTTTACCGTCCTACCTAACCGATTATATTAAAGTATAATCAACAAGTTACAATATTGTTTTAATCAGTTAGCCCGTACCAAAAACAAAACAGGATTGGTACAAATATCGCATCGTCAGTGAAACAACTACTAAGGCAAAATAAGACAAATATTTGCACATAATGTGTGATTTTGTGCTAAGATGTGCTTTATTGTTGAGCAGTCACGAGAAGTTATAAAATGACAATATTAACGAAAGCAGATCTCATCAAATCATTAAATGAGAGATTGCTGGATGAAAAAAAATATCCTGATCTTTCCAATTTTGAAGAAAATATACTTCCTTTTAAAAAGGAAGAAATATTTGAACGCTTATGTTCCAGGATTTTGATTTCAACTCGTGAAATTCCAAGTTTAGACTATATGTCTATTGGACATAGATTATTTTTTTTAAAAACTCTTGCACTTATTATTGAAAAAATTAGGCTAAAATTAGCGAAACAACTAAGTCAACAACAAAGTTTAAAGTCTGATATTACTGCAACTATTAACCTATTAAAAGAATCACCACTAGATCTCAAACAGATCGAAGAGAAGCTACCAAAATTACCAGTTCGATTCCAACTTAGATTCAGAAATGTAAGCTCTAAAGGAAAACTTGATAAGGCCGCAACGGATTCTCTAATCATTGTATTAGAACAATCGCTAGGATCTTTATCTTTAGAGTCAATATATGAAAGCAGTGTAACCAGGAATATTGATCTCAAAAAATTGTTGAATGTACTTCAATTCATTACCCTTATTACCTATTCTAATCTATGTAATGAAGATCTAAAAAAATTAGAGGGGCCTGTCCGTATAATTCATTTTTATGAAGAAACTGGCTCTCCTAGAGCTTCAGAACATTTAGCGAGTTCTGCGAAATTTATGCAAACCAATCACGGAATAGGATCTGGTATATACGGTTTATCCGCATTAAAACCTAATATTATTTTTGAACAAATAGATAAAAAAAGTAATTACGAAATTATTACAATTAACAAACCACTTCGTTTAGTGAGTCAACTTGAAACGGATCAATACAAGAATTGTTCATTATTTTTGATGCAAGTAGTTGATAGAGCTAAACAAATATTAGAAGAAACTAAATATCCATGCGAAATACTTGATGATGAAAATTTAAAAAGTGAATATAGAATTTTTTTACTTAAAGCTTCACTTCAGTGTGAGGATATTAACAATTTCATCATTGATGATTTCCTTGAAACCCAGCAAGATCTTAAACCGAAACTGAGACAGGTGCTATATTATTACGCTTGCTTAATTTCTAAATTCAATGCCCTAGAAAAAACATCAATGTTCTATAGAAATAAAAAATTAACTTTTGAATCTTATCTATTTAATGTTTTAGAAATAGCATTGATAAATTTCCAAATGGATAGCATAAGAGACTTGTTTCCAATGCCCATAAATTACGTTGTAAGAGATTTACAATATAGTGGTGTTGTCAGCATCTTTAATAATGAATTTTGGAAAGGTCTAATTGCTATGGAAAAGCCTCAAGAAAAAAATATTAAATCAGTTCCAGTTAAAAATATTAAAGTATCTGAGTCAGATGAAGATTTAACAAAGCTAAGTGTAGTAGAACTAGATTATAATTCTAAGTTAGGACCAATACATCCAGTTTATGCAGCAGCAATGCAACGTGGCAGTAGCATAGAAACGCCTGAACAATTTGCAGCTCGTTCTCGTTTCTTTCCAAAGCCTCATCCTCAAGTTGGACTACCAAGCTCACACCGGCCTGCTCAACCTGCAAGGTAAACAGGATCTAACTCTAGGGTATGAAGGTTGGTGGCCCTCTTACATTCAGAACACTGAAGTTCAAGACAGCAAGCGCTAAGCATTTTTTTCTTACCCACTTGGGGTAAATCACTTTTTAACAATTTCACTAATTTATGTATTCTGACTATGCTAATGGAAATGCTGCGCACTAAAAATATAAGAATCTTTAGTCTTTTGGCTATGCATAGGGACATATATTTTTGTGTGTTCGAATAGTTGTCGAAACATTTTAGTTCCTCCCAAGAAAGATGGAGGAATAGCATACAAGTTATGCATAGATAGCAATATTTTATACGCATTTAACGAATATTGATGATCAAAACAATGAAAATATTAACTGAAAAAGAGCCATTATGTTGCTTTAGAACCGCAGCTTCTTTCTTAGTAACAAACTTATGTCATTTAAAAATTACCATAAAGGGATGCGATAGATTGTTTTAAGTGTTTCTTAATAGTTACGTGATATTGTTTGTATGAATAAATACATGTCTATGAACTTTCAGTGAGGGAAGCATCATGAATACAGGAAGACCTAACGGGACACCATCTACTACGAGTACTATGGGCTTATTTTCATCATCAAGTTCAAGCGCAGTAATTAATTCTCAGTATAAACTAGTGTTACTGGGAGATTCTGCAGTGGGCAAATCAAGTTTAGTTTTACGTTTTGCGAGAAAGAAATTTTTTGAAGAACAAGAATCGACGATAGGCGCCGCATTTTCCACTCAAACCGTCAGTCTTCCAGGTCGTCTAGTAAAATATGATATTTGGGATACCGCAGGTCAGGAGCGTTATTTTGCTTTGGCACCTCTGTATTATCGAGGAGCTGACGCTGTAATCGTTGTATATGACGTAACTAATCGACAGTCGTTTATAAGAGCAAAATCCTGGGTAAGTGAATTAAAAAGGCAAAACAATCACAACATTGTAATATCATTAGCTGGCAATAAACTCGATTTAGCCGACGGTAATCGCCAAATAACTTCTGAGGAAGCCCAGTTATATGCAAAGGAAAATGATTTGTTATTTATTGAAACATCAGCTAAAACCAATCATGGTGTCAGTGAAATGTTTCAAGCAATAACGGAAAAATTAATACTGCAAAAAGCTCCCCGCCCTGTTAATAGCACTACAGTGGATCTTCATGGGGAAGATATCAAGCGAACAGGATGTTGCTTGTAAAAACTGTATACATAGAAGTTAGGCTAAAGTAAATAGTTGAGCTATGTCAGTAACGGAATAGCAATTTATAAATCGAACTAAGTTTTCACGACATACAGGCTCTTGTTCCGATTCCCGCATGCAATCCGCGGGAAATCGTTGCTCCACCCTGCAAAACATCAACATTATTAGGATCATTCATCACTACTTTTACATGATTATCCGTGCCACATGTCGCAAAAAACTTTCAGCTAAATTCATACTATTTTATATTTAAAGTCTAGGTGGAACATACCTCCTAACCTTCTCTGCACAAACAGAAACTTTATTAGATGGTATCTTTGACCCATTGTGCACCGGTTGCCTCGGCTCTTTGTTTTATAAGTTCTTCCGCAGATGGGCGCGCACGTTTTCCAAAAAATCCTAGTACTTTAGCGGAAGCTGCTAAGGTTGAACTCGATACTCCGTAACTATCGGTTTTATATTGTATGCGCTCACCTGTGAGCCAGGGTTAGCTTGTCCTGTGGCTGTGACGAAGCAGCATTCTGAGCGGGTGATTTAAAAATTCCACTAGCAGAATGACGATAATAATCATGAATTGAACTGGCACTGCTAACTTGATTGACGGGTGGAGCTGAAACAGAGATATGTTCAGATGCTGAACTGGAGTTATCGATGTGAAAAATTGATGACGTACTCAATGAGCGATGTAATTTATTAGAATTTAATACATCAAGCCCGGCATGTTTTAACCAACTCATTTTAGCTAATTGTATTAAACTTTTAAAAGGCCATTTTTCAAAATTTTTCGTTAACAAAGGAGTAGCAGATATAATATTATTTTCGATCTGATCCATTTCTGAATTAGAAAATGGAATATTATGTGAGCTATTCACTAAATTCATTCCCACGATAAACATAGCATAAATATAATTTAAAGATGGTTTGCTGGGTGGATTTTTTAATTCATGAATTAACCAACTTTCAAATTTTTTGTTTACTGTTATTAGCTCATCTAGAGCTGGAAATAAAAGCTTAAGAAAGCCAAAGTTCATAAGTGCTGCGAAGTTTTCGTCAGCTCTGCCACGACATAAAAGCTTGTGCATTAATGAATTTATTTTTCCTAAATTATTTTCTTCTGAAAAATACGCTTTCATCGCTATCAAGGATTCAGGAAGCACAACATTCATTTCATCACTAAATTGAAGCTCTCTCATTGATGTAGCATGTATCGCTCTAAACATTCTGATAGGGTCTTCGCTAAAAGATTGCCTAATATCTTCGGTAGTATTTGAATGATGATTAATATCAGAAACATTAGCTTTAGGAATTGCAATTAAGCACACATCTTTCAAGCCCTCTATGCCTATATTTAAAGGATCAAAAACAGTGCCGTTTTCATTTGCATATAAAAGATTACACGTAAAATCTCGTGTCCTAGCATCCTGCCGGTAAGCTTCTAATTCGCTTAGATTATTATTTGCTAATTGTGAGCTAAACTTCAAATCAATCTTTAAGCCACCAAATTCTAAAGTGGCATATTCATCGTTTAATATATCTGTCTTAAATAATTCCGGGAATTTATCTTTAATAAATTTAATAGGTAAATCAGTGACTATATCGTAATCTTGATTATTAATGTCAATGGGTTCACCTGAATTTCTTTGTAACAGTTGATCCCTAACATACCCACCTACAAGCGATACACGCTTACTGCCTGATTTTTTTAAAAGGTTAATAAAATTTTTGATTTGATCAGGCACTATTATCGCATGAATAATAACAGGAGTTAAAGATTCTGACTGTAGCGGTGAGGAAGTCGCATTATTAATTATATTGAGCTCTAAATGTGTCATCTCTGTTATTTTATGCGACAAGCTATCTGCAATAGGTTCAGGTGATTCATCAGAATAAGCTTGTTGAAAAGCTTTACGTCTAGATTGCTTATTTTTTTTCTTATCTTTAGCTTTAACATTATTTTCAGGTAAAAAAGATTCTTTTGATTCTTCTATGCTCATACTTGCCTCTAATAATGAGGCGATATGATCAGGAACTTTAGCTACAACATCCTTAGCTATACTAATTGGTGGTGCAGAGCGCTTACGTTCTGAAAAACCTGTAGGTAGTTTACTTTTTTTAATATCTTTTCCTTTTGCCTTTTTAGGCTTCTTATTATCATCTTTTAACATATTCATAGTACACGCTAGACTTGATAAATTTGAGCTAGGTATTTTTGGATTTAATGCTTGAAAAAATGCTTTAAAAGAAACTGACCATTTTGGAAAAATCGTATATAGCTCTTCTTGAATGACGCTCGCATGAGGGTCATTTCGATTGATAAGTGATGCGCAATAGTGAGCGAGTTTACTAACAAATAACAACTCCAGGATTTTTCTAAAATCATTATAGTTTTCAGTACTGAGCATGGTTTTGAAAATTGACTTAAGCACTTCCTCACACTGTTTAATCTTAATTTCAGACAGGAATTTATCATTATTAAAAGTTATATTTGGAGCCACCTTCTTAAATTCTTTATTTAAATCTATTGTTTTTTTATTCGTATGAATAGCTGAGTATGCGATCAAGTCCAGATAGATGATAGCAAGGTATAAGCGAGAATATATAGTATCATCCCATAATGCGTTTTGTAAAAACTGTGTTTGTTTCTTAGTGATATCATCTTCGCTTGAACTTATCATTTCTTTTTGAGTATGCTCTAACAGTAAGCTAATATTCATAAATAATGTAGCGGCAACTATTAAGCCTTTACTGCTAAACTCTTCTGCCAAATGGGAAATTTCATCCTGCCCAATAGTTTTATTTAAATTTATTATATTGCCTATTTTATCATCCAGATGGTTTCCAAATAGATCCACATCGCAATGAAGACAAAGAAAATATTTGATATTTAAGTCAATCGCTTTAGAAATTATTTCAAAATTAGCAAAACGCTCCGAAAATTTATTATTAAAATTCCCATGAAAAATAAATTTAATAAAGTAGCCTATAAATAATTCTTCATCTTTTAATATTCTGCATATAGAAGCTAAATGGAAATAATTTAAAAAACTGGATTCTTTTTGATGAGCTGCATTGTTATAAAACTCCTCACACTTTGATAAGAAAGCTAAGTTATATTGATTTAACAGATCAACATTTTCATCATCATAAAGTTTTCGCCCCTCATAAAGAGTATGACCAAGCTTCACCATTTCTTTTATATAGCTTTCAATATCATCATTTTCTTGCAATTCATTTGAAGCTGTTAAAATAAAGCCAATAACAAGCTTTTTATCATTAATATAATGACTACTTTGTGGAGAATGACTGATTTTACTTGCGGCATTAAAAAAGTAAGTTGAATATAATTGACTCTTATCATAAGTCATAGGAGTAAGAATTGAAAATAAACCATGAATATAGCCACGACTAGCGAGAATATGAATTTTTAGAAAATTATCAATAGTGGTAGAATCTAGACATTGAGAACAGCTCTTATATATTTCTTCTGCTTGCAAGAAATGACCAGCTTCAATTTTTTCTCGACCCGATTTAATTAAGTTGTAAAGAGCAATATTTGCCTCTCCATTTTTCTGCTGGTCTCTCAGTATAGCTCTTTCAACAACATCTTTTTCATTTATTAAATTATTAATTTTACTTAACTGAATTTTTGCATCCGTTAAACTAATAAAGGTATTATCTTGTTTAAGATTTTCATAATAGTTAGCTGCTAATAGTAGTTCTAGTATAGGTAAATCATATTCATGATTTAATAGATTCATTACAGCTTGTTGTGTGAGAACAGAACGTTGAATACAGTCAGGAAATATATCTTCAAAGTCCTCTGCATAACTTTCTTCTTCAGAATCAATTTCTTTATCTTTGATTATGTGTTCTAAGACTTGAAAGAAATTCAGCAATAACTCTATATTTTTTTTTAAATTTGGGTTTATTTTTTCTGCAATTTTAAAATGTTGATCACAGCTTAAATCAAGAGAAGGATCATCATTGATCCAGCTATTCAAACCATCCGCGATGCCTTGTAATAAATAGTAATATGACTTGTCTTTTTCCTCTAAGACTTCATCTAGCATTTTTTGTGCTAATTCCAAACTAACGCTAGCTGTTTGATAGTTTTCAAAGGTAAATGGAGTTTGATTGAATTCACTCTCTACCTTTAATAAATGCAGATAAAACTCAGGCAATGGCCTGTTTTGAGGGAGTAAATCTTTAATATTTATTATTTTATATAACATTTCTTTATACCTTTAAAAAGTTATCACCATTTTATAAAAGTTATATTAAGGAATTATTAGATAGATGCAAATAATGTACACTTTTTATTGAGATGTATTTAAATTTATACCTCTAGTTTGCGCGTTAATGGTCTATTTCTAATAAATACTGTATATTATCAATAAGTTAACAAGAATTCATCAGGATGTGTAAAATCACGAAACTAAAAGTGTTCATCTCCAAGTAGGCGGGCTAGTGTCTGGCTATATAGCTGAAACTGAAGCGGGGTTAAGGAGATAGATCCACTACGTTGCCCAGCGAACCCTTCTTCAAAAGACTAATCAGTTTTTTAAATTTTACGACACCCTTCTACTTCTACAAAGAATGCTGCTTCCAATTCAGGCTTCACTACTTCTTTTGTGGACTCAGACTTTTTAAAGAAAGAATTGAATACTATCGATTGCTTGCGCTCAATCAAATGCTGTTGAGCCAACAACTCAAAAGCTTCTTTAAGAAAACAATCCAATGACGCAGCTAAAATATC
>DHXK01000274.1:0-3222 GCA_002413665.1 Legionellales bacterium UBA5158 | reverse complement strand
CAATGACGCAGCTAAAATATCCATATCACAATAAGAAATTTCTATACGCATCCTTTCTGGATGTCCATCTTCAGCACTAAAATTATTGATAACTTTTATTTGGTGTAAAGAGGCTAGTGTTTTAATTTCATCTAAAATCTCACAATCATGATTCGTCGCAAAAATAAGTGAATATTTTTTTCGGCAGAAAGATGAATTGAGAATAGGCGCAATGTAAACATGCATCTTCGAAGTATTAACATATTTTTTTAAATGAGCTTCAAATTTAGTTTTAATGGTAAGTAAATTTTTTTCTAAGACATTTTGTTTAGCTTTTAATTTTTTTGCAACCATCTGATCAGATAGGGTAATTTCTTCTTTTAAAGCACTAAAACCTTCATCAGTTAATACCACTCCTAAAAAGTTCTGCAGCTGTGTATACATATTTTTTTCAAGATTTTGTGCTACTTCATACCCCCCATGACCATCGAACACACTCGCTGATAAAGGGGTTTTTCCTGCAGAGATGACTGCCACAGAAATATTATCAGGTGATTCACTCATGAGCGCCTCACCCACTATTTCTTTAGCAATTTCATCGGGCGGTAACTCACCATAAAATGCAAACATAGAATTTAATAAAGATTTTCTTTTCAGAAAATTACCAGCGCCATCAGATTCAACTAGCACAAAAGCTCTATCAGAAACCCCTATTTTTTTTTTGAAATACTGAATCTCTGGAATATGTGTTAGACCTGCAATCTCTAATCCGTTATCACCAAAAGTGCGGCTGATATTGAGAGAATGTCCATTAGCACATATACGTCTTCGCGTAACAATATGTCCACTTTCTCGTAGCCTTGCAAATTCACTGGGTGCCGTGGGTTTATGCAAATTATTAAGTTGTACTGATTCTACTTGATCATGCTGATTAATAATAAAGACGTAAGCGCTGCTATCACCTAAATTTGCCGTAGTCACATGCAATATATTCTCATCATCTATCCATGTTACAGCGCTACATCCTGTTGAGCCTATATGTTCATGCTGACCATAAAGTTTCTGTAAATGATAAAAAGTACCTTTCAGCGCTAAGGTTTGTTTTTCTTCGCTTAATGTAGCAAATGATTTCACTTCTAGCTGTGACACAGCAAGAAAATCCTGTTGCGTTGCGCGCCAGCCTTGTACTTGACAAACACCTATACCCAATCCCAACTCAGTAAAATAAGCTAGACAATAATCATTTTGGTTTTCTGGATAATGAGGATCACAAAATAATCCATCTGGATTACATCCTGTCTCGCTATAAGGTAGAGGGAGAATACCGTACATAATATCCTATGGCAAAAGTAAACTTGATCTCATTGAGTGTCCTATGAAGTGAAATTGTAATGTACCACAAATGCGTTTAACGTTATTGACAGCATGACCAAAATCACATAATTTTGAATTCATTTTTTTATCAAGTAAGACATTATCTACTTTAATATCACGATGCAAAATATTATTCTCATGCAGGTATGCTAAACCACACGCGATTCCTTGAATAATTTTATAACTGATACTTGCCCAATCTGAACTTCTCAATGCGGAATTTTCAACAAAATTCGATAAACAATAAGGCAATTATTCTGTAACGATACTGTATTTAGGATTTATTGTAGACCCATAAAACTCTACAATATTAGGATGATGTAGTTGCGCCAAAATAAATGCTTCATTACAAAAAGCTCTGACCTCAATCTTATTCATTTAAAGCAATTATCATTTAAAGCAATCATCAAAACTGAATCCGAAGCGTTAATAATTTTTTTATTAATCCAATATGTTGAAAAATAACTGATATTTATTTATTTTGTAATAACTTTGTCCGGTTTTCTCAATAAAAGCTATACTCAAAGAGTGCGCTTCATGAAGGTAACATTAGATTATTAATTTGTATAAAAATCATATCTAAAATATATAAGGAGAAAAGTTATGCGGAGTAAAATATTTACATTATTCGCTTCATTATTCTTTGCGTTTAGTATGTTAGGAGTTTCAGCAAACGCGTCTGCGGGCTGTGTATATGTAGCAACAACAAATGGATATTTTAATCAGGTATGCAATGGAGCTGTGATTTCAAATGGAGGATATTATTTAAACAATAATGGAGCTAGAGTATACGGCGTATACCGCGGTGGCGGATACAACGGCAACGTATATAACGGCGGATATCGTGGTGGAAATCACGGCGGATACCGAGGCGGGTATCACGGCGGATACCGAGGCGGGTATCACGGCGGATACCGAGGCGGGAATCACGGTGGATACCGAGGCGGATATCACGGTGGTAGACGTTAACCTAAAAACCCTACCAGCAACACTGTCAAGCGAACGTCCTGTCTATGTATAGGACGTTTTTGTTCTACAGTGATCAGCGTTTACTGACACTTTCACCTTCAACGATTAAACTTTATACTTAAAGTAAAATAATTTGTTATATAGATACTTCAATTGATTAAAATGTCATAAAATAAAGATATAAAGGCCAGATTCTATCAGCCTATAAGAGTCTCATAATACAGATAAATAATTATATTGAGATCAATTAATCATGGATGATCATAAAATTTTAAGCATAGCCGATAACAACTGGCCCACGAGTTTCACAATTAAATTTCCCATGTTTGTGAGAATAATTGGCATTGTTATAATTTTTACAAGCATAGCTGTTATATCAGGATGGGTATTAGATATACCCATGTTAACGAATATTTCACCTTTATGGATGTCCATGAAGATGAATACTGCCATTTCTTTTCTGCTTTGTGGCATTTCATTTTTATTATTAAGTCGCAATAATCTAGGGCTCATTACTAAAGAATTTATAGTTATAACTTCTATCATTCTTATTTTGATAGGATGCATAACTATACTTGAATTTGTGCTAGGCCTTAATTTGTATGTAGATGAATTTTTCTTAAAAGAAAAATTAAATTCTAGCTTTATATATCCTGGGCGCATGACATTTATGAGTGCAGCAAATTTCGTGATGATAGCATTCGTGTTTTTATATCAGTTTATGAAAAATGCATCAGGGTGGGTTATTCAAACAGTCGCTTGGTTAATTTTTATTTTAAGTTTGCTTTCTTTCTACAATTATCTCAATCAAGTTCCTTGGGACTATAGTTATACGAGATATACGACTATGGCATTACATTCCACCTTTTTATTCATGTTAATTCAGCCTAAGCAAATTAT